>CADDZH010000111.1 GCA_902812455.1 Chloroflexota bacterium | reverse complement strand
TCGACGCCAGCCATGTTTTCCAGCACTTTGAGCACCGAGGTATAATCCTGGCGGCCATAGCCGGCAGCGCGGGCCATCTCATACAGTTGGCGGGTCAGGGCCGTCATTGCCACTGGTGTTTGATTTTCGGCAGCCAGGTCGAGCGCAAGCCCCAGGTCTTTGTGCAGCAGATCGGTCATGAAGCCGGGCTGGAAGCTGCCGTTGAAGGCGCGCAGCGGAAACTGGTTCGAAAGCTGCCAGCTTGCTCCTGTGCTGACACTAATGATTTTAGTCATAATATCCAGATCTACGCCGTTTTTTACTCCTAAGACAAGCGCCTCTGCCGTCGCAGCGGCAATTGCGCCGGTAAGGATATTGTTGACGATTTTGACAACCTCGCCGGAGCCGCTAGGCCCGACATAAAAAATATTTTCTTTCTTGCCCATAGCCTCGAAGATCGGACGGGCCTGCTCAAAGATCTCGCGCTCGCCCCCAACCATGATGGTAAGCGTGCCATTCACGGCGCCCTGGGAGCCACCACTCACCGGAGCATCGAGGAAGTGCATAT
Source organism: Chloroflexota bacterium (assembly GCA_902812455.1). The sequence continues at coordinate 16,252 of CADDZH010000111.1, read as the reverse complement.
CACGCTTTGCTGCCATTTGCGCCAGTTTGCGACTCACGGCCGGCGCGATGGTGCTCATATCGGCGATAATCAGTCCCTTGCGCGCTCCTTCGAAGATGCCTTGCGGGCCAGCGACCACCTCTTCTACCTGCATCGAATTCGGCACCATGGTAATTACCATATCCGAGGCCATAGCAACGGCGCGAGATGAGGGGGCAAGTTTGGCCCCAGCATGTATCACTTCTTGCACTTCCGGTTTATCTGGGTGGCGGGCAAAAATAGTGACATTATGTCCTGCTTTGAGCAGGTTCAGGGTCATGGGGCGGCCCATCACGCCTATACCAATAAATCCAAGTTGCATATGTAAATCCTTTCTTCAATTACATTTCGTATAGTATGAAAAGGAGGAAGTAATCTGGGTCCCCGGCACACGGTCTCCCGGACCGCGTCCCCTATTACCTGTCTCCCAGGCAGGGTGCCCGGCAAAGGGCTGCGCCCTCTGCACTCCTGCTATTCCATTTCGACGACGGTCGCTCCGCCTTTCACAACTGCCCCTTCCTGGTAGAAGACGTGGCGGACTTTGCCGTCGTAGGGAGCAGTGATGGTGTGCTCCATCTTCATAGCGCTCAGAATGACCAGCACCTGGCGCTGCTTCACTGCCTGGCCATCGCGGACATTGACTTTGACGATGGTGCCGGCCATGGGAGCGGTAAGCCTTTTTTGCGCGCTGCTGGTGCTGCCACCTTGCGCGGTTGCGTCTACGGTAGGAGCATGGCGTCGTTCCAGCCGGTACATCTGCCCGTGCAGGAAGACATCCGTTTCATGCTCAGCGTGCTGCACATAGGCCTGGAGCTGGGTAGCTGCGCCGGCCTTGCGGAGCAGGACGAGATCATCGTTGCCAAACATGCAGCTCATGTTGCCAGCCAGTTGGCTATCGACCTGCACACTCCATGTCTCTGAAAGACTTGCAGTTGGCCTGATAGCCACCGTATGTTCCTCGCCCTGGTAGAGGTAGGTCATCTGCCGGGCGTCACCGATCATGCGCCAGGGGCCAAGTGTATTCCAGGGGCTGATCATAGCACGATTGGTGGGCGAGAAATGATCACCATCATCATGCTGGGCAGTGGTGATAGCCGTATTGCCAATGATATCGCGGAACGCGGCGGCGATCAGGGCCTCAGCGGGCAATGGCTGTTGCTGCGGCTCAGCAGTCTCGCCTGTTAAATGATGTTCAACCAGGAAACTGGTATACGTCTGGCCCTCCTGGAAGGCCGGGTGTGTGGCAATCTGATACAGGAGAGAGGCGTTGGTCGTGACGCCGAAAACGGCGCACTGCTCCAACGCGCTGCGCATGCGTTCGATAGCTGCCGGCCGGTTTTCCGCATACACGATCAATTTGGCGATCATGGGATCGTAGAACTGGGTGATCTCATCGCCGCTCTCGATGCCGCTATCTACGCGGATGCCGGGGCCTTGCGGCTCAATGAAGCTGGTGACGGTGCCAGTAGACGGCAGGAAGTTCTGTGCAGGGTCTTCGGCGTAAAGGCGCATCTCGATGGCATGTCCTCGTGGCTGTATCTGCTCCTGAGCAATGCCCAGCGGCTCGCCTGCGGCGATAAGCAATTGATGGCGTACAAGGTCGAGGCCGGTCACAAGCTCGGTCACGGGGTGTTCTACCTGCAGGCGGGTATTCATCTCCATAAAGTAGAAACGGCCATCCGTATCAAGCATAAATTCCATCGTCCCTGCGTTGACGTAGCTGGCAGCTCTGGCGATGCGCACTGCTGCCGCACCCATCTCGGCACGAAGCTCAGACGTGAGGGCGACGGACGGGCTTTCTTCGACGATTTTTTGGTGGCGACGCTGGATAGAGCATTCGCGTTCACCGAGATGGATAAGGTTACCATAGGTATCGCCGAGCACCTGTATCTCGACATGGCGCGGGTGTTGAATCAGGCGCTCCAGGAAGACGGTGCCGTCGCCAAAAGCTGCCAGGGCTTCGCGCCGCGCTCCGGCCAGTTGCTCCGGGAAGTCGGAGGGCCGGTGGACCTCGCGCATCCCTTTGCCACCACCACCTGCCGAGGCCTTGATGAGCAGGGGATAGCCAACGCGCTCAGCCTCGCGTATGAGCGTTTCGTCGTCTTGCTGCTCGCCGTTGTAGCCGGGAATGACGGGGGCATGAACCGAGATGGCGAGCTTTTTGGCGGCGATTTTTGAGCCCATCAGGCGCATAGCGGGAGCCGGCGGCCCGATGAAGACGATGCCTGCCCGCTCGCACGCTTCGACAAAGGCAGGGTTTTCTGCGAGGAAGCCATAGCCGGGATGGATGGCTTCTGCTCCACTTTGCTTCGCGACCTCAATGATGCGATCGATATTCAAGTAGCTTTGCGAGGCGGGAGCAGGGCCAATGTAGTAGGCTTCATCGGCTTTGCGAACATGCAAAGCCTGGCGGTCGGCTTCAGAGTAGACGGCAACAGTGCGTATGCCCACGTCGTGGCACGTTGCCATAATGCGAACGGCAATTTCGCCACGGTTGGCAATCAGTATTTTTGTGAACATGCTAGAACACCTGGGAATGCTTGATCTGCAATGGATCTAGATTCATCTTACTATATTCACGTTGGTTCTGACAAATGGGCCGGGATAGGGCGCACGATAAATCGGGCCCCCACTTTTTTGCTTTTTTGCCTTTATGGATGTGGTATACTATTCTCATGCCCTAAAAGTCGCTTCGTGCATCGTTAAGCTGATGGTAACTCATGTGGCAGTGAAGCAGGATACTTATTGTGCCCGGTACATAAGCGCGATGGATCTTCGCGAGAAATGAGTTCTGCCATGTTACGCATACGGCTCTTCGGGAAATTTTGTGTGCAGCGTGACGAGCAAATTGTAGATGGTTTCGATGCCCACAAAGTGCAGGAGCTGTTCTGTTACCTTCTGCTACATCGAGATCACGCGCTGCCTCGAGAGACGCTGGCCGGTTTACTCTGGCCCGATACCAGCACCGCCCAATCAAAGAAAAGCTTGCGCCAGGTGCTATGGCAATTGCAATCGCTGTTGAACACGCAATCAGGTGCTGATGACGAGCGTATATTGTTAGTTGAGCCTGAATGGGTTCGCCTGAATCCCCAGGCGGAGATCTGGCTTGACGTCGTGCAGTTTGAGAAAGCCTATGACCCAGTTCAAAGGATTCCCGGGCACGACCTGGATGTCTATAGCGTTCAAGCTCTCGAGGAGGCTGTACAATTGTACCAGGGACCTTTATTAGAGGGCTGGTACGAGGACTGGTGCCTGTATGAGCGCGAGCGGCTCCAGAGCATGTACCTGGCAATGCTGGATAAGCTGATGAGCTATTACGAGGCATGCCGCGATTATGAAACGAGTCTGGCATATGGAATGCGCATCATGTGCTATGATCGCGCTCGCGAACGCACCCACCGGCGCTTGATGCGGCTGTATTACCTGCTCGGCGATCGTGCAGAGGCGCTCAGGCAGTACGAGCGCTGTGCCGCCGCCCTCGATGAAGAACTCGGCGTAAGCCCTTCTAAGGCCACTGTAGCGCTCTACAAGCAAATTCGCGCCGATCAACTCGACGAGCCTTCCACTCTGATGCTTGCCGATCTGGGCGTCTCACCCATAATAACCGCGCCTCAACTCCTCGAAGTGCTGGCATATCTGACTCACCTCCAGGACTTGCTGGCCGATCTCCAGAAGCAGGTGCAGCAGGGGATTCGTGCCCTCGAGCAGGTGGTGAACAGCTATAACTGATTCGCCCCGGCTCCCCGGTGGATAACAAAGACGCTGCATTGACGCAGAGAAGACGGTCAGGAGACGCAAAAGAAACAAAGGATGAGATGCAGGAAAGACGCCATGATAGACACAGCCATGTTATTGTTACAGCAGCACCTGAGAGGGGCCTGGTTGATCAAAGCCGAGCCTGAGCGAGAGTAAGCAAGAGACGAGGGCGATTGTGGATATGATAGAGCCTGATACCCAATCGTTCATCGTCAAGGTCTGGGTCGAAGAGAGCGCAGAGCAAGGCAAGCCGGGTGTGTGGCACGGCCATATCACCCACGTTCCCAGCGGTCAACGCCGGTACCTGAAAAGTCTGAGAGAAATTCAGGATTTTATCGCTCCTCACCTGGAGGAAATGGGCATCAAGCTGGGAGTGCGCTGGCGAGTGAGGCGCTGGCTAGAACGCTTGATCACAAAGGGATGAGTATTACACAGATCGACCCTGTCTGATCGGTGCTATGGTACATTCTATGGGCTGCCCCTGGCTTCTTGCCTGGCCGGCGGACCCGCTAGCACATTCATGGAGGAGACCTACAATGGCGATTTCACCAGCAACCACCGTAGCAAGCAGTCAAGTTGTATTACCCGAAGCTCTATCCAAACAAATCAACGGACAATGGATACTGGGCAATATGGAAACTGACCTGCCCCCTGGCGCCCTCAATGCATACATAGTGGCAAGAATGGGGGAGACCAATCCCGATCCAGGCGCAGGCAATAAGAGAATCATTGATTCCAACGAACCCTGGCAAGCTGAAGTATACTGGTTGGTAACGGGCAGTCTGAGACCTTTTCTCTGTGGCAAATTCGCTGCCAGGCTCTACCTCGAGACGCTTGGGAAAAACGACGTCGATGTAGAGCTAGACTGCGACCAGGGCCTGATTGACTTTACTCCTGGCGCAAAGGGATTCAGTCTCTATCATGCCACCTTCACTGCTAAAGGGGGTGAAGTGAAGCCAGAGCATCTAGGCACCCCGTTCCAGCCCGTCATAACCGTCACTTCTCTCACGAGTTATATGCGTGGCCAGGGACTCAACCCCCACGATCCGGATAGCTACTATACCGGGCCAATTACAGGCTTCGTCCCATTCCCAATCACGGAGTTCTTGAAGGAAGAAATCGAAATCTGAGTGCTCCAGTATCGCGCTCAGCTACTCCCCGCCGGCATGGTGATCGCGCTGGCGGGGAGTAATGTCAAAGCCGGTTAAACAGCGCAGGTGAGGAACCTATGTCCAGGAAGCGTTCACCCATTGCAAGGGAAGTGGAGCCGCCAGGGGCCGATGATCTCAAGCTTATCAATGGCATTGGCCCGGCTGTCGAAACTCGTCTTCACCGGGTAGGTATCTTCACTTTCGCTCAACTTGCTGCTCTGTCACCGGCTGATCTGGCTGCAGCAGTTGCTGACCTTACCGGATTAACGGCTGAACGCATCAGCAAGCAGGACTGGATCGGCCAGGCACGCGAACTGGCGCAGCAAAGAGCATTACCCGAGCCGGAAGAGGATGCAGAGACTCTGAGAGATGTTCAGAACGATGGTATGATAACAAGCGAGTCTCAAAGAGATGCTCAGCCTCTGGCAGGCATTGAGGAAGATGAGGTTATTGCAGTTGAGCCTGCTCCACCGGACGTTAGCAAATCTGGGCCAGCCGGTACCCTTCGATTGAATGATATGGAGATAGTATTGGGTGAAAGCAGCGGTCGTCACTGCATGCTAGCCAGTGGGCAGCCCTTTACCATGCGCCTCGCGCTTGACTTCACTGATGTTCTCGTACCGATAGAGGAACCGCTCCACTACACAGCTATCATCTCTGGCAAGCCATTAGGCAGCAGTATCCGCCAGGTTGTGGGTGAAGGACAGGGTTCTATCAAGGCAGCCGGGAGAGTTATCGTTAACCTGGATTGTAGAACTCCATCACCAGGCACTTATATCCTGGAAGCCGCCGTAACCATCGCACAGCCAACTCCAGAATCTGCTGATCTCACCGCCCTAAACAAGGGGAATCTGCTTCACGTGCATTAATCAAAGTCGTCAAGCACTTTATCAAGGCCTGCGTCTATTAATAACTTTTTCCAGGAAGATTCTGCATCTTCTATCTTTTCCATGAGCATTTGGAAAGGCGGTTCTTCTGAAAGAACACTGGCGTGAGATACCGGAAAAGCTCCCTTATGGCCCTCTAACCTCTTCACGTACCTGTAAATCCTGCCGCCATAGAGAATACTGGCAGCCTGCCAGTGGCAACCATCATGTCTCACCGAGACGATGGCGTGACCGGCCTGAAACTCACGTTCGCAGTATCCGATTTCCTCTTCTGGCATCTCCGCATTCACCAGGGTATCGAGCACACGACGAATCTCCAACTCTTTCCCTGGCATGGCAACCGCAATCTGGTCACTACCAAAGCCTGCGTGCTTGAGTTCGTCTATTGCTCTTCTTGCCTGGCTCTCTTCTTCAAAAACACCTACTACGATGGGGCGTTCAACTGTTGACACGAATTTTCTCCTTCATCCTTTGCTATTACAAAGAATATGCTTTGTTTAAACTACGTATTGGAGAAGGAGAAAGATACTCAGCGGTTCTACGTTGTGCCTGGCTTAGTTGGAGCTGCCAGCAGGTGATACCCAGTTCGGCTTGCGCTTCTCCAGGAATGCCCGTAATCCTTCCTGCCCCTCGGGACTGACGCGCAGGGCGGCGATAATCTCGGCGGTGTATCTCCTGGCCGTGTCGTGATCCATGCGTCCAACGTTCAATGCCAGCGCTTTGCAGGCTCGCAGTGCCAGCGGCCCGCTGCTCAGCAATTCGCGCAGCGTCTTCTCTACAGCGGCATCCAGTTCTTCTGGGGGAACGACAATGTGGACAAGCCCGATCTCACGCCCGCGCGTAGCACTGAAACGCTCGCCTGTGGTGAAGAGGGCGCGTGCGTGAGTCTCGCCGATCTTGCGTATCACATAGGGCGAGATAACGGCAGGTGCGATGCCCAGCTTTACCTCGCTGAAGGCCAGGCGAGCGTCCTCAACGGCGATCACGATATCGCAGGCAGAGATCAGTCCAAGACCGCCGCCCATGGCCGTCCCGTTAACGCGCGCCACGACCGGGCAGGGGAAGCCATTGATGGTATCGAAGAGGTCGGCCAGGCGCAAGGCATCGGCCAGGTTTTGTTCCTGCGTGAAGGTTGCCGACTCCCTCATCGTGTTGATATCGGCTCCCGCGCTAAATGACGGGCCTTCGCCGGTCAGCACGACGGCGTGGAGCTGTTCATCGGGAGCTAGGTCCATGAAGGCCGCCTGCAAATCCTGGATAAGCTGGGCATTAAAGGCATTATGGACTTCTGGCCGCCGCATGGTGATGGTGGCAACTTTGTCGTCGAAGCTGTGCTCGACGGTGATGTGTGTGTAGGGCATTGTATGTACCTCTCTAGTGTATATATCGTCATGATTTGTCTCAATCGGCCCATCGATCATGCCGATCATGCCGGCAAAAGGATCCCTCATTTCTTCCATGTCCTTACCCTCATTGTTTGTATCATGTCCGGTACGATCACATCCTGAAGACGCCGAAGGGTGTATCGGGCATGGGGGCATTCAGCGAAGCGGCAATGCCCAGCGCCAGCACATTGCGCGTATCGCGCGGATCGATGATGCCATCGTCCCAGAGGCGAGCCGTGCTGTAGTATGGATTGCCCTCCTCTTCGTACTTGTCGAGGATGGGCTGTTTGAAGGCCACCTCCTCTTCTTCGGTCATGGTGATGCCGCGAGCAGCCAGACCTTCTTTGCGCACCGTTGCCAGCACGCTGGCGGCCTGCTCTCCACCCATGACGGAGATGCGAGCGTTGGGCCACATCCACAATTGCCGGGGTGAATAGGCGCGCCCGCACATGGCGTAATTCCCTGCGCCGAACGAGCCGCCGATGATCACGGTGAAACGGGGCACAGGCGCATTGGCGACCGCCATGACCATTTTCGCGCCATCTTTAGCGATGCCACCGCTCTCATACTGCTTGCCGACCATAAAACCTGTGATGTTCTGCAGGAAGATGAGCGGCGTCTTTCTCTGGCCGCAGAGCTCGATGAAGTGGGTGGCTTTCAGGGCGCTCTCTGAGAAGAGGATGCCATTATTGGCGATGATGCCCACGGGATAGCCCATGAGCCTGGCGAAGCCACAGACGAGCGTCGTGCCGTACAATGCCTTGAACTCGTGGAATTCGCTGCCATCGACGATGCGGGCGATGATTTCATGCACATCGTAAACCTTGCGAGGGTCACTTGGCACGATGCCGAGGAGTTCGTTGGGGTCGTAGCGGGGCGGCTCCGGCCTTGTGATATCCCAGGGGATATATTTGCGGCGATTAAGGTTCGAGACGATGCTGCGGCAGATGGCGAGGGCATGTTCGTCGTTCAGGGCGTAGTGGTCGGTGACGCCGGAGATGCGGCAATGGACATCGGCGCCGCCCAGTTCTTCGGCGCTCACTTCTTCGCCGGTGGCTGCCTTTACGAGTGGCGGCCCTCCCAGGAAAATGGTGCCGTTGCCTTGCACGATCACTGTCTCGTCGCTCATAGCGGGGACGTAGGCGCCACCGGCCGTGCAGGAGCCCATCACAGCAGCGATCTGGGGAATGCGCTGGCTGGACATGCGCGCCTGGTTATAGAAGATGCGCCCGAAGTGATCGCGGTCGGGGAAGACATCGGCCTGCAAGGGCAGGAAGGCGCCACCCGAATCGACGAGGTAGATGCAGGGCAGGTGGTTCTGCTCGGCGATCTCCTGGGCGCGCAGGTGTTTTTTCACGGTCATGGGGTAGTAGGTGCCGCCCTTGACGGTGGCGTCGTTGGCGACAATCATGCACTCCTGCCCCTCGACGACGCCAATGCCGGTGACGATACCTGCCGAAGGCGCTTCGTTATCGTACATATCCCAGGCGGCCAGGGGACTGAGTTCCAGGAAGGGGGTATCGGGATCGCAAAGGAGCCGGATGCGCTCTCGCGGCAGCAATTTGTTGCGCTTGCGATGCCTGGCAATGGCCTCTTCGCCACCGCCTTGCTGGACTTCTTGAATGCGCTCGTCAAGCTGGTCTAGCAGTCCCTGGAAGTAGCGCAGGTTCTCTTGAAATTCGGGGCTGTTGCGGTCTATGTTGCTTTCGATGATGCTCATGATGATTTCCTTTTGCATGCGATGACAGTTTGTGTTAGCAGCATAGCACCGCGCGCTGAGGAGCGTCAAGGAGCGCCAGGATGATAGGTCTTGAAAGTTGCTTTTGGTGAGAGAATCACGTATGCTGCTTTCTAGAAAAAGTCTTATGATATCTCCTTCTAAAGGACTTATATAATGATGCCGACAAACAAGTACCGATCTACATCGTGGTATGATCCACGTGCTGAGGTCCGTGCTTCGCCTATTCAAGGAACTGGCGTGTTTGCCAAAGAAGCCATCCTCGAGGGTGAGGTGGTTGTCATCTGTGGTGGGACGGTTATGACCACTGCCCAGTTTCAGGAGTATATTGCGATAGTTCCTTCTTATAGTGCAATGCAAATTGGGGAAGATGAGCACCTGGTTGAGCTTGCAGGCTCGCCAGGAACATCAGAAACAGGCCCAGGAGGTATGAATCATTCGTGCGACAGCAATCTCTGGATGCGTGATGAAGTGACCCTGGTGGCACGCCGTGATATCCCTGCTGGAGAGGAATTGACAATTGATTATGCACTCCAGAGCGGGCTGCCCGGAGATGTGCTTGGAGAGCCTTGCCGTTGTGGTTCACCGGCCTGCCGGGGGATCATTACTGGCAATGATTGGCAACTGGAGGAAGTCCAGAAGCGCTATCAGGGACATTTTTCTCCGTTCCTCAATGAGCGTATAAAGATTATTTCTCACAACTGAACTTGGTTAGTATAAGGGAGAAAACACATGCCTACCTGGCAATACACAAAGGGATTGCACGATCTCGGCAATTCCGTCTATGCCTACTTGCAGCCGGATGGTTCCTGGGGCTGGAGCAACGCCGGCCTCATCACCGATGGGAAGGCCTCACTGCTCGTAGATACGCTCTTCGATTTGAAGCTTACAGGAGAGATGCTGGAGACGATGCGCAGATCGGTTCCCGCGGCCTCTCACATCGATATGGTGGTGAACACCCACGCCAACGGCGATCATTGCTATGGCAATCAACTAGTCGCGGATGCGCAGATTATCGCCTCAAAGAAGACCGCTGATGAGATGGTTGAGGCTATCCAGCCAGCGCAATTTGCTATGCTGCTGCAGCGGGCGCCGGAGATGGGCCAGATTGGGGCCTTTATATTGCACGCCTTCGGCCCCTTCAGCTTTGAAAACATCACGTTAACGCCGCCTGGCACGACCTTCGAGGGTGAAATGACGTTGAAGGTGGGCAACGAAACAGTCCATCTCATCGAGGTTGGCCCGGCGCACACGCGCGGCGACACGCTGGTGCATCTTCCTGGTGACCGCGTGATCTTCACCGGCGATATCCTCTTCATCGGGGGTCACCCCATCATGTGGGCCGGGCCAACGCGCAACTGGCTGCGCGCCTGCGACCGCATTCTGGAGATGGATGTGGAGACGATCGTGCCTGGACATGGCCCCATCACTGATAAAAAGGGCGTGGCCGAGGTCAAGAGCTACCTGCAATATGTCTATGACGAGGCGCGCAAGCGCTACGAGGCCGGTATGCCCGCAAGCGAGGCAGCCAGAGATATCCCGCTGGATCGCTACGCTTCCTGGTCGGATGGCGAGCGAATCGCCGTCAACGTAGCCACGATCTATCACGAACTGAGCGGCGAGCAGTCACGCCCGAATACTCTCAGCCTGTTCGCGCAGATGGCTGCGCTGTGGGCGCAGTGAGGGCGGCGCTAAGAGGTGTACGCCGCAATGTCATAGGTAGCCAGGTGTTGAATATTGTCGTGGATCTGCACCACTCCTCCCTGTACCTGGTCTGTATCGGCATTAATTTGCCCGATATAGGCATACCTGGCCTGCGTCGCTATATAGTCCAGGGTCAAAAGAACATTCTGGGTCAGCAGTTGCGGGGTAGGCAGATTGACAAGCTGCACGGCATACTTATGCACCTGCTCCAACCAGTTCCTCACATTGATGATCTCTTGATCGATTTGTGCAGCCAGCGTTCGCTTCTCTTGTGGAAATCCAGGAGCCTGGGTCAGGGCGGTAAGATGCTGATCGACCTGAAACAGGTAGCCGGAGGTTTCCATAGCCATGGGATCAGACATGTTCATGGGACCAGACCCAAGCAGAGAAACAGCACCGTCGGTAGGATTAACCAGGAGCGTTACCCCGGAGTGGATATCTTGTTGAACGTTCTTGACTCCATCCAGGTAGTCCAGCATGCGCACGAGCTGGTTGTGGACGCCTGCCGCATCCTTACTGGCCCAGAAGTCTCTGGCGATGGCCGCCCACTCGAAGACCTTTTCCGTGTTGCGGAAAAGCCAGAGATCAAGCCCTCCCGGAAGGCCCATAGCTTTGAGTGTATCGACGTCGACAAGGAGATGACGCAGGTGAAGCAGCACGCTGGCATGCGCCATATCCATAGGATTGCCTTGCTGAGGAATCTCAGCAAAGTACCGCCAGGCGCTTTTATCAGGCGATGGACTGATCGGGGTGGTATTGGCATCCTCTTGCGTAATCAGAAGCCGGCTGGTGATTCCAAGCAGGTTGGTATGCTGGACATCGCCCGCGTAGAGGAAATGTACAGTCTCCTGTGTAATCGGTAATTTCCCCAGCAGGAGAGCTGGCCCCTCAGGATTGCTTTCATCGCTCAGCAGCCAGGCATAATAACTTTTGCCAGGGTCAGGGGCGGGGATATTATGCAGATCGATCAGCAGCTCATCGTTGATACCCTGGTTGCTCTGTTCAGACACTTCTCCACTACTGATAAAGTAGGCGTGGCCCACAATCTGGTTGGTTGGGGCAATGGGGTGCGTGAGCCAGTAGAAAGCTCCCAGCCCTGAGCCAAGCAGGACAACCAGCAGCGCAGCCGCCAATACCAGGAACAGCCCTCTTCGTCGTCTCCGTTGTGGAGGCGCAGGTGGTGTTGGAAAAGCAGAAGGGGTTGTCCTTAACGGAGTCTGCGATGGCGTCATGACCAGCCGGTTCTGGTCTTCGCCTACAGGAATAGAGCTGGCAGGGGCGCTAAAAGCGGGAGTCATTGAGCCACTTTGTGCAGGAGCGGCAGCCGGTGATAGCGAGGAAGGTGAAGATGCGAGCGCAGCCTGCGATGGGTCTGCCCGCACCGGAGAAAGGTAGGTTGGCTGGCTCATAGCATCGAGTGTGCGTGTAGAATACTGCATATCTGAAGGCAAGGGAACTTCGAGTGCTTCAGCCAGGGCGTTGAGCATGGCGGATGCGCTGCTGAAACGCTCGTTGGGGTTTTTGGCAAGGCAGTTCAGGATCACGAGCGCTAAAGCAGGAGGAATATGAGGATTGATGAGAGCAGGTGGGGGCGGCATGGCGTTGATGTGCTGCATCATTACACCGGTCATGCTCTCACCGCGAAAGGGCGGCACGCCTGTACAGACTTCATAGAGGATGACGCCAAGGGAGTAAATGTCGCTGCGTTCGGTAGCAGGATGGCCTTGCGCTTGCTCTGGTGAGATGTACAGGGGCGTCCCAAGCCATACGCCGCTCCTTGTGCCAGCCAGCGTAGTGGAGGTGGCACCCATCAGTTTGACAATACCGAAGTCGGTGAGAACGGGTTCGCCCATCGGGTTGTACCTGGTGTTCCGCTGGTCAAGCAGGATATTGGACGGTTTGATATCGCGGTGAATCACGCCATGCTGGTGGGCATAGTCAACAGCCTGGCAAATAGAGGCAAACATTCGCACAAGCTGCTCAGCAGGGAGAAACTTGCCGAGGCGAGAGGTGTTTCGGATGTAGCCAGCCAGCGTCTGCCCCTCTACGTAATCCATGACCATGTAGGCAGTTGGGCTATCCGACTCAGGAGGCCTGGAGACTTGAAAGTCATGAATCTGCACAATATTGGGGTGGTGCAGGGAAGCGATCACTTTGGCTTCACGTGTAAAGCGCGACATGAATTCTGGATCGGACTGCAAATCGGCGTGGAGCAACTTCACGGCGACATAGCGCTCCAGTTGCGGATCAAAGGCCTTCCAGACTTCGGCCATGCCTCCACGGCCGAGAAGCTCGCGCAGTTCGTACTTGCCGATGCGCCGTGTGCTCATAGTAAGTTCTCTTCTCAATCTCCAGAGGCGCTCTGGTCGCTAGCAATACTCAGCAATAAAACCTGCACTAAGAGGAAGCAAAGAGGGAATACGACCACATCTATAATAACAGTAACGCTGGGGTTTGTCAATGAATTGCCCTTGCCCTACGTGGTTGTTGCGGGAGGGGTTGCAAGGCGCGGCCTCATCAGGACGTAGTATAGGATGGCAGCGACCGCCAGGCCAATAATCCATGAAATGTCTGCACCACCCAGATAGCTAACCAACGGCCCGGTGTAGAGGGTTGTACTCATAAACGGCAGCTCGAGCAGGATGGCGACGACGTAGGCCACGATAGCCCTCCAGTTAATACGTCCATAGATGCCATCTGGATTGAAAATGGCGTCGATATCATACTGCTCATGCCGCAGGAGATAGAAGTCAACCAGGTTGATGGCCGACCAGGGGATGACAAAATACAAGAGGAGCAGGAGGAAGTTCGTGTAGTTCGCGATGAAGTTCCCCTGACCCAGTACTGCCACAGCGGTACCGATAACGGCAGCGGCGAGCACGAAGCCGAGGCGACTGCGCGTGCTGGTGCGGAAGCGCTGCAGCGCGGCAATGGTCGTTGTTATCGTCAAAAATATGCCATAGAGGTTCAGCACGTTGGCCGCGATAATGCCCAGGATGACAAGGAGGTAAAAAATGCCACTCAATCCGCCTCCAGCCTGCTCAACAATATATCGGACAGAATCGCTCTGAAAGTGAGAACCGGCAACGGCAACAGCTATGCTGCCGAAGATCATCATCCAGATCGAGCTAATCACCGACCCGGCGTATGTCCACCAAAACGGCACACTGATTGAGGTTCTGCGCGGCAAGTAGCGCGAGTAGTCCGCAACGTATGGGCCATAGGTGATCTGCCAGGTCGCCATAATGGACACAACGAGCAGGAACGTCCCGAACGAAAAGGAGGACGCTGACAGTGTTTTGCCGACCGCATTCCCGGTCACGAGGCGGATGGTGAGGTACAGGAAGCCTGCCAGAAAGAGTATACTGACAAGCCCTTCGTAGCGGTGGATCATATCGTAGCCATACACCGCCAGAATTGTGCACACGGCGGAGACGATGATGATCGAAGGAGTGACAGGTAGCCCTGTCCACGCTGCCAGCGCCTGTCCGCCAAGAACCGCGCTGCTCGCAAAGAAGCCCAGGTACATGAGGATGACGAGCACAAGCGGCAATATCGCACCATAGAAGCCGAACTGCGCACGGCTCTGGATCATCTGTGGGATACCCATCGCCGGACCTTGAGCCGAGTGCAGTGCCATAAAGATACCACCCAGAGCATTGCCGACGACGATAGCCACAATTGCCCAGATCAGGGGAAGCCCAAGGATGACCGCGAGCGCTCCGGTCACCACAGTTGTGATCTGCATATTCGCAGCAAACCAGAGCGTGAACAGGCTAAAGGCCGAACCGTGCCGCTCGGACTCTGGTATATAGTCGATAGAATGGTGTTCAACCGCCAGAGGGCGAGCCTCAGTAGCCATAGGAATGACCTCCTTGCCGGTGGAGCATAATGCAATTCAGGTTACAAGGACTCTCATGAGCCTCTTTACCAGTGTATATGGACTTCTATCTCTGTTAAATAGAGTAATTGAGAAGAGAGGCTGTGTCAATCCCACAGCCTGGCAGTGACTGTTCGATGGCTGACCTCCCTTGTCTCTTGCAGAAGGGCATGATAAGATGATCGAACATACTTTATGTCTCAAAAAGCACCTGTAACGTTAGGTAGTCAAGAAGGGAGCACTCCTATTGGCAGTTCCTGATCCTTCTGCTCTGCGTTTCATGCGCGTTGACCAGGTTGGCAGCCTGCTCCGCCCTGCCTTCCTTAAGGAGATGTTTGTGAAGCACGAGCAGGGCCTGGTCAGCGATGAGGCTCTGCTCCAGGCACAGGATGAGGCTATTCGCCAGGTAATCGCCGAGCAGGACGCACATCATCTTCCTATCGTCACGGATGGAGAGTATCGCCGCGTCAATTTCATGGCCAGCTTTGCGGACGTGGCCGGCTATGAGTTGTGGAAGAGCCATTGGGAACCCCTTGCATCTCCAGAGGAGCAGGCACTTGCTAATGAGCTAGAGCAGCGCCAGGAGCGTGAGAAAAAAGGGGGGCGAGGCCGGGACCCCATTCACTCAGTCCGCCAGCCAGCAACCCAACGATTGCGACTGCTGCGCAACCGTCCTTTGGAGGAGTTCCGTTTCGCCCAGCAGCTTACGGCCACCCCCGTCAAGATTACCTTGATCGGCCCTGATCGCATTACCCAGCGCTTTGCTTATGAACAATCGCAAACCGTCTATGGCAGTGTTGAGGAGTTTGTCAGCGATGTTGTCGCTATCGAGCGGCAAATCATTACCGAACTGGTTCAGGCAGGATGCCGCTATATTCAGATTGATGAACCAGGTTACACCGCCTATGTCGATGAGCGCGAGCAGGAGGAGATGCGAGCGCGCGGAGAAGACCCACTCGCCAACATGGAACGCTCTATACAAGCGGATAACGAAGTGGTTGCAGGCTTTCCTGACGCGATCTTTGGGGTACATATCTGTCGTGGCAATCGACGCAGCTACTGGCTGCGCGAAGGTACGTATGATGCGATAGCAGAGCATCTCTTCAGCAGCCTGAGCCACCGGCGTTTCCTGCTCGAATACGACACAGAGCGCGCAGGCAACTTCGCCCCCTTACGCTTTGTCCCCAAAGACAAAGTTGTAGTGTTAGGATTAATTACCACCAAGACCGGACGTGTAGAAACGGTTGATGAACTCATGCGACGCATCGAAGAAGCCACGCACTACATCTCCATCGATCAGCTTGCCCTCAGCCCGCAATGTGGCTTTGCTTCAGAAATAGGAGGGAACTTGTTGAGCGAGGAGGAACAGTGGCGCAAGCTGGATGTCATGCTCGAAACGGCGGCGCGTGTTTGGGGCTGAGCCTATCAATAAAGGCCTTTGGGTGATCGACCAGTACCAGGTCAGCGAGGATAAGCGCAGCGGCATCGTGAGCGATCCGAACCGGCTGGATGACGAGGAGTACATTGTGCGCCTGGTCTGCAAGGTGATCACGGTGAGCGTGGAGATCGTGCGCCGCCAGCGCCGCTAGATGTGGCGGTTTCAATCCCTCAAGCGGGCTAATGGCTGTTCCGACCCAGTTCCAGGCGCGTGGTGGCCTGCGCCAGGGTAGTTTCAATCCCTCAAGCGGGCTAATGGCTGTTCCGACGCTGCCCATCTGCATAGGATGTACGGC
>CADDZH010000110.1 GCA_902812455.1 Chloroflexota bacterium | reverse complement strand
CCCCACCCCCGCCCCTACAATAGGCAACGGGATTGAACAGGTACATCCCAAAAAGCAGTATGATGAGTTCCAGCAGGCGGCCATCAGAGCTTCGACGCCTGCATTG
This sequence comes from Chloroflexota bacterium, assembly GCA_902812455.1. The sequence goes on along the minus strand of CADDZH010000110.1, from coordinate 16,943 downwards.
ATTGTTGCCGGGCCTGGCAGCGGCAAAACCAGTACGCTCATAGGCCGCATCGAATATTTGATACAAGAGCTGGGCGTACCGCCGGAACACATCCTGGCCCTGACCTTCTCGCGCAAGGCAGCCCAGGAAATGGAAGAACGCTTACAGCAGGTTTTGCAAAACGGTGAGGAAGAGACAGCAAGCAGAGCATCACACCCTCTCGCTAGGGAAGGCAATAACCGGTATGTAAACATACCCAAAGTGAGCACGTTCCATGCCTACTGTGCCGAACTTCTACGCACCTATGGCAGCCTTGCCGGATTGCGAGCGGACTTCACGCTCGTTGATGAAACCGAAGGCTATTTCCTCCTCCGCCAACTGGTAGAAGAGGCCGATTTATCGCGCCCGCTGGCCGATTCATCGCGCCCGCTGGCCGGTGAATCACATCCGGCGGTCAATGAATCGCACCCGTTGATGCGGCTGTATCATTATCGCAACCTCAACGCGCCCGCCTATTATTTCCCGGACTTCTTGAAGGCAATCTCGCGTGCGAAAGATGAGCTGGTGACGCCTGAACGTTACCGCGAGCTGGCCCTGCACATGCTGGAACAGGCGCATGACGAAGAGTCAGAGATAAGCGCGAAGAAGGCGCTAGAGGTCGCGGATATCTACGTGCTGTATGAGGAACGGCTGCGACAGCGGCAGGATACCGATTTTGGCGGGCTGATCATGCTGGCTGTGCAACTGTTCCGGGAGTATCCAGAAGTATTGTACGAGCAGCAGCAGAGATTCCAGCACATTCTCGTCGATGAGTTCCAGGATATGAACCGCGCAAGCGGCATCCTGCTGCACCTGCTGGCCGGAGAAGCCAGGCGCATCTGGGTCGTCGGCGATGCCAACCAGGCGATTTATAGCTTCCGGGGCGCGTCGCCAGCTAATATCGCAAACTTCCACGAAGACTATCCCGGCGCGGTCGTGCTGCCGCTCAGCCGCAACTATCGCTCCCTCCCGGACATCGTCTCCCTGGCGGAATCCTTCCGCTGCAGGCAACTGGAACAGGGCGAGCAGGCTGAAGCTTACAACAATCAAGCTACTCGCCAGTTGCCGCTACATGAGCACTCTACAGAACCTTCCAGCCCATATGTGACGCTGGCTGTGGCAGCAGACAATGCCAGCGAGCTGGCAGGCCTGGTTGCCGATATACGATACAAGTACGAGCAGGGATATGATTACCAGGATATGGCGGTACTCTGCCGCACGCGCGCACAGGCTCGCAAAGTGACTCGTGCACTGGCATCAGCCGGTCTGCCCGTCATTGAGAATGCCAGCCTGCTAGAGCAGGAGCATATCAAGAACCTGCTCTCTATTCTCTTGCTCGTGGCAGACACGAGCGGCATGGGCATATTACGAGCGGCCAGACAGCCTGATCATCCGCTCTCGCAAGAGGATATCGAAACCCTGCTGCTGGCAGCGCGGCAGCGGGTCTGCTCGGCTGGCTCACTGATCGCTCATGACGAGGCCCCTGCTGGGATGAGCGCAGCAGGCAGGCGTTCGCTTTCCCGCCTGTCGCAGGTATTGCAGTCGTTGCAGCAGAATGCTTCCAACATCTGGTCCTTGCTGGCGCAATATCTCTTCATCGAGACATCCATCATGCGCAACCTGATAGGTGGGTATGATGATAGTGGGCGCGGTGAGGATTACAGGGCGCTGCTCCAACTGGCCAGGCGCTATGACCAGCAGCAAGAGGCATTACGTGAGCGGCAGCAGTTCGTAGGGGCCGATTTATCGCGCCCATCGCCGATTGATCGGCACCCAGTCCCAGCCGATTTATCGCGCCCGGAGCCTGGGTTCACCGGAGAGCCAGCGCCATCCGTGCCGGACATTCACGAGCAGGTCAGGGGCTTCCTTGAATACTTAATCGTGCTGCTGGCATTACGCCAGGATGGCGGGAACCGCCAGCAGGACGTGGCGGCGAGCAACGAAGCTCCACCCAACGTCATTCGCGTGATGACAGTTCATGCCAGCAAGGGACTGGAGTTTCCTGTTGTGTACCTGCCCAATTTGCGGCAGAACAGCTTTCCTACTATGAAGAAGAGTAATCCTGTGCCCGCGCCGGCGGGTATGTTACCGCCTGAAAGCGAGGGTGAGCAGGCCCAGGCCACCGGTGAAGCCTGCCTGTTCTATGTGGGAGTAACACGTGCTCGCGATCACCTGGTACTCAGCTACAGCGAGCGCAACGGCAAGCAGAAAGCTAAGCCTTCCATCTATCTTGACGCGCTGCTGGCGGGATTGCCTGCTGAACGCATCACCAGGATGCGCTGGGAGAACATGGCACTGGTATCTCCAAGCCTGGCCTCCTCAAGCCTGGCATCGGGGAACCTGGCCCCCACAAGGGGGGCCACTACATTACTGGTAGATGCGGATATGAGTGAGGAAACGGATATCGTGCCAGGCGGGGCCGGGTTTCAGCCGGGTGAAGATTTTGTTAAGGAGATGAGGCCGCCTACCCTGAGTATTTCAGCCCTGGAGGCCTACCAGCGCTGCCCCCGCCAGTATATGTACAGCACCATCTGCGGTTTTCACAGCGCCGAGAGCACCTACCAGGTGTTCTGGCAGGCAACGCAAAAAACGCTCGAAGCCCTCAAGCAGCATATTGCAGGAGAAGGCCGTGAATCCAGGGACATGCCAACGCGCGAGGAGGCCAGGGAACTTTATACACAGCACTGGCAAGAACTGGGCGGCCATAGCCTGCCATTTGCCTCCATCTACGAGCAGCACGGCTATGAAGTCATTGAACTGATGCGCGACAAGCTGCTGGAAAGCGGCGATACGAGCTGGGAATTGCGCCCGGCTCTACTGGTCGAAATAGCAGGCAGAACCGTCCACCTTTCCATCGATCGCGTCGAGAAGTCTAAAGGGGGAGACAAGCCTGCGAGGTTTGTGCGCGCACGCTTTGGAAAGCGCAAGGAGAAGCCACCTGTAGGGTTGCGCGAATATCTTTATGCCCAGGCATACCGCCAGCACCACTCCGGGCAGCACCTTGAATTGCACTTCCACAACCTCAGCACCGGTGAGGTAATCCCCATTACACTGACGGCAAAAAAAGAGCAAAGCCTGTACGAGGACCTGGAAGAATGCCTGCGTGGGCTGGAGCGCAACGAATTTCCGGCAAAGCCCGATGCGTTTATCTGCCCAACATGTCCATTCTACTTTATTTGCCCGGCGTAGCTCCATAGACTCCGCGATATTGTGGTGGCAGCATCTCGGCGATCTTGTGCATGATCGTTTCTGTGGCCTCGTCGATGTCCTCGCGGGTAATCTTGTTGCCTTTGGGCTTCAATACTATCGGCTGGCCGTAAGAGATCGTCACGGGCGTCCTGAACTTCTTGAAGACTTTTTCGCTGCCCCAGATGGCTACCGGCACGACGGGAACGCCTGTACGCAGCGCGATCATGCCCATGCCGGAGTGCGCCCTGGCCATTGTATACGTCCGGCTGCGCGTTCCTTCGGGAAAAATGACCAGCATGTTGCCCTTCTTGATCTGCTCTTCGGCGGTGCGCAACGCCTGGCGGTCAGCTTCGCCGCGCTTCACTGGAAAGGAGCCCATGAAGCGCACGAGCCAGCGCATCTTCTTGTTCATAAAGTATTCTTCTTTAGCCATGTAGACCGCTCTGTGATGCACATGCATGACAATGAGCGGCACATCAGTCCAGTCGAGATGATTGGCAGCAATGATGAACGGGCCTTTCCTGGGAACGTTTTGGAGGCCGCGCAGGCGCAGGCGGAGCGTCAAGGAAAAGACAACCATAGCGAACAAGCGTATCATTTCATAAAGGATGCGCGGAGTCACATAGGGTTCATAGTAGTTTTTCTGACGCTTGGCCAGCTTGCTTTTTACGGGCTTTTCCTGAATATCTGGTGAAGTAGTGGCATCTTGCTGATCCTGTTTCATGCCGGATCCTCCAGGTAACGATAGATGACCTGCAGAACTTCCTGGATGCTGAGGTGATCGGTGTGAATGACAATGGCATCTGGCGCGGGGCGCATATTGTCGCGATCGATCTCGTCGCGGCGCTCGATGTCCTGCAACACATCCTGTATTGATGGGAGAGCAGGATTGCCTTCGCCCAGGCGCTCGACCAGTTCGGCATAACGGCGGCGCGCTCGCTCTTGCAGGCTGGCCGTAAGATAGATTTTGAGTTGGGCATCCGGCAGGACCACCGCGCCGATGTCGCGTCCAACCATGACCACGCCTTCCTGCTGCGCCATAGCACGCTGCTGGGCGATCAAAATAGCGCGCACTTCTGGATGGGCCGAGACGGTTGAGACATTGCCCGTAACCTCCGGGCTGCGAATATCCCATGTCACATCCTGCCCGTTGACGCTGACTGTATACTGGCGCCCATCACGCACCTGCGGGCGGCTGATAACGATGCTGGCATGTCGCGCAAGCTCCCCCAGCGCCGGTCCATCGTGGATATCAACTCCTTGCTTGAGGGCCAGCCAGGTGACTGCCCGGTACATGGCCCCGGTATCTATATACAGGTATCCCAGGCGCTCGGCTAGCCGCTCACCGATCGTGCTCTTGCCCGATCCCGCAGGCCCATCAATGGCGATACATCCTGGCCGCTTCATTGCTCCTCCCCAGCATTTACGAACTCCGATACTGTCAGGGATTATATCACAGGACAACCGCAAGGGTTGTTCCCATAGGCGTTAACATAAGATGCCAAATATGTCATGCTGAGTGAAGCGAAGGATCTCTGTCGAGGGGCAGCGGATGCTTCGCTGCGCTCAGCATGACATGGCTGTACGCAGCCTGAAGTTAACGCCTATGGGGTTATCCCTACCATACACGATTGCTAAGCGATCCCCGTTTTGTGATGAACGCGCTGCTGGTAGCTTGTAACCACATTGGTACTAGCTGGTACTGCCTGGTGTTGCTCGTAGTGTATTCATACGTTTCTATCCAAAGAGGGGGAGCCGTACAAAGCTACTAACCCGGCAAGATAGCAAAAAGGAACATATAAGGAGCTCATTTATGAAGTGGTATCCCTATGGGCACGACTTTGGCAATTCTCAGGTGGGCGGAGTCACCGTTATTGATGGGCAAATGCGCTGTCGCAGCATTCCTACGGCCTTTGCCAAGGCTGACACCACCGCGATGCGCAATCTGGGCGTCAAAGTCGATCATTCTAACTCGCATACCTTCCAGTTTCATGACGAAGCAATGGCTTATTCCGTAGGTGAATTAGCGTTGCAGCAGGCAACCGATGTATACCATGGGCGTGGGGATATCCAGCGCTATGCAAGCAAGTACAGCCTGCGCGGCCTGCTAACTGTGGCGGCATCGCTCATCCCTGATATTGAATTTGGCCTCTACGTTGTCACAGGATTGCCGGCTGAAACCTACATCAAGAATGTGGCCCTGCGCAACAGCATTAAGGCCGCTTTGGATGGAACGCATATTTTTACGCTAGATAATGGCAAGACCTACCGGCGCGTAACCGTCGAAGTCGCCACGGTAGTGATGGAAGGCGCCGGCGCTCTCATCACCTATGGCGAAAAAGCGAGTAGCAAGACGACGGAGAGCGCCGTGATTGACATCGGAGGTCGCACGACGGATCTATACGTGGCGCGTGGCCAGGTTCCTGTCACCGACTATTGTAGAGGCAAACCGTTAGGGGTGGAGTCGGCTACCCAGATGCTCATGGATACCTTCGAGAGCGAATATGAGCGCCCCCTCTCTTTGCTCGAGGCCCGCGAAATCATGTATGCCTATGCCTCAAACGGCACGATCAGCTATCCTGATATAGCGGTGTATGGGAAAACGATCAGCCCGCACCAGTTAGAATGGCTGGCCAAGGAAGCCGTGGCGCAGGTGGGAAGCGAGATTGTTTCGTTCGTGGCTGCCGCCTGGCGACAGAGCGACCGCGATGCGGTGGCCGCCAGCTTCAAGCCTGTTTTGCATATCGGCGGAGGCGTCTATTACTTCTACAATCTACTCAAGAAGCGTATCCCGCATCTCTCGCGTCCAGACGATCCTATCCACGCCAATGCCCAGGGCTATTGTAGCCTGGCCGGTCGTCTCCTTATACGCAAAGTCCAGGCCAATGGCGCCAAAGTACAACTATAGAAAATACACCTGTAGATATAGACAGAAGGAAGGATGTATGTCACAAGAACCTGAGAAATACATGTACTTTAACGTTGGTTTGCTCAAGAACTCGTTTGCGCTGGAGTCGCTGTGGCAAGATGCATTGAAGTATCACCTGATAGATGAACCGGGCAAGTTGATAGCCCTTCGCCTGACCGAGTATTATGAGCTGGTGGCCCGGGGAGGCCTGCATGCAGGTGCAAATAGATCGCTGGCCGCTATGCATGCCGCCATTGCTAACACAGATGGGAGAGAGGAAGCGGCCAGCGCAAACTCTAGCGGAAGCGCCTCGCAGGCCAATGGCCATCCAGATCGGGAGAGCATTGTGAGTGCTTCACCCGATATGGAGGAGAATGCAGACGAGGCTGCGGAATACTGGGCCAGCATGTGAGCTTATTGCAGCTTGTGCGTTTGCCAGTTGAGCGTGAACGAATCGATCTGTTGAGCAGGGGCGCGCCAGGATTCGTGCAGGCGCGGGACGGAGAAATACTGGCCTTTGAGCGTTTGACCATCGACCTGCATAAGCAGGTAGCCATGATGGTCGTCACAGTAGCTTTCCAGCGTGACATCCTCACCCGGCACCTGGTAAGGCGTTTTGATTGGTTGGCCATTCACCTTTTGCATGTAGTGCAGGTTCCAGTAACCACCGGCGCCAGCAACGATATACGGAATATCGCGGCCATTGAACTGGCGCGTGAATCGCTGGTAGTTATGCACGTGACCGGCGAAGACAGCATCCGGTACACGCCCGGTCGCCTGAATAGCTTGGTCGAGGATATTGCTCATGTAGGCGCTGCCACTGTGATAGGTGTCCGCTGAGTAGATCGGGTGGTGCATGGTGACAATGAGCGCTTTATCCTGTGGCGCCGACGACAGTTCCGACTGAAGCCAGGCGATCTGGTTGTTGTCCATCCAGCCGCCTTCAGGGACGTTGGTATACAGGCCGATGAATGTCAGGAAGGGCGTTTCCAGCGTCCAGTAAACATTAGGCTCCGTCATAGTATCGCGCCCACTATCGCCTGCTTCGCTGGAAAGGTGTGGCTCTGTGGAGCAGAAATTCTCAACGAAGGCTGCAAGCGAGGGGGTTGACGGATTGGCCGGATCGATATCGCCGTCGTGATTGCCGGGGATAGCGAGGATCGGCGCATTATAGTGTATGTATGGCTCATAAAATTGCCCGTAGTAATCGCCCGCTCCTCCATAATAATAGACGACATCGCCCAGGTGGTAGAAGAAAGCCGGTCTCGCCGCCAGATCGGAAGCGCTAAAATCTTCCTCCATGTGCATAGCAACGATCTCCTGGTCTTGCGGGGTTTTCACGCCGCCAGTATCACCGACGAGATGAAAAACGAGACGTCCAGAGGACTGAATGGATTGCACGGTTGCAGGGGGAAGTACCTGGTCAAGCGAGAGATGAAATGGTGGCTGTCCTGTTGGCCGGGGTAATGGCTGGGGTGCTTGCCTGGCTGCTGTTTCGGGTTGCTGGCGAATAGTGAGTTGGTTTGCGGTGGGTAACAGGCGGCCAAAGCGTCGTGTAGGGTTGCCAGACTGTGATTGCATGTTTGTCTCCTTATTTATTAATATTTACCCGTTGAGGTAATAGAAGTATAACACATCTGGTCGTTAAACATCATCATGTAGACGTATGCCCAAAAAATCTTGCTCTCCAGCGTCTACACAATAGAAATCCTTTTACAGCGGCTTTTTTTCAAGTCGAAGGAGAGCAAAGCATGGCACAACAGTTGCAGCCGGACTACAATCAATCACCATATCAGCCACAAGCAGAGCCAGTCACAAGCTATAATCCACCATTTCCCCAATGGCAGGAGAGCTATTCCCAACCATATGGGGCTACTCCTCAGCAACCATCCCAGCCATCATACAGGCCCTGGCCCGCGCCAACGCAACCGGCATATCCTCCCGCAGGCGTCTATCCTGCTTATAATGCTTCTATGGTTGTACCAAAGCCGGATCGAAATCGTGGCCTGGCCCTGGCAGGGTTCATCCTGGGTATCATTTGTGTTTTTGTGTTCGCAAGTCTTTTTTCGCGAATTACTGCGCTGGCCGCCATCGCCTGGCTCGGGGGCTTTCCACTTTCCATTGTAGGCATTGTCCTGTCAGCTCTGGGGTGCCGCTCAACTTCACGTAAAGCTCTGGCCATTATCGGGCTTGTGCTCTCCAGTATTACGCTCCTGCTGTTAGTGCTTTTCACTATCGCTGTTATTGTGTACGCCGTATCGAGGCACGGGTAGAGGAGCTGTATAAGGGTTCCACGCCGTCTTTTTTGCTGGACGCGAGGGAGATGTTCTGTGTGATATTGTCTGCCAGTGTCTATCAGTCTATTAGTTTTACTGCTAGCACCGGCGGTAGCTATTTTTGTTGCGGCGTTGATATATGGGCTGCTACACGATAGTAATTCTTAATGGAGATGTGTTCTCACCCTTACCTTTTTGCTATCCTTCATACTTCCCTCGATTGGCCTCCCCGGCTGGTTTATCTCTCGCGTTCGTTCGCTGCTGTTCACTTATATTCGCTCATTTTCGCGGGGATTGCTGTCAAATCAGTGTGTTTTTACCATTGTTTCTGGTGCTCTGGAAGTTAATATATGGCTTTGCCATTAATGGTGGATGTTCCGAAAGGGAAAAGGATACCCATTGAGTACTTAGCCTCGATGTGAAAGCTGATCTACTGACTCTAAAATGCCTTATGTTCGTCTTCTTAGAGCGATTCTTGCACATATGTAGTTCTGTTCTTGACATACCGCAAATGCAGGGGGATAATGGAAGGCGAAGAGCTACTCTAGCACGGACGATTGCTACTGGTAATAGTCCTGTTGTATGTTACCTACCTTATTCGGTGATAGTGTATGGGTGAAACGCTCGATAATCTTCTGAGCCGTCTTATTGAGCAGCTCGAACCGGGACAAACGTTACTCGAAAATGCCTATGACGTGCTCTACTTCCTTACACGTGATGAGCAGTTAGTTGATCATCTGCTTGACGTGGTCGGTGTTCGTATTGAAGTGTGTGTGTTCGATACATGTATGTTCCTCAACGACATCAAATATGCACTCAAGAAACGGCGTCAGACTGCCTTGCTTTATGGGGCAAAGCTGGGAGGCGTGAAGGTTTTTGCTTCAGTCAATGTGCGCGATGAGATGCCACGCAAGATCACTGAATTGATGCCTCAATGGGGGATTAATCCACAGGAAGCCTTGCATGTCTGGGAGAAGGAGTATGCTCCTTGGATTCGCTTCGTAGACCCTTCTGGCATGCCTCGTGCTAGCGCTAGATTAGCGGCTCTTGAGCGACGAGACCTTACGGACCTTCAAACGGGACAACTCATTGAACTTATTCGTCCCCACACAGTGATCTCCAATGATGCCGATCTGGCTTCGTTTGGTACTCTATCTCAGTACTCAGCTATCGTGACCTGCGCATACCGAGATAAAGGGAAGCGCGAGGCTATAGTGGTCTACCTCAATGCTACAGGAATATTCGCGCTTGAGATGACCATAGCAGCTCTCTCCTCCCTTTTTGAGTTCGTGTGCAAGGTCGATAAACGCATTCTCTTGGGCATCTTGCTTTCTCTCCTCGTTGCTGGCGGAGCAGCCTGGCTCTATCGTCCATCTCGAACCTGGCTACAAGAACGGTTTCGTACAGTAAAACCTCATGTGCAAGCTTCGTTGCAGCGAGTAGGAGATAGCTTGCGTACAGTAATGGAAGATTATGATCGGCTGAAAAGGGAGGCAGAGAAGGCCAGTGCTATTATTGCTGCATCTCAACGTGTCATCAAGCCACAGAAAACAGTGCGCGATTACGCGAGCAGGATACTGGCAAATGCGGCTGGTCCGCTCAGCGTTGCCGAACTCTCTCGGCGGATGCAGGAGGAGGGTTATGTGCCGCGTGGGAAGCATCCTGAAATCTACCTTCGCAAGATACTGCATACTCATCCAGGCATTTTTGGTATGGACGAGGCCAAACGTTGGTATATTAGGCGGTATAACTCTGCCTAACATCTTTTGCTATTAGCCTTTGCTGTTAGGGGTGGATTACAACAAGCTCGTTCGCTGGTGTTCTGACTATGCTTTCCTGGCCTACTTATTGTTCATGGTGTGTCGTTGTTTGTTCCTTAATGATTATCGCCGGTGCTGTACAGGGACCTGTACAGCTTTTTTTAAATGATGCGGAAAGCTGAACCCTTTGTTTCCTCTCTTCAACTGTTCTTTTGAGCCTGCGGCTACTATGTTGCGCTTGCTCATCTTTGCTATCGGGCGACAATTTTATATAATGTCTACAGTAGCTGCTTATGTGAATGATAAACTCTTGCCTATATCGTGAAGAGTTAGCTTTTTAAGGGCTGTACGTCGTTTTATAGTAAGAGGCACGTGTATATGGCACAAACGCAACCAGTAGAGCAAATGACACTATTAGAAGCTGAGAGAAATATTCGCCCTGCGCCCTTTTTGAAGTGGGCCGGTGGCAAATCACAACTACTTGAGCAATTTGAAGCCTTCTTTCCTCACACCTTTGGGCGCTATTATGAACCCTTTGTTGGGGGTGGCGCGGTCTTTTTTCATTTGCAGCCTGCTGATGCGGTACTGAGTGATGCGAACCCGAATCTGGTCGCTGCCTACAAGCATGTGCAATGCTGTGTGGATGACCTGCTTGCTCTGCTGTATGAGCTACGCACCAGGTACCATGCCATGTCATTCGAGCAGCAGGCCAGAGAATATTACCAGGTGCGAACGCTCTATAACCGGCTTCCAACCGGCTCGTTAGAAAAAACGGCGTACCTGATTTTCTTGAATAAGACAGGCTATAATGGCCTGTATCGCGAAAGTAAGCGTGGTGGCTACAATGTGCCCTTTGGCCGCTATGATAACCCTGCCATCTTCGATGAAACCAATCTACGGGCCGCATCGCATGCCTTACAGCATGCTGAGATACTCACTATGGACTTTAGTGCGGTGGTGCACATGGCGCAAGCAGGGGACTTTGTCTATTTTGACCCTCCCTATATGCCGGTAAGCAAAACAGCTTCGTTCACCAGCTATACCAAAGGAGATTTTGGACGAGAGGAGCAAACGAGGCTGGCCGAGGTGGCCCGGCAACTTGCTCAGCAGGGCGTGCAGGTCATGCTCTCGAACTCGAAGAGCGAGCTTATCCGGGCACTATACAAGGATTTCTACCAGTATGAAGTGCAAGCCAGTCGAGCGGTCAATAGTAAAGCTGACTTGCGTGGCAAAATTACAGAGCTAGTGATTACGAGCTACAAAGTTTAGAGTTTCAGAAGCTTTTTCAGGCCAGAAGTGCGCATGTAAAATGCCCGCGAAATAGACCCGTGACCTGCACCTTTTGTTCTCGGCTGTACATAGACACCCATTCGCCCCGAGAGGTTTTGCAGGCCTTCTCTGGGGTCAGTGAACTCGCTAAGTACTCGACGTACATATTCATAATCCTGCTCTATCTGATCGATCATTTCCTTATCCTCATGGTCATCAAAATCAAACGTCTCGCACCTTTCCAGTATTGAGTATGTTTCTTGACGATCCACAAATAACCGCCCGCAAATAATCATACTGAAGAGTTTGTCATAGAGGTGGCTCTGTCTAAACGGCTTTGCAATGATATCTGTGGGATTAATCATGGTGATAGCCATTGTTTCCTTCGGCACAAGCCGCCCTTTTCGTCTGATAAGTGGGACGATTTTAAGCTCCCAATCTCCAAAATCGCGGCTTTGCAAGGAGTTAAGAGGAAGTCCTAAATATCGCTCCAGGACATGACCTGGCCAACCCTTGTTAAATCCCCCATTTTCCTTAAATACGGTAATACCGTACTGTCTGGCTAGTTGACGTAAATCTTGTCCTATAAGGGATTGCAGCCTCACTAGAGCTTCATCGCGTGATGGATATGTAGGCATGTAATAATCCTCAGCCTTTTCCTGTCTGCCTTATGAGCAATGCATATTTGCCACAATCGCGTCGGCTTGCTGTTTTAGCTGTTTGGCTTCATTGTCATAGTTCGTAGCCTGGACTTGTGCGTTCTTCAGAGCACTTTGTGAGCTGGCTATTTGTTTTTGGGCTGCTTGAACTGCTTGATTCACCTCGCTACTAGTAAAGGCTGGGGCTGGAGTTCCTGTGGTATTGGCTGCCACGGCGTATTGAAGCTGCTGCCAGTCTGATTGGACGGTTTGGATATCTTGTTGGACTATTGAGATATCGTTATTTATGGGGGCCTCTGCTGACTGGAATGAGCCATCATCTGATTCTATTGATCCATAATCTGATTGAACAGCTCCATCATCTGATTCCACAGTTCCAATATTATTGCAACCGCCATTAGCGTCCGCCTGTTCTTGCTGGTAGTCTTTTTGCATTTGCTGCCAATCGTTGGCATAACTCTGTAGCACATCTTTGAAGTTGGTATCATTGGCAAGATTATTAGTATCGCTTTGCAAGTTGGAGAGTGCAGAGCTCAAGGCATTGTTGGCATCGGTGACTGCCTGCTGTTCACTCTCTATTGTAGTTGCTGTGGCCTGCTCGTTCTGCGCCTCTATTTCCTGCGCCTGTGCGGTTGCTGTAGCTTGGTTGGCCTCTTTTTCGACATTCGACTCAAAAGAGGCTACCGCATTATTATAGTCACTAATAGATGCTCCTTGAAAAACAACACTTTCAATTTGCCCATTGCTGTCTGGAAGCGAGAGTTTCAGCGTAGAACCATCGAATGTCCCTGTGATGATATCTGGGATACCTAGAAAGTTGCCGAAATTGAGGCTAATCTGTGAACCGCTGAGAGTACCTGTAAAAGAAGCGTGGATCTTTTGTACTTGCAGGGGATTATTTGCTGAAACGTAGACTCCTTGAAGTTGACCAGAGAGCTGCCCATTATTGTTTGTCCATTGAATAAAGAGAATATCGGCGCTGGTAGTTGAAAGGTAGCCGTCTGGAGCTGATCCTGGTAATCCACAAGAGGTTAGGAAGATGGTCAACGTAAACACAGGTATGAGGATTGTGATGAACATGCGTTTCATGTTCAATGAGAGATGCGAATAGTGAGCCATACTATTACCTGCTTGTTGCTAGGAAAAAACGAATCGAATCGCCTCTCTCCAAAATGACCACTTCTACTATTTACAGTATAGCATAGCTTTGTCAAATTATGTCATGCTTTTTCATCCTGCCAAAAAAGCTCTTCTTGTTCTGCTCCCTCGCATTCTCGTACCCTTTGCGCTTGCTTGAATGTGCCATACTGCGGCGGCATCTCGATCTGGGCGCCTTTCAATAGCTCGGCGATGGTTTTGATCTGAATGCGCGGGTAATCCCTGTTCCAGCCGGGGGAATGGTAGTAGCCTGCGCTCACTGCCTCGGTGATCATCTCGCGGGTTGGGGCTTCCAGGGTGATCAACACGCCGATGGCAGCATTTTCGCGTTGCACTGTGCCAACCAGGTCGCGGATATCGCGTGAACCAATGTGGCCTGACTTCACCTGCACCAGCACTCGTTTGGGTTTAGCGTAAGCATCGTCAATGAAGGTAATCACGCCGTCAATGCCCTTGTCGCTGCCCTTTTTGCCGGTCTTGCTGCCCTCCTGGCCACCAACTGGCTTGGCTCGCACGAGGGAGAGGGCCCACCACTGGAACTGGTAGCGATCGCTATTGGCAAGGTGCCTGGCTGCTGCTACATCCTGCGGCTCACCGACGACTTTGAACTGGATGCCTGGGAACATGTTCTCGAGGCGATACTTTTGTAGGGCAATACTTAGATGAGTGATATCGATGCCGATCCATTTACGGCCTAGCTTCTGTGCGGCTGCGATAGTTGTGCCGCAACCGCAGAATGGGTCAAGCACGATATCGCCTGGGTTGCTACTGGCGGAAATGATGCGCTCAAGTAGGGCGAGCGGTTTTTGAGTAGGGTAACCAAGAAGCTCTTTTGATTGTGATTGCACAGGGGGAATATCTGCCCAGACATCGCCAACAGGAATTCCTTCCTGCTCGTCAAGATAGCGTTTTAAGCGGGGTACTGCTCCCGGGTGACTCTGGACAATCAGGCCTTTTTCGTAGGCCTCTTGCATCCGGTCTCTCGTCCATCGCCAGACACGGGTTACGCCCAGAAATTCGTAAGTAAGATTCGGGCGATCTCGGTTTGGATTTGTCAGGTCGCCTAAGGTATAACGGCGCCCTGTTTCGGGTTCAACATAGCGGTAAAATTCCTGAATATATTCCAGATCATGAGTAGTATATTGGGGATGCCAGGTAGCCTTTTCTGTTTTGGTATAGCGCAAGATGATATCGTGATTTGTGGCAAAGCGGGTAAAAGCGTTGCTCTTGGCATTAGTACGCTGCCAGATAATTTCATTGCGAAAGTTCTTTGGGCCAAAAATAGTATCGAGAACCACTTTAAGATAATGGCTTGCCGTAGGGTCGCAATGCAAATAAAGAGTTCCTGTTGGTTTGAGGACGCGATGGAGCTCCATGAGGCGAACAGCCATCATCGCAAGATAGGCCATCATCTGGTTTGTGCCGATGAACTCGCGTAAGGCAGCGATCATCTTAGAGATGTGATCTGGGGCCTGTGTGACAAGCTTGTGATAGGTCTGCTCGGCGGCCTGGTTCCAGTGCCAGGTGTCCTCGAAGGCCATGATCTGGGCCTCGCTCTCCGTCCCGCTTTCGTCTTTGAAGAGCACGTTGTAGCTGCGATTGGAGTTGAACGGCGGGTCGAGGTAAACCAGGTCAATACTTTCGCTGGGGATGTATTCGCGCAAGATGTCGAGGTTATCGCCGTAATACAGGGTGTTCTCGGTAATCGGCTGCGGAGTCATATTACGTTGCCTCACTATCCATTTGGTGTTCTCTACTCAGCAAATTGTGAAGCTTATTCTAACATAGATTGGCACTGGGAGGTAGAGGCTGCGGTTATGGTTTTTAGGGAAGGTTCAAACATGAGCGAAAGACCTTGACAAGGTGAACAGTCATATCATGTCATCCTGAGCCCATTCGCTTCGCTCAGGGGAAACTCCGCGAAGGATCTCTTTCGCTCGGCAGCGGATGTTTCCCCTTCACGGCGTTCAGGGCTTCGGCTCACGCGCTCAACATGACATGTGCTGCCGGTCTTGGTTGTTAAAGTTCATCACGAAGATGTATGCCAGGCGGGTTCTTAGCAAGAGGCAGTAGCTGGAACCGGTAGGTAAAGGGCCACGTCGTCGAAGACCAGCAGTTGACCGTCGCGCACCTCCTTGAAACCGTTCGGGAGACGTGCGTACTCACGGAAACCCAGACGATGATAGACCTCCTCGGCAGGTGTGCCACCGCGCACACCGACCGTTAGTAGCTCAATGCCCCAGGCAGCAGCCTGGGCTAGCGTCTCCATGAGCAGAGCGCGAGCAATGCCACGTCTTTGATACCAACCACAGACCACCACGCCGGTCCACTCAGCACGGTGCCGCCGCAGGCGCTGGGTCTCGCGTTTGAGTTCCGCACTTCCAACGACGATTCCTTCAACTTCGGCCACCAGATGGAGCCACAGGTCATGCGCCATGTTGGCCAGGCTGTTTTCGATTTGTTGCTGCACTTCCGAAAGGGTGTTGCGCGAAAAGCAGTTGGCTTGCAAGTCTGCGGCGTCCTCTCTGTGTACAGGACGGATCAAGACTGAGGATGTAGACATGTTGAGATACTTCCTCTCAATACTTTGAAGATTCCAACCGGGTGGCACGTCACAAGTTTGTTGTCCTGGAGACGTGCGGCTGGTGAATATGAAATTTACCGCTCAAGATCGGCAAACCCAATGCGTGGCATGTCATGTTGAGCGAGTGATCCCGAGCCCTGAGCGCAGCGAAGGGGAAGGGGATGCATCTGGTTGTCCCTTGCATCAGATCCTTCGCTTCGCTCAGGATGACATTAGAGACAACTGCCTACGGCTGGTGCGGATACCAGTACATTGGCAGGGCCTGCCGGTGCAGCACTAAGCCCAGGCGCTCATACATCGACCGGCTCTCGCGTGTTGGACCGAGCACCCCGACACCATAACCAAGATCGCGAGCCTCTTCCAGCACCGCTCGCGTCATGGCCGTTCCCACGCCTCGACGCCTCCTGGCCTCCGCCACCTCGACATTGTAGATGCCTGCTGCCTCTCGCCCAAGAAAGAGCGAGAGGGCTCCCACAGACTCTCCATTCAACCTGGCAATGTAGTGATGCAGGGGCTGATCTCCGCTCAAGCCAAGGCTGATATAGAGCCGTTCGCGCGGTTCATCTCGCTGGTCGTTCTCAAGGTAATGTGGATGCAGATCGATCCACTGTGCTATTCCTGCTTCGTCCACCGCCCGCTCGATGGTCAGCCCTGCTGGGGGCGGGAACGGGGAGGCGATAGCCGAGAGATCGACGGCCATGCCGACCCCTTCACGCAGGCGCACCCAGCCATGCGCCAGGAGGCGCTGCTCCAGGTTGGCAGGGCGACTGTCAACGTTCAGAAACCACAGGTGGGGAACGTCTCGCTCCCGGAAGCGCCTCGCAACTTCGTCGATCACCTGATCAGCATGCGCCTCCGAAAGCTGCGCCCGCACTACTCCATTAAAGGTGTTGTCCCAGACCCCGGTAATGACCCACTCGATCTCATCCGTCACGTGCCGTTCGGCCAGCGGTGAGGTGCCCAGGTAGGACAGCATTTCGATCATATTGATGGCTTCAAGCAATGGCCAGCGTTCGCGACCCATTGCTTGCGGTTGTGTACTCATAGCTATTCCTTTCTTTATCTGAAACGGCTTGTTTCTTTTTGAGGTTCCCATTGCCTCGACCACTCAATGTGGCACGC
>CADDZH010000109.1 GCA_902812455.1 Chloroflexota bacterium | reverse complement strand
CCCTGGTTTTGATCCGGCTGCCCCATACTACGACATTGAAGTCTCAAGCTCCGCCAGCATGGTCACCATCACCTCCAGTTGACGAGAGGAGGGCGAGGGCACAAGAACAAGGCGCAAGGCCCCCACACCGCTTCCCCACCACTCCTTGCCCCTACAGGTACGATCCGCCTCCCTGGCGGATTCATTATATCTACCCCGCGTGCCTGAAGCCGGCCTCGGCCATCGTCAAAGCCTGGCCCTCTCCTCGCATCCCTGCATCGACAACCTCGGCGACAATCAAAGTCGAATCGCCTGCTTCCGCTGTATGCAGCACTTTACATGCTACCCACGCCAACGCATCATGAAGAATGGGGCAGCCATTTGGCCCGATATCATACTCGACACCGTCCAATTTATCGGGATGTTGTATGGCTGACTTTCCCAGTTTGCCGGCCAGCTCGCGGCTGCCAGAGCGATAGACGTTAATGGTGAAGACCCGGCTGCGCAGGATCATGGGTAATGACTTCGAATCGTTCTCAACCGAGATGGCAATTAAGGGCGGATCGAAAGATACCTGCGTCAACCAGTTTGCTGTAAAGATATTGACTTCGCCTTCGTTGGCGCACGAGACGGCATATAATCCATAGGTAAAGGTGCGCAGCGCCTGTTTTTTCACCGCTGGATCCATAGGTGAAGTTGCTCTCCTTTCAATACCATATAGAACTTATGCGGAACCCTGGCCCCCACAAGGGAGGCCACGACATCTTGTGGCCTCCAAGGAAAGAAGATGTAGTGACTCCCCTTGTGGGAGTCAGGCCATGATCCGGTTTTCGGATAAGCTCATAGGGAATTGCATTCCACAAAAATGTAAGATCGCCATTACTGTATCATACACGTGGTAAAATATCCTGCAAAGAGTTTCAACAGTGCGAATGCGAACGAACGTGAATAGGGAGCATAGCAATGACTACCAGTACGCAAAAAGACAAAGCGAACCAGTTTCGCCAGTTGCATGCTGGCCCCAATATCCTTATCTTGCCGAACGCCTGGGATGCCGCCAGCGCTCGTATTTTTGAGCAGGCTGGCTTCCAAGCGATAGCGACGACCAGTTCTGGCCTGGCAGCCTCGCTCGGTTATCCTGATGGGGAATATATCAGCCGCGAGATGATGCTCCAGGCGGTGAAACGCATCACGCGCGTAATTGAGCGTCCCGTTTCCGTTGATCTAGAGGCGGGCTATGGTAATAACGTCGAAGAGGTCGTACAAACCGTCAGGGAGGTCATCGAGGCGGGAGCGGTTGGTATCAACATCGAGGATTCGACGAAACACCAGGAAAAAAAGCTGGTAGATATTGCTTACCAGGTGGATCTGCTCAAAGCCATTCAGGAGGCAGCAGCTTCTATGGATGTGCCGCTTGTTGTGAATGCTCGCACCGATGTCTATCTCTTGCCCACAGGAGATGCATCCAGCCGTTTCGAGCAGGCTGTCCAGCGTGCCCAGGCCTACCGCGAAGCCGGCGCCGATTGTATTTTCTTGATAGGTGTAAGTGATAGAAAGACCATCGCTGATTTTGTCAAAGAGATTGGTGGTGCGATCAATGTCGTTGGTGGCCCACCGGCCCCTCCCATACCTATGCTGGCCGAACTGGGCGTGGCCCGCGTCTCTTTGGCCTCCGGGTTGATGCGCGCTGCTCTGGGACACCTGCGTACTATCGCCTCCGAACTGCTGGCGAGCGGCACTTACAGCAGCATGGAAAAAGAGATGTTGCCGGGCACGGAATTTCGGAACCTGTTTGGTGAACGTTCATAAATTAGTCGGGCAAGGGGCGCAATTTACCACTATTTTTAGTAGGGTAGAATAAATGCAAGAGATGCAAAAAAAGATCAATCGATCACGAGAACGAGTAGGTAGTTCATTTGTAGCCAGCCTCTGGCGTCGCCTTTCTCCCTGGTGGCTTATATCCAATGCCTTAAAAATACTGGCGGCCTTAGAGGCGATTACGCTTATAGCGCTGCAGATCATCGCTTTCGTGCGCGAACGGCGCATAGGGCGTGACAAACACCCCTTTCCCTATCCCCACCTGGATGAGGTACAGGTCGGTGAAAACCGGCTTCAACTCTACGCCAATGGTAGCGATCTTTATGATGCGATGCTTGAGGCCATCGATAACGCCCAGCAAAGTATCTATCTTGAAACATACATCTGGAAAGATGATGCAGATGGCCGGGAGCTCAAGAAGCGCCTGATCAACAAAGCGATGCAAGGGATAGAAGTCTATGTGATTTTCGATGGTTTTGGCAACCTGGTGGTGCCCCACGCTTTCAAAGTCTTCCCGTCTTGCGTGCATGCAATGGAATACCGTTCCATCACTCGTCCCTGGCATATATTTGACCCGCGCCACTACACCGTAGATCACCGCAAACTGCTCATTGTGGATGGCTATACCGCCTTCGTCGGTGGCTACAACCTGGGAGGTCCCTTAATGACTGAGTGGCGCGATACACACCTGCGTATACACGGCCCGGCCGCTGCCGATCTTGCTCATTCCTTCATAGAATTCTGGAATCGCGCGTGCCCTAAAGATGATATGATCACCAGGCGCTACCGGCGTCGCTTTAACCCATTCATCAATGTGCGGGGCAATGATGCTCAAAGATTAACCTTTCCCATCCGCGATATGTATATCGAAGCCATCGAGAAGGCGGAGCGAACCATCTTACTGACAAATGCTTACTTTGTGCCCGATCACATCTTCCTCAATGCTCTGAAAGATGCTGCCCGGCGGGGGGTAGATGTGCGCCTGCTGGTACCCTGGAGATCGAATCACATCGTCGTTGAATGGCTGGCCCGAGGATACTTCACAGATTGCCTGCAGGCCGGCATCCGTATCTTTGGTTACCGTCATACCATGCTTCACGCCAAAACCTGTACCATTGATGGCCAGTGGTCAACGGTCGGTACGGCTAACCTCGATAGGCTCAGCTCTATCGGCAACTACGAGATCAATGTCGAGATTTATAGCCCCGATATTGCCCACCAGATGCAAAAACTCTTCGAGTGCGACACCAGCAATGGCATTGAACTTAACCTTGATGCCTGGGTAAGCCGTCCCTGGTATGCAAAACTCAGCGAGATTATCCTTGCTCCCTTGCGCGTCCTGTTTTAGGCTGGATGGAAGCCTGGCGCCCACGAAGGAGGCCAGCGGGCCAATGAATTGGCACTCTACTGCATCTTCTCAGTCATTTGAAACTTGGCAGAGCACCAGGTTTATCGCTGCTCTGTAAAACACCCGCCTCTTTGCGGCTTACAACGCTATAACTCGAAAACTGCTGACGCGCAACACCACCATTGAACTCTCGATACCGAACGGACCGTTAGAGAGGAAATCCGTTTGCTGGCTGGTTGCGGAGCCCGTTGGGGCGCCATCGACAATCAGGCGGACTTCGCTGCCCTGCACTTCGATACGGAAGGTATGCCACAGTGTGCGTGGATCGTAGTCGGAGGTGTAGAACGGCCCACTTCCCTGCGCGCTGAGAGGATCGAGGAAAATTTGCAACTGGGGATTGCTGCCGTTCGGGCGTGGTCCTGGTCCCATCAACCTGGCAACGCCAGCCTCATAGCCTGGCTTTCCTGGCCGTGGGCTCGCGAACAGGCTAAAGCTGCCCCCATTCTTCTGCAATAAACGCACAACCTGGATACGAGCTTCGATGGCATAGTTGGCTACAGGTGAGATATAGGGCGCCGTGATGGTCGTCAAAGAGAGAGAATCAGCCTGGAGTTGGCCCTGTACGACCTGCCAGCCACCAGAGCTTTTCCATCCTGCCAGTCCCTGTAACCAGTTCGCCTGATACAGGACCGTTCCTGGTGCAATCGCTGGCTTCGTCGGAGTTGGCTGTACTTTCGGGGTGGTAACCGAAGCCGTTGCGTGAGATGGTGCCGGAGAGGTGTTTGTTGAGCAGGCCACCAGTGAGCAGATACAGAGCACAAAAACGATGATCGAAAGGTTGTGCCGGTGATTCATGAAGAGGTCTCCTTTCCGCCGGTATGTTTCCAGCTCTTGAGGAACTGTTTATTCATACGCTTCTGCGGTAAGGAACCTCACAATAGTGCCCCCTTTTCTGGCATCATGCGGAGACAAGCAAGGCTATAGTTTTGGATATCCTCTTTTACCCCCTTCCTTTGTCCAGCGCATCTGTTGCTTTATTGCACTTAGGCCGGTTGCTCCATGTTAGTGAAACAGCGGTCTGGAGAAGCTAACGAAGCGACAAAACGCGATACCGTTGGCGCATGCCTCTAAGGAGAAAGAAATTCGTTCGTCAACGGTATCACGTGTACAAGAGCCAGATTAATTACCGTTCACATCCCAGACCTGGGTACCCCAGTTGGTTTGGGCAGGTGGAGTTGTACCAGGTTGTGTTGCGACCTGAGGCACAGTATCCTCAGCAGCCATCCATATGTCTATGCCATTTGGATCGAGGGCAGCCCAGGAGTAGTCGCCCCAACGGCATTGCTGGGGATAGCCCAAGGCGCAGGTGAAACCGATATCGGGGCCTGAGCCGAGCTGAGTGATATGCAGCTTACTGAATTTCCTGCTGCCCGATGCAAGAACGGCATAGCCCGTGCTGGGGTTGAGCGTCTGGCTTGTGATGGAGAACGCGATGCCTATCGTGCCATTCCTTGCCTGTAGGATAGCCGGATAGATCAGAAATTTGCCAGCGGCAGCCAGGTAACCCTGCTGGATGAATGTTGCTCCATTGACATCCTGATCTCGATCCAGGATCGGCTTCAACTCAAACCAGGCGGCACCGTCGCGTGTCGTGGGGTCGTTGTTGAGAGTTACGGCTGAATCCAACGCGCCCAGCAGGTGACCGTTGATGTACTCTACCTGCTGCATACGGCTATCGTTCGTAAAAGTTGCCAGCGATGAGCCATTCGTGCTGAGAGCAGGTACAGGGAACGCATAGTTCTCACTGATAATGAGCGTAGCGCTGAGTGTGGGTACTTGCCCATTGGAGACCGCTTCAGGATTAAAGAGCGCCCACAGGCCGAGTGTATGGCTTAGCGGGTTGGGCTGGAGCTGCGCCTCATCCAGATAAGGGAACGAGTTCAGGAAAAATTCTTCCTTTGCGTTACCGATCGTGATGGCAGGCTGCAAACCAGTGACACCAATGCCGTTGAGCGTAAGATTGAGATACTCTGCTGTATGGACGGCAACTACCCCTTGCACGAGATCTGATTTGGCAAAGGCAATGACCGCCGCACCGGTTTCAAGCGACTGATTTGGACCACCGAACTCGTCGGTACTGATATACACATTGTACGGATCGATGCCTACCTTGGGCTGATCACCGAAGCAGGGGCACTGACCGGCGGTATCGGTGGCGAAGGTCGTGTCTGCCCTGTACACAGATGCAATTCCATTCGAACGCAGCACCAGTAGGTCGTCATGTGTTGGGAGCAAATTGGCAGTAGGAGCGGCAGCAAGCACGGTAAAGAAGAACGTCTGGGTTGAGGTATCGAAGACGCAGCGGGGATCGGACATGAACTCGGTAGGAGGTTCGGCAAACAAGACATTGAGGTTGGCCGGGCCGGCGATGATGGTTCCGCTGGGAGTGTAGAACGCAACCACATCATTAATGATCTCGGCCACTACTTTTTGTCCAAGCAAATTGCCGGTACACAGACCCTGATCGGGCGGCTCAAGGATAAAGCCGTTGGCGTTAAAGCTGTCAACGCTGTTGAGGCCGGTGAAATTATGCAGGATCTGGCCTGGGCCGGAGTCATGACCGGGATCGATCCCTGCGTCAGTGGTTGCGGGCAGACCGGCACGTGTAGCAGAAAGGGCTTTAGATCCTTTCTGCTTGTGAACGACGGGAGTATGCGGTTGACCATGAGCAGGACTATTCGAGTGCCCGTTGCCAGCAGTAGAAAGCTGCCCGGAGTGTGCCAGGTTTACTATGCCAGCTTGACCCTGGAATGTGAAAACCGGCGGGGCAGCAGCGCTCGCATGAGTTGTAGCCACAGAGCCGCTCAGGTCTATCGTCACCACGACTGCACCGAGCAGTGCCAAGAGAATGAGAAATGGCAGAAGGAGGCGCACTTTTGAACGAGTTAAGAGACGCACTAGAAGATCCTCACTTTCAAAAAACATGCTACTAAGGTTAGAAAATACTTTGCGCGGCAGATGTCTTGTTTTAGGCAAGATTCTAGACAAGCCAATATGAGTATGATGGAAATACAAGAGGAGAGGAAGGGAGAAGTGGTCAAGATTCAGTTAAGTTCCGGTGATAATTTATCTAAAATGTCAGAAGTACCATAACCCAGCCACTTCTGACGCATAACCTCGCCTGAAAGTGGTTGCGAGATGTGTGGAACATACAAGATGGTAAAGTTGGATATGCAGAGCTAGACGTTTGTTGCCAGGAGTAACTTCTTGTACTCGGCCAGCATGGTTTGCCCCCATTCATAGCAGAGAAGGGGGAAGACGATGACCACCAGCCTGTTGTACTGGAGGGCTTTTTTAAATTCTCCATGCATCACGCACGAGAATGCCCTGGTCATACCGCAGCCGGGGCAGGGCACGCCAAAGATGCGGCGGATCAGGCAAAGCGATGGCCCTCTTTCTAGCCATGAGGTAGGGATAAGCCAGAGCAGAATGGGAAGCAGGATGTACAATCCTGGCCTCCCGATTGCCCTGAGCGATGTGCTTTTCATCATCTTCTCACTAACGGGTTGTGAATCACACACCCAGATCGTATAACTGCTCAAACTGGAGGTTCAGATCGTTCGTGACCTGCCACATCGAAGCCAGGGCCTGCCGCACGTTGCGCGCAGCACAGGGTGGCAGATCGCTCTGCGCCGCTATCTTCTTGAGCGCCTCATAGATGTTGAGCAATTCTCGCTCCTGCTCGGTCAGCGGTTTCCCCAGGAGATCGCTATCTGTTGTAGTCATGGTTACCAGCTCCTTACCTGTTGTATTCTGCTACGGGACGCGCATCTACCAGCCGCTTTGCCTTCAATTCAAAATGCGGCAGCACGCCGTAATCCATGCGCACAATATTGAAGCGTAAGCCTTCGTGAGCATTGGCCAGGTCTTTGGCGAGCTCCTGCTGGAGTCGAGGCCATTCTGCCTCGTATCCCGGCTTGACCTCTACCCTGATGTCAATTTCATCCTGTAAGCCGTCCTTGCGCCAGATATAAATTTGAAATTCATCAATGGCAGGGTACTCGCGCACAATCGACTCCACGGCTCGTGGATAGACATTTGTGCCGCGAATGAGCTTCATATCATCCCAGCGGCCTCGAATGCCACCATCGTAGATGTCCCAGGTGCGCCCACACGTGCAGGTGCTGGCGGGAACTTTCATCACCATATCTTTCGTGCGGTAGCGAATGACCGGGATGAAGCCACGCCCAAAGGATGTCACGACGCGCTCTCCAAGCTCCCCGTAGCCCACCGGCTCTTCTGTGTCAGGATTGATTACTTCCTCGATATAGTGATCTTCGATGATGTGTGTGCCGCCCGGCTGGTGCGAGCATTCAAACACCATGATCGTGCCAAGCTCGGTCATGCCTGCTGTATCACCAACCTTTGCGCCCCAGGCCTCCTCTAACTGGCGTTTTACCGCCGGAATGGAGCCTGCCGGTTCCCCTGAAAGGATCACTTTGTTGACCCTGCTATCCCTGGCCAGGTCAATGCCTATTTCATGCGCTTTTTGCCAGAGGTGCAGTGCGTAGGTGGGCGTGGAGAATACAGTTGTCACACCCAGTTCGACGATCTGCTTGATGCGTCCCTCGCTGGTTTGCGCGCCACCTGGAACGACCAGCGCCCCGATTTTCTCGCAGCCATAATGCGCTCCCCAGAAACCTATGAACGATCCATAGCCAAAGGCAAAATAGACAGAGTCTTCTGGACGGACGCCGAAGCCCCAGATACCATAGCACCACATCTCGCTGATCCAGTCCCAGTCCTTTGTGCTATCCAGGACGCGAATTGGTGTGCGCCCTGATGTGCCCGATGTCAGATGATAGCGAATGGCTTTGACAACATCCGTAGCGGGAAGATCACCAAACAGGGGCTTTTCTACTAGAGACTCCATCCAATCTTCCCTGGTCATAAAGGGGATACGGCGCAGATCATCCAGGGTTTTGATCTGCTCCGGCTTGAAGCCAGCCGCGTCAAAATTGCGCTTGTGGAACGGCGAATGTGTATACGCCCACTCGCACATCCGCTGGAGCTTGAGGAGCTGCAGCCTCTGCAAGTCCTCGCGCGGCATGGTTTCATTCTTGGGATTCCAGTAATCTGAATAGGGCATAGATCAATCCTCCTCGATAATGGGTACACATCACAGACTTTGCTGGCAAATGACACGATGTACGTAATAGCCCGGTATGGCGACCGCCACCAGGGCAGGGGCAAGCCCTGCCCCTACCATACCATGTCTAGGTATGCACCACCGTCCTATGTAGTGGCAGAGCTTGCCCCTGCCATCGTTCCCACCGCTGCCATCGTTCCCACCGCTGCCATCGCCCATACTAACATCTATAACCCGTTATTGTTCATCGATCCTTGCCTACTAATTCCCTTGCAATGATCAGTCGCTGGATATGGCTTGTCCCTTCGTAAATCTGCAAGCCTTTGATATCCCGGTAATAGCGCTCCACGGGATATTCATTAGAGTAGCCACGACTGCCATGCAACAGCACGGCCTCCGATGCTGCCTTCATGGCTGCTTCCGTGGCGAACAACTTGGCAATGGATGTCGCTTTCGTGGCGGGCAAGCCCTGATCTTTGATCCACGCCGCCTGATAGACTAGCAGCCGGGCCGCTTCCACGTTAGCCGCCATTTCTGCCAGCGTGGCCTGGATCATCTCAAAATCAGCAATGCGCTGTCCAAACTGGCGGCGTTGCTTCGTAAAAGCGACGCAAGCATCGAGACAGGCCTGTGCTACGCCAACGGCTCCGGCTGCAACTCCCAGCCGTCCGCGATCCAGCGCCGACATTGCTACTTTGAAGCCTTCTCCTGGTGCTCCCAGCAGCGCGCTCTTTGGTACGCGGCACTCCTTCAAGATAATATGGGCATGTTCCGATGCACGGTGACCCAGTTCTTTCCCCGGCATCGGCTCGCGATAGAAGCCGGGGGTATCCGTCTGGACAAGAAATGCGCAAATCCCTCTATGCCTTGCAGAGCGATCCCTGCTGGCAAATACGATGGCAACGTGCGCGCTGAGACCATTCGTAATCCAGATCTTCTCGCCGTTCAGAACGTAGTATTCATCTTCTTCCCTGGCCGTTGTCTCTATACTGGCGGCATCCGAACCGGCATTAACTTCGGTGAGCGCGTAGCAGCCGATCCATTCGCCTGTTGCAAGACGAGGCAGGTAGGAGCGCTTTTGCTCTTCAGTGCCCCATTCTTGAATGCAAAGCGAGACCAGGCTGGCATGCACGGTCAAAAAACCACGCACAGAAGAATCAACACGTCCCAACTCCTCGCACAGCAGCGCATAGCTCACATAGTCCATGCCTGAGCCGCCATATTCGCGCGCAACCGGCCCGGCCAGGAAACCTAGCTCACCCATGCGCCGCACAAGGTGCAAAGGGAACTGGCCCTTCTCATCCGCTTCATGCGCTACCGGCGCTACTTCCTCCTCGGCAAATTGACGCGCTAGCTGCTGGATACGCTGCTGCTCCTCGGTCAATGTAAAGTCCATCTAGATATGCTCCGCATTGTTACCTGTCAACTATCTCCATTACCAATTACAGCCATGCCCTCGATCTCGATTAATATCCCATCCTGGTAAAAACGCGAAATTTCAAATAGGGCTGTGGCCGGGTAGTATGTTCCGAAGTAAGAGCGATGCACGTTCCCAAGCTGCTTGCGATGGGAAAGATAATCGTCTCGGTCGCGCACAAAAATATTGATTTTGACGATATCTTGCATCGCTCCGCCCGCCGCTTCAACCACTGCCTTGAGATTGCGCAGTACCTGCTCGTACTGTGCTACCAGGTCACCAGGAGCAGCTACTTTGCCCCCAGCATCAACGGCAGTCTGTCCTGCCAGGAAGAGCAAGCGCCCGCCTTCCACAAGGATGCCATGGCTGAAACCGCTGGGGCGGGCCAGTTCCGGCGGGTTAATAATCTTTTTCTCCATAATGACCTTCCCTACCGCCCGATGAACCTGGGCTTCTCTTTCGCTTGAAATGCTTCATAGAAGATGCGATGATCGTCTCCCATCAGCATCAGTGCCTGTGCCTGCGCCTCTGCTTCGATAGCCGAAACGAGATCCATACTCAGCTCGTGGTTTAGCATGTGCTTGGTCATCGAGATAGCAAACGTTGGCCCTTGCGCCAGCCGGTTGGCCCACTCATATGCAGCAGGGAGCAGGTCAGCGTGGGGAACGACCCGGTTGACCAGCCCGTAGCGCTCGGCTGTTGCGGCATCAATCGTATCGCCTAAGAGCAGCAATTCAAAAGCGCGCCCCATACCCACAACTCGCGGGAGCAGGTAACCGGCTCCCATATCTGCCCCGGTCAATCCGACTTTGGTGAAGAGAAAGGCAAAGCGCGCCTTCTCCGAAGCAATGCGAAGATCAGAGGCCAGCGCAATCACCGCTCCCGCACCAGCAGTCATGCCATTGAGCGCGGCAATGATGGGCTTGTCCAGCAGGCGCATATTTTGCACAACTGCCCCGGTCATGCGTGTGAACTCAAGGTGGCCCTTCATGTCGCGTTTGAGCAGCTCGCCGATGATCTTATGTACATCACCGCCCGAACAGAAATTGTCGCCTGCTCCCGCCAGCACCACAACGCGTACTGCGTCATCGGTGCGCAGCGCCTCAAACAGATCACGCAGTTGCGCGTACACCTCAAATGTGAGCGCATTCATCACCTCGGGCCGGTTGAAGGTCACAGTCGCAATCCCGTTATTCACTTCGTATAAAAAATCATAATTCATTGCACCACCTATGACATTACGCCGCCGCCATCGATGTTGATGGCCTGCCCCGTAATGCCCTTTGCAATATCCTGCGCCAGGAAGACCGCGGCGGCAGCAACCTCTTCCGGCTGGATCAACCTGCGCTGCGGACTTGCCTTCTCCAGCGCCTCGCGCGCCTGGGCTTCTGACATGCCGGTGCGAGCCACAATATTCCTGACGCTGGCATCGGTCATGGGAGTATCAACGTAGCCAGGGCAAATAGCATTGACGGTGATGTTATATGCCAGCAACTCGGCAGCCAGGGCGCGAGTCAGGCCAAGCACCCCATGTTTGGCTGCTGTGTAGGCCGCAATGTAGCGCTCGCCAACTCGCGAGGCAATTGAGGCAATGTTGATGATGCGTCCTCCTCGCTGATCAATGAGCGCTGGCACGAACGCTTTGCTGACGTAATAGACGCTGGTCAGGTTGACAGCGAGCATGCGGTGCCACAGTTCATCGGGATGGTTGAGAAATTTATGGCTCCCGGCATTGCCGGCATTGTTGACCAGGATATCGATGCCTCCCAGCCCTTCGAGCAGCGTCTTCGCCATAGCCTGCACCTGCTCAGGGTCGGTCACATCGCAGGGCGTCATAACGCTTTTTCGCCCCATCGATTGGATCTCTGCCATGAGTTGCTCCAGGTCAGTTGTCGTGCGGGCGGTTACTGCCACATCAGCACCGGCGCTCGCCAGTGCCAGGGCAATGCTGCGCCCAATGCCACGCCCTGCGCCCGTTACCACCGCCCGCCGCCCTTCTAATGGAAGATGATTTTCGCCTGCCATAGCATGTTACCTTTCAGGTTCCATAATACAGAGATCAGCGCGGCCAGCAGCCAGGATAGTATTGACTTCATCGCTGGCAGTAAGATAGCCGCCAACCATTGTCGGAATACTGGCTTCATTGCGCACGCGGTCGCTCAACGAAGTCAGGAAACCGCGTCCATAGGCCGGTTCCCCATCCATTGTTGTCTGGCTTGCCAGTACCTCGATTATATCACAGCCGTGAGCTTTCAGTGCCTTTGCAAACTGCACCGCGTCAGGAATATCGAACCCTCCCTTCACGCAATCGGTGACGGAGAAAGCCACCGCAATGGGCTTATCTTCTGGCCAGATTGCTCGCACTGCATCGACCACCTCTAAAGGATAGCGTATCCTGTGTTCCAGGTCTCCACCATAGGCATCACCGCGCCGGTTCGTGAGCGGCGAGAGAAAGCTAGCCAGCAGGTAGCCGTGCGCCATGTTGAGTTGCAGCAGATCAAATCCGGCTTGCCATGACATAGAAGCGGCCCGCACAAATTCGTCGCGCACCCTGTCCATGTCTGCCTGCTCCATCTCTTTGGGCACCTGGCTTTGTGACGTATATGGGATGGGCGAGGCCGAGAGCAGCGGCCAGTTCCCCTGCCGCAGCGGCCTATCCAACCCCTCGCTATGTGGGCGAGTCGAGCCGCGCCGTCCTGCATGGCCCAGCCGGATAGCGATCTTCGCCGTTGTGTACTTGCGAGTGTTCTCAATGATACTGGCCCAGGCAGCCAGGTGCTCTGCATGATACATTCCAGCGCAATCCGGCGTGATACGTCCCTCGTGAGATACTGCAACAATATTAGTTATGACGAGACCGGCACCCTTGCTTGCCAGGCTGTTTAATTGGGAAGCATACTGCTCGCCTGGTCTACCATCATCTCCTGACCTCTCGTCGCCTCTTCCACATGCATGATATGAAAAGGCCACGCGATTAGGTAATACGAGTGATCTCAAGCGCAGCGGCGTAAACATTGGCGGTGGCGCGATTGCTACCTGAGGTGATGAAAGTCTGGCTGCCTGCTGCGATGCATGCTCCATTTGTAACGATTGCAGGGCTTTTTGCATGCACCAGCGATCAACCGCATCGCCAAACCCCACATCGCGCAGTTTGAGATCATCATAGGTGATGCGCCCACTGCGAGTCAGCAACTGGAACGTGAACTGCATGGGGTCAAGGCCCAGGTATCGCTTGAGCGTTTCAAAATAAGCCTGGCTCTCCTGCGCAGCTCGCTGGAAGATTTCAAGCACGGGCTTTCTCTCCAGCTCATATTGATTGAGAGCAGTTTCGATATCCTGGTGTTGCTCAAGCGCCTGCGCCAGGGCAATAGCATCCTCCATTGCCAGTTTTGTTCCTGAGCCAATCGAGAAATGGGCTGTATGCGCTGCATCGCCTAACAACACCACGTGCCAGTAATGCCAGGTCTGCGTCTTCAATGTGGGGAAGCTGATCCACTTCGAGTTATTCGAGAGGAGCCTGGCGCTTCCCAGGTGATCGGCCAGCAGGCGCTGGCAGTAGGCGAGACTCTCCGCCTCGCCGGCCTTATCTAGACCTGCCTTGAGCCAGGATGCCTCATCGCACTCAACGATAAACGTGCTGGTGGTCCCACTAAAGGGATAGGCATGTACCTGGAAAAGCCCGTCTTCATTCTCACAAAAAATAAAGGTGAAGCAATCAAGCACTTTGTTTGCCCCAAGCCAGATATAGCGGGCTTTACCATACTCTATGTGCGGCTTGAAGTGAGAGGCATAGGTCTTGCGCACAAGGCTATTGATCCCATCAGCCGCGATCAGCAAGTCGTACTCACCGAGTTCCGCAATATCGTGTATCTCGCAGCCATATTTCACATCGATGCCAAGTTCTGCGCAGCGCCGTTGCAAGATGTTCAGCAGCGTCTTACGCGCGATGCTGGCAATAATGTGCCCGCCACAGCGAATCGTCTCCGCACGATAATGCACGTCAATAGCATCCCAGATCACGAAATGGTCAGCGATTTGCTCGTATGTCTTATAGTCTGCTCTCTGGAAGGAGGCCAGCGTGCGATCGGAAAAAACCACGCCCCAACCGTAGGTCACATCCGCAGGGTTGCGCTCGATGATGGTAATATCGTGCGAGGGATCGCTTTTTTTGATCAGCAGGCCGCTGTAAAGCCCGGCAGGCCCTCCACCGAGAATGATGATCTTCAACGTATCCCTCCTTCCACCACTGTATCCTTCACGTTTTGCAATTCGCCCGCGATATCGGTGAGTTGTTCGAGCTGATCCAGGCCGGCGGCTGCCGGGAAGAGGATCAACTCATCGCAGCCAGCTTCCGCGTATCCCCGGATAAATTGTGCAATAGCCTGCGGGCTGGTGAGCAGCTCTTCGACGATCCTCTCTACAAATGGCCCGGTAAAGGCATAGTAATCTTTCAGGTAGCGCTTGCCTGCTTCAATAGCCTGGCTGCCCAGGGCAAAATAGCCTTGCCCCCAGAGCTGCGGCCTTCCAGGGCGTTCCATGTCGATCCAGGCGGCGCGAGCCTTATCAGCGGCACGGGCAAAAGCTCTTGGAGGGCCGCCACCATGAACATAGCCATCTGCATAGCGGGCCATGCGCGCAAATGCCTGATCGCTCAACCCTCCCACTAGCAGCACTGGCCCGCTGGAGCGAGCATCGCCTGGAACGAGGGCGCTATCTTCCCAGAAAGAGCGTAACCTGGCTAGTTGCTCGCTGAAGCGCTTGCCTCGTGAGTGGTAGTCAACTTGTGCGGCTGCATAATCGTCCTTGCGTGCGCCCACAGACACCCCTAAAACCAGCCTGCCATTGGAAAGCGCATCCAGGGAGGCAGCTATCTTTGCCAGGACGCCGCTATTGCGTAGGGGGCTGATGACGATAGTGGTTGCCAGCCGAACCCTGCGGGTGATGGCTGCGGCGCTGGCCAGGGCAATCAGGGGATCATAGCTATCATAAACAAGCCGGTCAAGCACGCCCAGGCTTGAAAAAGGCCCTCTATCAGCCTGACGTGCCCATTCGTGTACGAGTTGCCCTGTGACGCCAATGGTGGTAGGCAGCCCCACGCCAACGCGCATCTTGATACTCTCCCTTCGCCGGCTCGATGGATACCTGGCCCCACAAGGGAGCCAACGTGCCAATTCATTGGCACTCTACTGCATATCACCAGTTACATGAAGCTTGATGAAGTACTAGGTGAAAAGCTACCTGTATTATAGCACCCACTCAGATTTTCCATCCTTCAGGATTCTGCTGGCGAATGAGGCGATGGATGGCAAGAGTGGAGGGACGATGGTAGAGGCAGGCTCCAGGGCAAGTCTTGCGGTCGCCCCTACCCTGGACGAATAGGCCTGCACCTCATCCAGGGTAGGGACAGGGCTTGTCCCTGTCCTATTTCTGGACTAGCGCCTTGTGATCGAGAGTTCGATCGGGCGTAAGAAGAGGTAAGAAATACCAGCAAAGATGGCGCCAAGCTCAAAGCCTATGTCCATCCCATAGGGCGGGTTGAACAGGCCAGCGATTGGCCCGACAAAGAGAGCCTGCGCCGCGCCGAGGTAGACGCCCACAAGACCCAGGGCCATGGCGATCATGGCTGCCCAGCCGATTGGCAGTTTCTCTGCTGTATTCCAATCGTCCACATTGTACTTGCCTCGCCGGAAGATGAAATGTTCCTCGATGAGGATGATCGCCCAGGGTCCCAGCCAGTAGGCGATGATCAAGAGGAAATCCTCGAGCGTGTTGTTGAAATTGGAGACGGCCGGGATGGCTATGAGCATGTAGAAGACTGCGCCAAGTAGCGTCCACGTGATCCGGCCCACGTTCTGGCACGTCTTGCTCAAGACCTGCATGGACAGGCCGAGGCTATAGGCATTGGGAATATTGTTGGCGACAATGCTCAAGGCGAGGATAATCAACAAGACGTTACCAAAGCTACCGAGCGGGCTGGCCGTTGCTGCGAGCAGGTCGCCGACGCCGCTCGCTTTCGTAAATGCGGTGGTCAAGGCCAGGGCGAAGATTTCCAGGAGAATGCAGGGGAGAGCAATGCCCAGGAAGGTGTACCAGAAAACACGAGAGGCAGGGGTTGTTTCCGGCTGCCGCACGTTGTAGTCTGCGGCATACGAACTCCAGCCGGTGGCGAAGCCAAAGATAGCGCCGCCGAAGGAGACGAACGAGGCGACCTCTGCTATACCAAATGCGGGTGTTGGGACGATTGCCAGCTTTGGAGCGGCTACAAATGCCAGGATCAGGAAAATGAGCGCTTCAGGAATCCAGGCATAGCGCGCAAAGCGATGCACATGTTTGTAGCCATAGATGCCGATAATGGTTGTAGCAACCGCAATGAAGAGGATTGCCACCGGGCGGGCAATCGTTCCGCCGCTTACCGCCGCTACCAGTTGGCCGCCGACAATGGCGTTGACGGCTGACCAGCCTGTGCAGGCCGCCACGTTCAAAAACGCCATAATCGCTGCGCCTACCCAACCGAATGAGAAGCGCGTGATCGTCATCTGGCGCAGCCCCAATCGCGGGCCAAGCGTGGCAAGAAACGCTACTGGCATTGCCCCCAGCACGTTGAACAGGATAATGGCTACCACGCTGTCCCAGAAGCCCAGGCCGAACAGCGGGATCGCTAGCGCGCCCAGCGCAACGGTAGAAATAACCAGGTTTGCTGAAAACCAGAGGGTGAAATTATCCGCGATGCGCAGGTGTGTGCGCATCGCCGGAGAGATGCGCTCGATCCCGGTTGTCTCAATGCCTGGTTCCAGCGTAGTTGAAATAGTTCCTGTTGCCATGTACGAATCTCCTTCTTTGCAACAATAGCTGTGCGCAAACGGGATAAACTTGCTATTCCGGCACGCTGAGGTCTTCCCAGGACGCCTCGCTGCTGGCGACCATGCTTAAGGTCCAGGCAAAGACCAGCCACCCCACAGTCAGGCCAC
Organism: Chloroflexota bacterium; assembly: GCA_902812455.1. Next base: position 452 of record CADDZH010000109.1, on the reverse strand, counting down.
CCACAATGAATCCCCACTGCGTTGAGGGAATCAACTGCGGGATCGGCGAATATGCCAGCGTGTCAATGATGGCGAGCAGGCAGGCGACCGGGGCGACGATGATGCATACCCACAGAACTGGCATCGGCAGGATAGCTAGCGCGCGGAATTTTCCTCGGTAGCGCAGGTAGAGGGCAAGCAGGTCAATGAAGAGGAATGAGCTGGCGATGGCCCAGATGATGCTGTGAGCGTAAAGGGTCAGAGTGAACAGTTCGTTGGTCAGATTCACCGGATTGGTGAACGAGATCAGGTAGGGCAGCAAGAAAACGATGGCCGCGAAGAGCACAACAACCGTCGTCTGGAAGACGATAGCGGTCAGGGGGACACGATTCTCGTCGAGCCTGCCCAGGCCAACCGGAATGCGCCGGTCAAGCGCGCCCACCAGCAAGAAGCGCGCAAAGATGCTGTTCAGC
>CADDZH010000108.1 GCA_902812455.1 Chloroflexota bacterium | reverse complement strand
CTGCTGATGTCTTGCAGCCGCAAACGGCGCGCTCGGCTCATCGGAAATGTCATTCGCGCTATGCCTCTTCCTAGCAAGAAAGGAGCTTGCTCGTGTTACTTATCTTTGTTTTTTTGGAGTCAATGCCCGCTGCTCCCGCCCCTACGGGTACGTCGTGCCGCTGCTTCCTATATTCCCATAATAACGTAGATATAGTTGCGTGTCTGCGCTGGCAGGCAGTTCATCCAGTTCGCCATTCCACAGGCATTGATAGCGTACTGAACGGTGCCGGAGCCGCCATTATAGGCGGCCAGGGCCATAGCATAATTGCCGCCGTACTGGTTGTTGTAGCTTGCCATAAGATGGGCCGCAGCATTGAGCGCCTGGTAAGGGTTAAAGGGGTCGATTCCCAGGCTGGCCGCCGTTGAAGGCATAAACTGCGCAATGCCTTCTGCTCCTGATGGAGAGACGGCATACGGATTAAAGCCGCTCTCGGTGTTGATCTGTCTCACGAAGTAATCCGGGGAGATACCGGCATTGATAGCGTCCTGCTGAGCGACACTTATGTACACACTCGTTGGCAAGGCTACAGGAGGGGGAGCCGCTGGCTGGGCGATATTTTGCGTAGTAGCCTGGGCTGTCTGGTCTATTTGCGCCTGGAGTTCCCAGTATGCCTGCTCAGATTGAACCCAACTGCTGATCCCCTTAAAAATGGGGAAGGCGCTTTGCCCGTTATCCAGCGGAACAAGCGTGAGGAGAGTCATAAGCCCCACGACGAAAAGGGCGAGCAGGATTATGCCCTGGCGCAAGCGGGGATTCATGCGCTTGACAGGCGCTGGTAAATCTTCGGTGGTTGGCGTTGTCCTTCTCTGGACTTTAGAGGGCACGCCAGGGATACGAACAATGCGCCCGGCAGGCGCCGGCGTAAAAGGCGTAGATGTATAGGGCGTATAGGATGAACCGGCAATAGCCGCAAGTTGCTCGGTGGTGATTACAGGATGAGGCATGGTTGAAATAGACGCCAGATCGCCGGTAACTACCGGGGATTGCTGGGCCGCGCGTGCAAAGAGCGGCAAAGGTGGTAATTCGGATGGAGTAACCTGGCGAGGTTCAGGCTGCTCTTCTGCCAGATCAATTGCAGGCAGCGTTTGAAATGACGGAAGCGAGCGAAATTGCGGCATATCTACCTCATCACTTTTGTAGCACTATGTTGTCCATCAGTCCTCAAGTATCCCCCTTTTTCGGGAGTCTACTTTAATAGACCGAAGTTGGTCAATTTTTGTAAGATGAGGTAGCGCAAAATAGTACCAAACTCCCAGCGTTTCCACCCATTCTTAACCTTTGAACTTTGCCTAAGACAGGGCAATGTTCTGTTTGCGGGCCAGGAACTCTAGTTTGCCCAGGAGGTTCTCGATTACCTGATCCCAGAGGAACTCTTCTGCTGTGCTGCGCCCGGCGCAACGGATACGTTCCTGCTCTTCGGGATGGCGGCGCAGGTAGAGCAGGTAGCCAACGATCTCATCGGGGTCGTCGGTTTCTGTGACGATAGCGTTCTGGAAGGAAATGGCATAATCTTCACCGGTGCTGCCGGTAACAGCAATGCCCTGGGCAGCCATGACTTCGAGAGCCACCAGGCCGAAAGGCTCGTGCCCACTATTGGCAAGTGTGGCATCGGCAGCGGTATAGGTTATGCGCACAAATTCTTCGGGCAGGAAGAAGCGCAGGTTATAGAGATCGGCAGGCCCGGCTTTGGCTATGGCGTCCATACATTGTTGCACGTTGGGCCGCTGGGCAACCACATCGCGGATGGTGAGGCCGATGTTGTAGGCGTGGCGCAGAACATCGGCGCCGTGTGGTTCAATGCCGCCGCGCACGAAGAGGGTGACGGGATAGCCGCTGTGTTTCAGGCGAGCAACAGCCTCAATAGCCATGAGCCAGCGTTTGTCAGGATCGAAACGGCCAATTTTGAAGAGGAAGAGGCGGCGAGGGTCGCCCTGGCGAGCGATTTCGCGCAGTTGCTTGATGGCGTCAGCATCGACGGGGTTGAGATGGCGAGCCGGAATACCATTGGGGATGACGAGCGGGTTCACGCCATAACTCCACATCCTGTGCTTCATATATTTGCTGACAGTGCAGATTGTGGACACAAAGCTGAGGCGCCCCCAGTTGATGCGGTGCAGGGACATCAAGCTATTGAGATTCCAGAGTATAAGCACGTTCTGGCGCAGTCCAAACCAGTGGAGCAGGTCGGAGGTGCGGCAGATGACTTCGGCAGTTTGCCAGTCTTCGCCCATAATCACGACCAGCTTCCCCTCGGCCTGAGCGGGGCGCACAATCTCATTATAAACATGGTAGGGCACGCTTTCGTTATAGTCATAGAGTTTTTCTTCTTCACCATCATAGACGCCATTGGGGTGGTATTTACTGATCCACTGGCACCATCGTTTGAGTATCAAACGGCCATCGACACGCAGTTCTGTGGATGGCTTGGATGGATCGCCGATGAAGATAAGGTGCGTGGTATAGCCCTGGGTGGCCAGCGCCTCGCTCAGCTCGGTCACGCGCGTACCCAGACCGCCCGCAGTTGAATAGATATCAGGGCCTTCAAAGCTCAACAGAACAAAGATCGTGTTGGCCGGAGAAATAACTGTTTCTGGTTCTCTGATCATATGTCTTCCTCTCGCATACATTGCCTTGCTGTACTAGCTAGGGAAGCAGGCATACAAAGCCCTTCCCACAGAAAAGCCATTGAATATTTTAACATCAGAATGGGCGGCCTTTATGGCAGGGCCGCCCCAATAAAAATTGACTTGTTGACAGGCAGGCACAATAACCCAACATATTCCGCCTCCTCCCGTCTAACTTCGTAGTTATTTATAGTATATCACAGGGAGAGCTCGGGAAAATGGAGACAGGCGCTTGCAAAGCGCGGAGATACAAGCTGGCACACTTGACAACTGCTGGTTTCACGATATGCTACTTAATATACCATCAGGCCTAACAAACACTGTACTACAGAGGAACCGAGAAAGCATATATATCCCATGATTACAGAACACCAGGAACATCAACCATCAAAAGGAACTACCCGTATCATAGATGGCTTTCTCTCTGATGGACGATGCCTTGCCCATCCCTTGCAGGTGTTGGTTGAGCGGGATGATGGAGAGGTTGTCGTCAGCGAACCTCGCTTCCATATACATGCCTCTGCTCCTACAGAAGCTGAGGCTATTGAAGCTTTTCGACGCATCTTCTCAGGCTACCTCGACCTATTATCCTCTCGCGAGGAAATGCTGAGCGCACATTTACGCGATCAACTTGACTACCTTCGATCAATGATCAGGACGCCTTAAATAGAATGCCAACGCTTGAATCGGATTATGCGGATTGACAACATCATCCATCAATCGGCTGTAGGGGCCAGTTTACCGTGCCCACCGCCGATTTATCGGCATACATCCTGGCCATAAACGATGCTTGGATTATTTTGTTCATGTCCCTTATGTGCTCACTGCCGATTATGATTTTTCACAATCAGAGTCGCTAAAACCGGTCTGGGATATGTCATGTTGAGCGAGTGAGCCGCAGCCCTGAGCGCAGCGAAGGGGAAACATCCGCTGCCGATCGACGGAGGTCCTTCGCTTCGCTCAGGATGACAAACCATGACCGGTTTTGGTCGTTAAGGCGTGGTTCAAATCGATGTGACAGTTTGCGCCTCATTGACGCTCAAGACTGTCACATTCCTTTGAACCATCTTTGAGCCATGCCTAAATTTCATAATCGGCGGTGGCCGCGATACATCGGGTTCCACGATAAATCGGGAACCTACGGCTTATTCGCGTGCCGTCACTACCGCCAGAATCTCAGGCGCTCTCCGCAGCAGGCGCGGAGCAACTTGCCAGAGCACGAGCAGGTAAAAGGCGGTGGCATAGAGCAGGGCAGCAGGAATAGAAAAGATCCATATCCAGCGCATATGGAAGAGCAGAGGCAAGAATACCGAGGCGGCGACCGGCATGAGCAGGATGAATGTTGCAATCATGATCGCGAGTGACATCAAGGAGCGGATGCAGCCGGTGTTTGCTGAGGATGTGCCGGTGGCTTGCATGCCCCGCTGTATCTGCCGCATGCGCGTCGGGAAGAAGACCGATGAGATGTTGCCGCAACTGATGACGACGCCAATACCCGCTAACCCGATGATCAGCACAGGAAGCGTGAAATTCCAGTTGTGCGATAAAGCCGAGGAAAACACAACCAGCAAGACCAGCTCTACTACCCCCAATGTGGCCACAGCAATGTTCTTTCCTAAGAGGATGTGTCTTGGGTCAATTGGAAAGAGGAAGAGTGTTGTGAGGCTTTGCCTCTCCATGCCCAGCGTGTTGTATGAGAGCGTAAATACGGATATGAAGACGGCCAGGGGAACCACGAAGACGAGCGTGCTCAGGCCGCCCCTGGAAGCGTTAGAGCCGAAGAGGGGTCCCACAATCACCAGGGCGATGTAGATGACCGACTGGAACAATAAGGCCTTGAGCTGGGGGTCCCGCCAGAAGTACTTCCATTCTTTGATAGTGATGGAGAACGTTTGCGTGGATCTGATGCGTTCCCAGAAGCCTGCTTGCATCTGGGGCTGTGAGATTGCGCCAGCTACCCCGCGATTTGCGGCTCTCCGGCTGCGAGTGTGCATAACCCCGCCGGTTTCAGGTGAGCTTAAGCTGCGCTCGAGGACAAGCGGCCAGAGGTACAGGACAAGGATGCTGGCGATAAGCGAGGCTGCCAGCCAGGCAAAACTCAGGCCCCAGTTGCCGGTCGCGGCCTGTTCGATAGCACGAGCCGTCATGCCCGGAGGCAGCCACTGCAGGTATGATGAAAACGTCCCCTTCCTCAGATTAGTTATCAGACCCCCTGTGCCGATAGCTCTGAATGCGAACTGCTGGAACAGGTAGCAGAGCGACGAGAAGGCGGCAATCAGTATAATGCTCAGGTCGCGGAAGCGGCGGCTTTGCAGGGTGCGCATCAACAGCGCAAGTACGAGCTGGCTCATGCCCACAACCTGCGTGTAGAAGATGAGGACGGCAACGATGGCCAGCAGGGTAACAGGCACAGACACAGCCCAGCCAACAACAACAGCGATGAAGACCAGTAGCAGGCCAAACATGGGGATGTCGAGCAGCGTCGAGAGCAGCAGGCTGACCATCAGCTCCGGGCGTGTGAGCGGGAACAGCATTAATTTGGAGATGTCCAGCCCCTCGTTGACGGTAAATTCGAGCAGGGGCATCACCATCCACAGCAGGTAGATGCCTGTCAGCACCAGGAAGAGCAACTCGGCGTTGGCCGGAAATGGCAGCAGGCGGTAGCCAAAAAATGTGCCAACGGCAATGGCAGCATAAAATGGTATACCAAAAACGATCAGGAAGATGGTGGTGATGATGCGCGATTTCTCACGAGAGAAGGCTCGCAAGAGGAGCTTCCAGCGCAACCAGAACAGCCAGCGCAGTTTATCGCCATGGATGGCCAGCATACGCCTACCCTTCCTCTAACCAGCTCAGGTTGTAATTCTCGGTGCTGGCGCCGATGACATTGAGGAAAATGTCTTCGAGCGTTGCGTCTTTATTCTCGCCGCTGGCTCGCTCGCGCAGCTCCTGTATGGTTCCTTCTGCTACCAGCGTGCCCTGGTTGATAATGCCAACCCTGGTGCAGAGCCGCTCGACGACCTCCATGATATGGGATGAGAAGAAGATGGTGGTCCCGTGCCGGGTCAGCTCGCGCAGGATATCGCGGATAACGCGCGAACTGACGGGATCAATGCCTTCAAACGGTTCATCGAGGAAGAGCACCTGGGGTCGATGGATGAGTGCCGAGGCAAGGGTAATCTTCTTGCGCATGCCGACAGAATAATCGACGATCAGCTTATCGGCGTCACCCGTGAGATCGAGTACCCGCAAAAGTTCTTCCGCGCGCAGCCGGATATCTGCTGCCGGCACACCATACATGTGCCCGGCAAAAACGAGAAATTCTCGCCCGCTTAATCGCTCATAGATATTCAGGTATTCGGGCAGCACGCCGATCAGGGAGCGAGCTTGTAGAGGTTCCTTCCACACATCGACGCCACTTACCCATACAGTGCCCGACGTTGGGCGTAGCAGGCCCGTCATCATCTTGATAGTGGTGCTTTTACCGGCGCCGTTGGGACCCAGGAAGCCAAAAAACTCGCCTCGCTGCACAGTCAAATTCAAATGGTTGACGGCAACTTTCTGGCCAAATACACGCACGAGGTCGTGTACCACAATAGCAGCAGTTGTAAGCGTATAGCGCTGATCGGGAGAAGGAGCGGGTTGGAGTTGCTGGGCTACATGCTGAGATGTTAATGGTGGATCAGAGCCAGGGAATGTTGTCATGTACTTGCTCTACTCGCTGTTCTTCTATATGCTTATATGCTAATAACCGATTGCTTAGGGTAATACCACGCACGGATCGGGGTTGTCAAGCGTTTTATTTACGAGCTGGAGATGGGGGAATGGTTGGGGTTTAGTTCATCCATTCGCTGGGGGCCTGCTCTCGCACGTGCACGCCGCCTTCTCGCTCGTGCTCTTTGAGTACTTTTGCGTCCTGCGCTATGCGCTTGCGGAGCTGGGAGGCAGAGGTGCGATGCCAGTAGGCGGCAGGGAACAGGCCAAGACCTACTGCGAGGGTTGCGCCTACTTCTGTGCGTGTGACGGGCAGGCTGGCTGGGAAGCGATAGGGAATGTGGTGGAAGCCTCCCACGTGGAGCGCTAAGACAGCAGCGAAAATCAGTAGCTCGATCAAGCCGGCGGTAATGTAAGAGAAGACTTCACTTTTACGCCTTTTGCGAAAGGCAAAGGCAAAGACAACATTCAGGATGCAGAGAAATGCGGTGATGCCATATGTTGCTGGATTAATGATGTTATTCAACCAATGCCTCCACTCTATGCATATTCAGAATTCCACCGCCTCTTGGCTGCTAGGAGCTAGGCCAATGGCCAGCATCGCCCCTACCCTCAATCGTGATCGGCAGGTGGGTAGGAGCAGGGCTTCGCCTGCCAACCCTGCCCTGGCTAGTTACTAATGATAACTCAGCTTCAAGTTAGAGAAGGCAACCTCCGTTCCCTTCAAATTCACTAACATGCCTATCTCACCACCGGTGAACGAGCCATCGTGGACTGAGCCGACGTTCTTGCCGTTCACCATAAACGTAAAGGTTTTGTTGTTCACAACCACTGTAAATGTGTTGGTGTTGTGAGGGCCTTGCCCCTCGTGAAACTCGCTGCCAAAGTAACTGGCCCATAAAGATGTCCAGGGATTGGCTGATGGCCCCTGGCTATTATCGTATTTCCAGAACTCATATTTGCCTCCCGGCGTGTTCACGACCTCAAAGCTATAGAACGTAATGATGTTCCGGCCCCCTTTATACTGCGAGTTAAAGTAGAGGATCATGCCAAACGAGTTATTGATGGAGAGATCATTTCCCATAATCTCTTCCATAGTCAGACTATAGACTAATGGCTCTTTCAAAATGAAACCTGAGAGCAGGGCCGGCGCGCTTTGCCTGTTGTCATTATCCAGAATGTGGTACGCCCCACCGGAGAAAAAGTAGATCTGTGAACCGTTCTGGGATACAGGCCAGTTATGGATATTTTGCGACAAGGGATCGCTTAAGATGATATTTGCAGAGGCTGTTGCGGTTGCCTCGGCGGCTCGCATTGCTTGCACATCCGGGGTGATCTGCTCAGCGCTGACCCCTCTTTTTAGAGGGGGAGCAGAGTGCGGGCGTAAAAAGATGAAGCTCCCGGAGCCGAAGAGAATGAGTAAAACGAGCAAGGCCAGCGCCATCAGCTTCTGGTATAGAGTCAATGTATTTGCGCGAGCCACCAGCGGGGGCACAATCTGCTTCACGAAAAAGTGGGCAGTGGTAGCAGGCTCCTCTTGCTTGCTGGTTTCTGGAGCCGGAGCTGTTTCAGGAGAGGCAGGCAAGAGGCCGGTAACGTAGCGCCCTGGCTGGCCTGCTACAGGCACCTGTACAAGCTTTAATGCCCCTGTGAGTTTGATTGTTCCATTGGCGGTCTGCTCGCCATTGGGAATGAGCAGGCTGCCGGTGATGTTCGCCGGAGGAAGAGGCGATATGGGACCCGCGCCTGGATTCGTATTCTTTGCGCTGACCTGTTCGCTTAGCTGTCCTGTTACCTTTCCAGATTCCTGAGATGCAGGCGATAATTCCTGGCCTGCGGGCTTTGCTACTGCCCGGTGTTCTGTTACCTGCCCAGATTCCTGCGCCTCAGACCGCTTGCTGCCGGGTGTGGCGGGATCATGCCCCTTTTGCCAGATGGGATCAAAGAGGCTGCGCTGGCGTGGTGCAAAAGGACGGCTGGCAGGGATTGCCCCGGTACGATGGTGAGTTGTTTCGCTTGAGGGGCTGTCTGCAAGCAAGCCGGCGGATGTGAGGGCCAGGCGGAAGGCGCTGGCTACGTCTTTGGCGAGCGCGTAGCGCTCTATAGCGGGTTTGGCCAGTGTACGGAGTATGACTTGTTCGGCTGCAGTCGGCAGCTCTGGCCGTAGTGATCGAGGCGAAGGAGGGAAAGCCTGCACATGTTGTGCCGCAATTTCCATGTGTGTCCCGCCCTGGAAGGGGAGACTGCCTGTGACCATCTGGTAGAGAATGATGCCGAGCGCATAGAGATCGGCGCGGGCATCCAGTACGCCTCCTGTCACCTGTTCCGGGGCCATATACTCTATTGAGCCAACCGAGAGGCCAGATTTCAACAGGCGAAGCTGGGAGGGCTGTTTGGGGAAAGCAATGCCCATCAACCCGAAATCGGCCAGTTGCAGGTGACCATCAGGAGCTACAAAAATATTAGAGGGTGTGACATCGCGGTGAATGACTCCCTTGCTATGAGCATAGTCCAATGCTTCAGCCAGTTGATCCAGGTAATCAGCAGCCTTCGCGAAGGCTAACATTCCTCCCCGCTTCAGCAGGTCTTGAAGTGTGCCGCCAGTCATATAGGGCATAACCAGGTGAGCAAAGCCAGTTTGTGTACCGTAGTCATAGATTGGCAGAATATTTGGGTGATCCAGGGAAGCGATAAGCCCCATCTCCTCCTGGAACCTTGCCAGAAAAGAGGCGTGCTGTTCGGGCGCCTGCGCCGCCACGGGCAGCAGGACTTTTACGGCTACCTTGCGATAAGGGGATGATTGCGTTGCCAGGAAGACGCTGCCCATCCTGCCTGTTCCGAGGCGCCGCTGTAATGAATATGCCCCTAGCGCTGTTCCAGTCATTGCCTGTGTGTTTGCCAAGACGCTACCTCTTGTTGTTCCTCAATCACGCGTTATTAACAGGTTCGAGAAAGCTACTTCCGTCCCTTTGAGATTCACCAGCATACCAATAGTGCCGGTTTTGAGCGAGCTATCATGGGCAGTGCCTACCACTTTGCCATTCACGGTAAAGCGGAAGCTGGGGCCGTTGGAAGCGATGCTGATCGTATTGGCCTTTCCCTGCCCCTGGTGGAACTCGCTCCCAAAGGACTGGTGCCAGAGTTCTGTCCAGTCTTTAGCGGGCGAGCCCTGGCTATCGTCATATTTGTAAAGTCTATATTCCCCGCCGGGAATGTTGACCACTTCAAAGCTGTAAAACGTGGTGAAAACCTTCCCATTCCTGGCCTGCTGGCTGAAGCGAAAGATCATGCCGAAGGAATTATTATTCGAGCTATCGTTTCCTCGTACCTCCCACATGGTCAGGGTATAGACGTTGGGCATGTTGAAGGATTGCCCGGCCAGGACAACAGCAACTGCATTGTTGCCTGTGTTGTAAATATGATAGGCCCCATTCTGAAAGAACTCATTCGCGCTGGTGGGCCAGTTGTTGATATTCTGGGTGAGAGGGTCTTTGAGTATAAGGTATGCCTGGGCTGTAGCCAGGGCTCGAGCAGTAGCTGTTGCCATTACGTCAGGGGTTCCGCTTGTGTAGCTGCCTGGCGTTGATGTGCGTGTTGCCGTGTTTTGATGTGTGCGCACATACCAGAATGAAGCTCCCGTACCAAATATGAGAAGCAAGGCCAGCACAACAAACAAGAATTTCCAGGGCTGTTTAGAGCGATGTTCTGCTATAGTAAGCGATTCATCCTGCCCCTGGCTGGGCGTCTGGGGCATCATAGGAAGCAGGCCCGTGATATACTGCCCAGGCTGGCCCGCTACAGGGACCTGGACGACTTTGAGAGGTCCTGTCAGTTTGACTGTATTGGCGCCCGCCTGATTGCTATTCGGTACCGCTAAGGCGCCTGTGGTCGGCTTTAAAGCAGGAGACAACTGGTCTATGGGAGACGAGAACATGAGCGGCTGTGTTGTGATGGGCCACTGGTCAGCAGGTATTCTTGCCAGGGACTCATCATCCTGTGAGCCAGCGGGGGCCTGCTCTGCTCTGCCAGCTTTTGGGATCATGCCTGCACGAGACAATAGCCCACCCTGGCGGATCGAATCGTTATTCGCTGCGTTTAGTGCTGCTGCCGGCAAGATGCGTGTTGATTTTCCGCCGCCCTGGAAACTTGCCGCAGGAAGCCATGCCGTTGTTCCTGTTTGCCATGCCGGATCAAAGAGGCCATGCGGGGCATACGAGCGCATAGCAGTGCTAGCGCTAGCAGGAAGCATGCCACCCGCTACGAAGCCGGGAAGCATTCCTGCAGCAGCCAGAGAGAAGCGGAAAGCACTGGCAAATTCCTGGCACGTAGCATAGCGATCGATGGGCCGCTTTGCCAGAACGCGCAGCATCACCTGCTCGGTTGAGGGAGGCAGCTCTGGACGCAGGATGCGAGGGGAGGGTGGTGCGGCGTGCAGTTGCTGGGCCGCGATCTGCATGGGCGTCTCACCCTGAAATGGCGTCAGGCCGGTGACCATCTGGTAGAGAATGATACCGAGCGAGTACATATCAGCGCGGCCATCAACTATGTCTCCAATCACCTGCTCAGGAGACATGTAATCCGGCGTGCCTACGGGAGCGCCTGCGCCTGTCAATCTTCTCTGGGCCGGTTGCCCATCGGCGAGGAGCTTCACAAGGCCGAAATCGGTCAGCAGCAGGCGTCCTTCGGGAGTGATCAGGATATTGGCAGGCTTGATGTCCCTGTGAATGACCCCTCGCTCATGAGCAAAGTCCAGGGCAGCAGCAAGTTGATCCAGGTAATGGGCCACTTCTGGCAGCGCGAACTGCCCTTCCGTTTCCATGAGGTCGCGCAGCGTTCCGCCGCTGATATAGGGCATGACGAGATAAGCAAGACCATCCCGCTCGCCGTATTCATAAACCGGAACAATATTGGGATGCTCTAAGGAAGCCGCAGCATCGGTTTCACGGCGGAAGCGCTCCAGGAAGGCAGCGTGCTGCTGAGGTGAGAGGTTGGCTGCCGGTAGCAATACCTTCACCGCTACCTGACGGCGCGGGCGCGATTGTTGTGCCAGATAAACTGCTCCCATGCCCCCCTGCCCGATAATCTTCTGCAGGATACAGGTTCCTAGCCTCGTCCCAATCAATGCTTCTGCGTTCATCAAGCTTTACCTCGTCTCGTTGTTAACATGGCAGGTGCATATGCTGCACGCAATGTATCCTCATCGCGTATGAACATATTTTCCCTCTGCTTCTCATCTTAGACAACTTCGCTGCTCCTGGCAATGCATCACGCTTGCAGGCATGACTATAGTAATGTGTGCGGCAACACATGCGTTTCATAGAGAAAAACGATGCTGATCCTGGAATTAAAGGCAGATGGGAAAAGAGTCAGGGGGAAATTAGACTGGTTCGATATCCTCGGGGCCGGTGTCTTCTTCGGCGTCGAGGGGAACTTGTTCAGTGCCTACACGCGCGACCATAGAGGGGACGGTACGGCTCTGGATGATGATGCCCCGCAGGAGCAGGGCGGAAGCCTGCGCCAGCAAGGGCCGAAGGTGCTCCAGGCGCTCGCGCTGCAGGGCCAGTTGCTCTGCCCGCCTGCGCAGGCGTCCTGCAGGCGCTCGCTCATCTTCCACCCCTTCGGTCAAGACCGCTGAAGCGTGTTCCCAGATATCACGGGCATCGACCGCCTGTCCGGTGGCAGACTGAACCTGCTGCAACAGGTCGATGGTCTGGTTGAGCAGCATCAGCAGATCGCCTTCTGCAAGGTCGATGCGCCGCAGCAGGCCGTTCAGCGACATGCCGCGCGCCCAGGCCAGGGCCACGCCATGAAAATCAGGGACAATGCCAGGAGAAAAGTTCAACCCTGCCCGCTCTTCGATGCCATGAACCTGCTGCTCAATGTACCAGAGCTCGCTGCGGACTCGCTTCAAGCTGCTGTTCAGGACATCGCGGTTATGCAGGCGGCGCTCGCTGTCATAGGTAAACCAGCTACAGACCTCGGCCAGTTCGCCCGATGTTAGTTCATCGAGCACGCCGCGTGTAATCATTTCAACAATGAAGATGCCGGCAGGATGAAAGATACTGCGCAGCAAGCGGCCTTTGAGTGTGAGCCGGTCATCCTGTCCAATGTAGCCGAGTGTGCGCAGGGCGAAGATGGTGCCATCGAGTTCGGCTGCGCCTGCCCGGCTGAGTGGATATGCTCCTATGGCTTTGCGGCGCCGCTCTAACGCTTTGGCTGCTCCTTCTGCTGCTTTGGTTCGCTTCTTGCCGGCTTTCTTGCCTGTGTGGTAGCGCATTTCCAGGCGTTCGAGGCGGGCGAGTTCGCGGCGTTCCCACTCAAGGTAGCGCTGGTATTCGCGAAAGCTGGAGGCGCACACGCGGCGCAGGTACTGTACATCGCCGTGATGCCACAGATTGAGCACCGAGTTGTAGCGAATGATAAACGAACTGGTAACGGGCAGGAGTTCGCCCGTGATCTGCTGGAACGAGCTTTCAAACGGCTCCCAGGGCGAGTAGGGGATAATCGCCGCGCCATGCACATCCAGGCCGCGCCTGCCAGCCCGTCCCGTCAACTGGCGATACTCGTTGGGTGTGAGCAGGCGCATCTCCTGGCCATCGAATTTGCTCAGGCTGCCTATCACGACCGAGCGAGCAGGCATGTTGATGCCCAGGGAGAGCGTATCTGTGGCGAAGACGGCACGCAGCAGGCCCCTGGCAAAAAGTGTCTCCACCAGGACTTTTAGACCCGGCAAGAGGCCGGCATGGTGGAAGGCCAGACCACGAGGCAGCAGATCGGTGAGTTCATGGACTTGCAGGAGATTGCGATCCTCCTTTGGTAAATTTTCAAGCCAGATGCCCGTTTCTTCCCTGATCAACTGCTGTTCTTCCGGCGTGGTAAAGAGGTGCCGGGAGGCGCTCAAAGCGGCCTCTTCGACGATGCGCCGCCCCGGAAGGAAGTAGAGGCAGGGCAGCAGGTCGGCATCACGCAGGACGGTGAGTATCTGGCCTGGCTCAGGCGCTTCGCGTTCAGGAAGCCGTTTGGACTGTTGCTTTTCCGGCGCCGGTTCAGCGGCTGGAGCCTCCTCTTCCTCCTCTTCACGGCCTCTTCTCGCTCTACGCCGCGCTGCCCTGTTGCGAGGCTCCGGCTCATAGAAGAGCTCCTCTTCATCCTCCTCGTCGTCGAAGGTATAGCGGCGGCTCCGGCTCATCATCTGGGCAATCTTTGCTTCGCCGCCAACATTCGGGAAGCGTTCCACCCGGTTGCCTTCGGCATCCATGACGAGGTGGAGCTTGTTGTCGAGGAAGTAATAGTGATCGAGGGGCACGGCGCGCTCTTCATGTACCACCAGGGCAATGGGAGCATGAACGCGGCTGATCCAGCTTGCCAGGTCTTCGGCGTTGCTGACGGTAGCGGAGAGGCCAACCAGTCGAACATGCTTGGGAGAACAGATGATCGCCTCTTCCCAGACCGGCCCGCGCTCAGGGTCGCTCAGGTAATGAAGCTCGTCGAAGACGACAAAGCCGGCATCCATTAAAGATGGCGGAATAGCAATTTCTTCGCCCGCTGAGCCACCAGCGCCCTCTTCCAGCAGCATGTTGCGGTAAACCTCGGTGGTCATGATCACGATGGGGGCGCTGCTGTGCTCGACGATATCGCCTGTGACGAGGCCAACAGCATCATAGCCATATATATCGCGCAAGTCCCGATACTTCTGATTGGAGAGCGCTTTGAGCGGCGTGGTATAGATGACGCGCTGGCCGCGCTGCTGCGCCAGCCAGATAGCGTACTCGGCCACCAGCGTTTTGCCGGTGCCGGTAGGCGCGGCTACCAGCACAGATTGCCCGCGCGCAAGGTGTTCGATAGCCTCTACTTGAAACGGGTCGAGAGGAAAGGGATAGCGCGCGGCAAATTGCTGTATGCCTGCTGAGATTTCTTGCGCCTGGGTTGCGCTTGGTTCCTGTATGCTCTCTCTATTCTCAGTGCTCTCTGTCTCTAGGCCTGGTTGTTCGTCCATAATCCCTGCTCAAACGTTGCATTCCTGTTTTGCTCATTGTAGCACGCAAGGCAAGAGGAGAGATCAAGATGCATGCTCTGGTGGCTCTCTATCCTTCCGGGTGAAATGTAGGTTCCCGATGTATCGTGGAACCCGATGATGAGGATAAATAAAATAATGCTGGGATACCTGTAGGGGCCGATTTATCGGCCCTGAGGTGACCTCTCATTCCTCCAACTCATTTGTTAACCTTCATTATCTGTTAACCTTCATTATCGCGGCCAACGCCGGTGATGATGTTTACCCACCAAAACCGGTCATGGGGAAACGATCCCGTGGTCTGTAGGGGCTGTAGAAGCTCGATTTATCGAAGCTGTGAGCGGATGTGGCGTGGTGCGGGGGCCTTGTGCTTGTCCCCGCGCCCTCGCGCTTCCCCTCCTCCCACTTCTTCACCATCATCACCGGTTTTGGTCGGTACCATTCATTATCGGCACCTTCTCGTCAATCACCCCAAAGGATGGAGATCCCTTTGGTAAGCATATTCGTAAGTAACAGAAGCCAGCTTCAATCCGTATCTATAGCAGGTGAGTAATCGCCTGAGTAAGTGCAGATTAACAAAATCATTCATCAATGGGCTGTAGTACATCGTCAATGTTCATTTGGCAGATAGGCTTCTGAGCGGAATG
Source organism: Chloroflexota bacterium (assembly GCA_902812455.1). Next base: position 2,522 of record CADDZH010000108.1, on the reverse strand, counting down.
GCCTGAGAAGCACTATCACTTGTGACAAATGAAGATTGACCGTGCAGTAGGGGCCGATTTATCGCGCCCACCGCCGATTTATCGGCTCGTTTCCTGCTCACACCATTGGTGGAATAATTTGTTAAAGCCCATTTACAGTCTTTGTAGGTAGGATGCCAATTTTTGGAGAACATTGCACATTATCAGGCAAAGGAGAAAAGCATATGGCTATAGGCCCGCTTGAATATATGGTGATCGGGTGCCCCGGTAATCAATTCATGAGCGAGATTGTGCCTGAATTGAACTCCATTCAGGAGAAGGGTCTCATACGGGTGGTTGATGTGGTTTTTACCAGGAAGAATGCTGATGGGACGGTTACGGTACTTGAAGTGCACGATCTGAATGAGGAGGAGGCGGCAGCCTTTGGCCCCATGAGGGAAAGCCTCATGGGCTTGATCACGCCGGAAGACATCGTGACACTCAGCAGTACAATTCCACCCGACACGACGGCGGCCATCGTGCTGCTGGAGCATCCCTGGCTAGGCAGGTTGGAGCAAGCAGTGGAAAGGGCCAATGGAGTTGTCTTCATTGGCGGGATGGTGCCAAAGAATTCACTGGAGCAGTTGGAGCAAGAGCTGGCAGCCGCGTATGAGCAAAACCAGCGGCAGAAGAACGGTTAGTCTCAGGAGAAAACAGAACTGAAGGAGGAGTAAAATGTACGGACATCACATGCACGGTGGATGGGGATTCGGAGGAGGGCCTTTTATGGGAGGGCCATTCATGATGAGAAGAAGAGGTTTTCCATTATTCCCCATGGGCGGATTTGGCATGGGATTTGGCCCCGGCTTAGGTTTAGGCATGGGAGGATCGGGTTCGTTATTAGGCGACCTGCTGGCAGGTGGGGTAGGCTACATGCTAGGCAGCCGGATGGCATCACAAAACCAGCAGCCGTACCAACAATACCCGCCACAATACCAGCAGCAATACCCGCCGCAATATCAACAGTACCAGCAAGCTCCACCACAATACCAGCAGGGTGCGCCACAATACCAGTATCAACCGCAACAACCGCAGGTCCCAGCCCAGCAAGGATCAGCGCCCGCTTCATCGAGCGATAAAGTAGCCCAGCTCAGGCTGCTTGGCCAGTTACGTGAATCAGGCGTCCTGACCAACGATGAGTTCGAGGCCGAAAAGCAGAAGATCCTCAACAACCCTTGAGGGCTGGAGGTGATCGTTGGCCCCCACAAGGGAGGCAATTACATCTCACCTGTCACATGATGAAGGTTGACAAAGTACTTATGATCCCGGAACAAGAGGACTGAGCCCAACAGTTTTAGTCAGCCCTCTTGTTCTATGATCCGGTTCGTCTTGCTTTGTTGCCGCGTGGACTCGATAATGAAGATGAAAAAAACCCCCATCAATGCTCTGTAGGGACTGATAATGAAGATGAAAAAACCCCCATCAATGCTCTGTAGGGGCCGATTTATCGCGCCCATCGCCGATTCATCGGCCCATATCCAGACTTGAAACAAGTGTTGAGTTCTGGTACTATCTTGCTAGACTAGAACAACATATGCAGGCTAGACGAAAGCATTATTATAGTGAATGACCAATTATTGCGATTGGTGAAAGGATATGCTTATGGCAATACAGCATCGATATAACGATGACGATGACCAGGCGAACGATATTATCATTCGCGCTGTTCCTGAACTGCGCAGGCGCATTAAAATGGCAGCAGCACAGAGCAACCTTTCTGTTCAAGAGTATCTCAGGCGCATACTTGAACAAGTAGTTCCTCCCGAAACAAGTTTGCAACATACATCTAGTGGACAACTCAATCGGGCAGCAGTAGATAGATTGTTGCAGACCCGTGAGGCAATCATGCGCGCTCATCCTGGGCAAGTTTTTGAAGATTCCTCAGAGCTTATTCACCAGGCCCACGAAGAACGGAGTAGGGAGTTGGAGCGGCGAAGGTGAGATAATCCATACGGGCGACCACAAGGCCCGCCGCCCCGCTCCACATCCTCCCTCGCCCCTACTATATACGTCACACCGTCCCATTTGTGCGTTCTTGTGGGCGTGATCGTATCGGAATGCAGCATCATAGGCAATATCACGACCCATCTCCCATTTTCCCCATTGTCCTCTAACTCTTGCATTCATATAAACGTATGATACAATAGACGCACTTACATCATTCCATTCCATCTCATCGCAGCTTATCTATAAATCGGTAGAAAAACAACGTAGATGTGCTTCTATGTAAAGGAGGCATTATGGAATACCAGGTCGCGCTTCTCCCTGAGCTGGGCATCACCTCCGCAGATTTCGTTACCGCCTGGAACAACGACCCTGAGACCCGCGAAGCAGGCGAAGCCAGTCTCTCCACGGCGCCCAGCACCAGCTATGACCTCTCGCTGTTTGCCGGAGCGCTGCTCAGCATCCCCGCCGGCATGGCAGCCAATACCCTCTACGAGTTGATCAAGCAGGTGCTGGCCAAAAAAGGCGTGCGCAAGCATACACACATCGAAGCACTGGAA
>CADDZH010000107.1 GCA_902812455.1 Chloroflexota bacterium | reverse complement strand
GCCGTATTTGCTTCATCTCACAGGTATATCGGCCCGCGCGAGCTTTCCCTCGTTGGGCCGAAGAAATATTACCTGGCGCTGGGCGACTCGCTCGCCTTTGGTTACCAGCTCGACCTCGACTTTAATCACGGCTACGCGGATGACTTCTTTGCCAATTTGCAAGGTCATGGCGTCAAAGCTCTGGCGAATATGGGTTGCCCCGGCGAGACCAGCAATACTTTTATCAATGGCGGCTGCCCCTATCCCTTTTTGCGCAAGTTTCCCTATATTGGCTCGCAACTGCAGGCTGCGCTGACCTTCTTACACCTTTTCAAAGGCCAGGTCAGCCCCGTTACCCTGGATATCGGCGCAAACGACCTGCTGCCCAATATCAATACTAGCAACTGCCAGGTGAACCAGGCCAGATTCAATAGTGGTCTTGCTGCCCTGGATAGCAACCTGACACGGATCATCCTGCCTGAGCTTCACGCCGCGCTGGTGGTCAACGGTCAACTCACGGGCGATCTCATCATGATGAACTACTATGACCCTTTCCAGAATATTTGCCCGAACTCGGTGCCATATGTGCAACTTGTCAACCAGCACCTTGCCAATGATGTGAACGGCTATGGCAGCATTGCCGGTGTTTTCACCGCCTTCGGTGGCGCCTCAGTGCCCAACAGCCATATCTGTGCCTACACCTGGATGTGCAGCATCTTCAAAGATATCCACTGCACAAGCAAAGGCTATAGCGTCATCGCCGCCGCCTTTGAAAAACGTACTGGCTACTAGAGCCTGCTATTCAAAATATTGCAGGTAAGGGCGTTCCGCTTCCCACATTTCATCAAACATCGCGCTTATCTCGGCGGGAGAGCAGGCGGCGGCTGTGAGCGGATCGAGCATCAACGCATAGCGCGCTGCCTCTTTCTCGCGCTTGAGCAGTGCGTCACGCATCAAGCTATGCACCGTCATGTGCGCGCGATTCCAGCCCGCCAGTTGCTCCGGCAGCGATCCAAAGTAGCAGGGCTGCACGCCGTTCTGATCCACCAGGCAAGCCACCTCCACACAGCCGTCCGGCAGGTTGTCGATCAGGCTAGCGTTGCGCACGTTGCCATAGATCACCATTGGACGGCGCATCGTCATCGCCTCAATGATAAACGAGCCGTATTCATGGCTGCGGGTGAGGGGGATAGCGCGTGTGCCGGCCAGCATCTCCCGGATGGACGCCTCTTTCTCTTCGCGCCAGGTGGGCCAGTTGTTGGCGTAAAATCCCGTCTCGCCCAGGTAGCCCGCCCGGCAATAACGCTCGATCAAGTCGGGCCGTTTACGGAAGTAGGGGACGTACTCCGAACAGTGACCGCTGCTCTCCGTGACAAACGCTCCCAGGTAGCGCATGATCTCGAAGCGAATGGGATCTTGTTCGTATACGTCAGGTACCTGGGCCAGTTCACGCAGGCGAGGGTACATATCCTGGCCCCGGTAACGCAACTCTGTTATCCAGGCCATGTGGTTAATGCCCGCGCAGCGCCACGTCAATTCCTCGTATGGTGCATTTAAATAGCTTGCCAACTGTCTTGTGGTTGACTGCACACTGTGACATAGGCCCACAGTGCGCATAGTGGTACCGGCAAGCGCCACCAGCGTAAGTATCGACATGGGATTGGTATAGTTGAGCACCCAGGCTTGCGCGCAGAGTCGCTCGGCGTCGTGAAGGATGTCAAGCCAGGCGGGACCGGTACGCAGCGCCTTGAAAATTCCTCCCGGGCCGATAGTGTCGCCGATACACTGGTTCACGCCATACTTCATGGGAATATCGAAGTCGTGGCGTACATTGGCGAGGCCGGCGACCTCAATGGCGTTGATGATAAAATCGCTGCCTGCCAGCAGGTCACGTCGCTCGCCGGAAGCGCGCACGCTCCAGCGCTTCCCGCTGAGGGCAATAAGCCGTTCAGCGATCTGCTGCGCCAGCTCCAGGCGACGTGCGTCAATATCTATCAGCGCGAAACAGCCCTCATCCAGTCCCTCGATCTGCAAAATATCGGTCATGAGCTGGCGAGCAAAAACGGTGCTCCCGGCCCCCAAGATGGTGATATATGGCATGATCAATGCTTCTCCTTTTATCGATCTCCTGCCTCAATCAAAATGCCCTCGTTGCCCCGCAGGTGAACCTCGGAGAAATCGAACATTCCTTCGCAATCCATATATGTGGAGAGGACGATGTGCCCCTGTCCTTGCTCCGGGATGCTCACCACCTGCTCTTGAGCTGAGAAGTTGAGGATTACCACGTAGCGCTGATCCTGGTACTGGCGCAGGTAGGCAAAACAGGCCGGATTCTCCTGCTCAATGGATTGATACCGGCCAAGAGCCAGGACCGAGTGAGCTTGCCGGAGCTGGAGCAAGGTGTGTGTGAGTGCCAACAGGGAACGGGAGTCCTCTTGCTCAACTGCTACGTTACAGGTCTGGTAGTTGCCTGCCACTGGTAACCACGGGGTCACGCCAGGAGGGCAGAAGCCGGCGTTGGGACTGCTATCCCATTGCATCGGTGTGCGGTACGGGTCGCGGCTGTGCGCAGGATCGTCCTTTCCTAGCGGATCGTGCATCAAATCAAGCGGGATGGGGACATCCTGCATGCCCAGCTCATCTCCATAGTAGCAGGTTGGGGTGCCGCGCAAGGTGAGCAAGAGCAGTTGGGCCACCCGCACCTGCTCGCGGCCCACACGTGTGGCGATGCGCGGCTGGTCGTGATTGCCCAGCACCCAGTTGGGCCACGCACCTCGGGGTAGAGCCGCTTCATAGGCCTCAACCACCTGGCGAATGGTACGCGCTTCCCATACCGGCAGGGTCACAAGCTGGAAATTGAAGGGCAGGTGAATCTCGTCGAGGAGTTCGCCATAGTATTGCACCAGGCGCTCCACCGGCAGGTAGATCTCACCAATGAGCAGGCGCTGGTTGTAGCTGTCGACGAGAGCGCGCATCTCTCGCATGATCTCGTGGATACCCGGCTGGTCTTCAGTATAGCGCCCGAGTTGGCGAAGATTAGGGGAATCGCCCGGCTTCCACGCAGGATTCGCTGGATTATCACGCAACTGCTCGTCCTTGAGCAGCATCTTGAGGGCGTCGATACGGAAACCATCAACGCCGCGATCCAACCAGAAGCGCAAGACCTCATACATGGCCTGGCGCACTCTGGGATTGCGCCAGTTCAGATCGGGCTGCTTCACATCAAATAAGTGCAGGTAATATTGTCCTGTGCGCTCATCGAATTGCCAGGCCGGCCCACCAAACTTGCTCATCCAGTTATTAGGAGGGCCGCCACCGGGGGCGGGATCGCGCCAGATGTACCAGTCGCGGTACGCATTCGTCCGGCTGGAACGCGCCTGCCGGAACCAGGGATGCTCATCGGAGGTGTGGTTGGGCACAAAGTCCAGGATGATCTTGAGGCTGCGCTCGTGGGCCTGATGCAGCAGGGTATCCAGGTCCTGCAGGGTTCCAAAGAGCGGGTGGACATCAGTGTAATTGCTGATATCGTAGCCAAAATCTGCCATCGGCGATGGGTAGATGGGGGAGAGCCAGAGGATGTTAACGCCGAGCCAGCGCAAGTAATCCAGCTTGCTGGTGATCCCGGGCAGGTCTCCTACCCCATCCCCATTGCTATCGAGAAAACTGCGCGGGTAGATCTGATAAATTACCCCTGTTTGCCACCAGGCAGGGGTTGATGTCATCGCTTGCTCCTTACTAGATGCTCTTTCTTAATGCCAACGATTCAGCAGGATACAACATGCTATTCTTGCTTCGTTGAGGGTAGGAGCGATGCTTGCCATCGCCCTAGCTTCCAGCTTGCACACAGAACCTCAACATGCATCGACAGACCTGTTATACTTTATGCAAGAAAATTGAATCTCAATTGGGGAAAATAGGTATTGTATGACTATTATAAAACTATTGCTTGTCGATGATCATGGGCCACTGCGCAAAGCCCTGCGCGAGGGCTTGCAGGCGACCGGGGCTGTGCAGGTGGTCGGAGAGGCCGCTACCGGGCGCGAAGCTGTGGCAAAAGCGCTTGAACTCGATATCGATGTGATCTTGATGGATGTGCAATTGCAAGACCCCCAGGCTGGCCGCCATGCCTTGAGCGGCGTTGGCGCAGCCGTCGCTATTCGCCGGGAGCGGCCTCGTATGCCCGTCGTCTTTTATTCGATTCAGGACAGCGACGAATATTATCGCGAATTTCGTGCTTCCGGTATCCTTACCCATTATGCCTACGTGCGCAAAAGCAACTACCTGCTGCCCACCATGCTCATTCCTCTCCTGCGCGACGCCATCAATGGGCGCAGCATCGTCGATCCTGAGATCGAAGATAGAGTGCAGGAGGTGCGCGACCTTGATGAGCAGTCGCCTCGCGCCCTCCTGGAGCCGAACGAATTGCGCGTGGCCGAGCTTGTCGCCCAGGGCATGACTAACGAACAGATCGCCGCTCGCCTCAACCTGCACGATAAACGTGCCGTCAGCCGCACAAATGGACGCATCTATGCAGCCTGGGGCCTGAGCGATACGTCGGTTGACGACAAAGTTGCGCGCGCACGCGCTACGCTCATCTACACCTTGAACCGTATGATTATTTGGAATGAGGAAGGCGTGGCCCTCGTGCAGGATCGCCGGGGAGAATGGGTTCCACTTTATAAAGAGGAAGAATAACATGTCGCTGCAGACCTTCCTTGAACCGTCGCATTTGTTGCCAACTATCGTCCTGGCCCTTTCCATCTTCAATTGCACGACGTTTTTCTGGCTGGCGCTCACCGTCTGGCTCAATGGCGCTCGCCGGGCCTGGATCACTCGCCTGGGTGTTGTTGGCCTGGGCTTCTCTGCCCTGTTTTTCTTTATTCACTCCCTGCTCGTCTCCAGTCCTCTCTCCCAATCGGCGGGCCTGGTATCGCCTGATTTCTTGTGGCGGCTCATCTGGCTGCCTGCCATAGCCGTTCCCTATATCTGGTTTGCTATCGGCCTCCACTATGCCGCTTTAATCAATCAGGGATGGCGCCGTCGCCGTCCTGCCCTCTTGATCTTTAGCGCAATCCTCGGCTGCTCTGTCCTGGCTCTGCTCCTCCTCTACGGCTCAATCTTCACATTTTCCGGCACGCTCCAGCTCCTGGCATATGGTAACCTCCCTCCTGGCTCGTCCTGGGCGCCTGCGCTGCTCATCCTCTTCCTCTTCTACGTCACATTCTGCGCTACTGGCCCCTGGTTTACACCCGCTCGGGTCATACGTCTCGTGCGTACATGCTGGCTTGAAATGGGTAAGAAGTTGAGAAGACAGGTAAACGGGCATAATCATGGCGATGAAATACATGATCCTACCATGAGGCAGGCATTAGTCAAAGCGTTTTGGGATGACCCTACCAAGGTTGAACTGCTCGAGGAACCCCAGCTCTCCTGGCACCTTGCGCGCCCTGGCCTGCTCCTGGCTGCCATCTTAATGGCTGCTCTCACAACTTTGCTAGGTGTCCTCGGTATCTGGTCGCTCACCCACTGGGTCGAGGTCCGACAGCGTGTAGTCGCTGCGTTACCCTTAAACACTATCCCTTTGAACCTGCTGGCGCTCGATATGCTCGCCAACGGGGCTGTAGCGCTGATCATTTTGCTCATAGGCTACTCTGTCGTGCGCCACGGCATCCTCATCGAGCGTCCCCTGGCACGGCGTGGCTTCTTTGAGCAGTGGCGCGGCATCGTCATTGTTGCCACAGCCGTTTCCATCCTGATCGCCCTCCTCATCGCGCTGACACACAGCCACCTCGGGAGCCTCCTGCTGATCACCTTGCTGGCAACCGGCGCCTATGCCCTCTTCACCTGGAATAGTTACACCGCTCACGATCGCTATATCGCCCTCCTGGGACCCTTTTTGCGCAGCACCAACGTCCGTCACTGGCTCAATATGGATTTGCAGAAAACCGAGCAGGGGCTTGAAGACCTCTTTTTCCACCTCTGTAAAGACGTGCTGGCCGTCAAATGCGCCCATTTAACCATCATGGCCGGTTCGATACGCCGCAGCTTCAGCTATCGCTGGCCCGCCGGGGCGCAATTCATTGCGCCTTCCTCTGGTTCTATGTCCCCGCCTGCCTCCACGTCGATGCCTGAACCTACCCCTGCCCCCGCGCCAGAGAAAAAACATCACGCCGCCGCTCGCATCCGCATCACTGTCGATGGACAACCCATGATCTGCTGGGTACTCCCAATTTACGATGAGTTGGGTCTCGTTGCCATACTCTATCTTGGCCCTCGCGAGGATGGCGCTGCCTTCACCGATGAAGATATGGAGCTTGCTCACGCCTGTGGCCAGCGCATCCTCGACACCTTGAGCGATCACGAGGCCATGCAGGCCGTAGCAGGCTTGTTGCGGCGCCGCACCATCAACGTCAAATTGCTGGATGCCCAGCATCGCCGCATTTTACACGATGATATCCTGCCCCAGATGCACCTGGCCCTCTTGCGCCTGGAAACGCTGCGCTACTTCCTCGCTAATAGCACAGGAGATGGATCCGGCCAGCCAGAAGGTGAAAACAGCACACCACCGGAAGAGCTGTTGGATGAGGCAGTGAGCGAGATCAGCGATGCGCATCGCCGGCTGGCTGCAATGATGCGCGCTACTGCACCCAGCGCCCCTCATCACCTGGAGCACGATGGCTTGATGAACGCTATTCGCGCCATGCTCGAACAGGATTTTCTCAACGCCTTTGACGAGATTGAGTGGGAAGTACCCGAAGAAGTTGCCCATTGCATCGACGAGGTCACTCCACCTGCCATTGCCGAACTCATCTTCGCCGCCGTACAGGAAGCCTTGCGCAATGCGGCGCGTCACGCTCGCGGCACCGATATCCATCGTCACCTGCGTGTCTCACTCAAAGCCTCGTGCTCCTATCCCGCCTCCGGCCTCGAAGTGATCGTTTCCGACGATGGAGTTGGCATTGTCTCCCCCAGCAGCGCCACCAGCGGCACCGGCGGCGGCCTGCTCACGCACAGCGCCTTGCTTGCCATTGCTGGCGGAAGCCTGGCCGTCAAAAGCGCCCCCGGCAAAGGCGTCACCGTCCGCATCCTCCTCCCCGCCGAAGCGCTACGCTGACGAATATTTTCCCTTCGGATACCCGCATTCATATAGCCATACAACGGGCATTCGACACATCTGACACAAGTGATATATTCGAAATATTCGACACATTGGACACATCTAATACAAGCGATAGATCTGATACATTGGATACAAGCGATACAAACCTCATCGGGAATAACATTAAGCCCATCTGGCCATTTTTCTGTGCTATAATTAAGAAGGCCTGGATCGTCTTAATCAATAGAAACAGTAGGAGTAAGGCTTGCCCCCCAATAAGCATCGAGCTAATGAAAAGCGTATTTAGGAGTCCGTAGGGGCGAGGGCGGATGAAGAGTGGCCGGGTGGGCCTTTATGGTCGCCCGCTCTGCATAGGTCGAGAGGCGCAATTCCCATCGAGAGGCAAACCAACCCTGCCTCAGGCATCTGTGGCAAAGAGATTATTATGAGCATGTGATTCGCAATGCGGACGATTTGCAGCGGACATGCGCCTATATCGTGAACAATCCGCTCAAGGCCTTGTTGAGATAGCAACAACGAGACGCAGAGCACACGCGACGGCGAGGAAAAGCGAAAAGCCCCTTGTGGGGGCCAGGCATTCTTGAATAGGGGGAACTCACTTGGCTGTATCACCTGATCTCGCGGGGAAAGTAAGCAATGATTTACGCTCGCTGAGCGATACATTGATGCGTATCTCGCGTAGCCTGCATGAGCATACACGCAAACTGGAGATCGCTGTCGAGGGCACCTATGCCAATGATAGTGGCGATCCTCGCGTGGTCCTGCTGAGTGACTCACTCCGCGTGAGCCGGCTTGCTGATCTTGAGCTGAGCCGGCTTGGCCAGTCGGCCCAGCGACTTTTGCAGCTTTTGCAAAGTCAATCCCAGGCCGTCTTCGCTCCCCAGCCAGCCGATTCTGGCTTCGAGCACGAGCGTGAAGTCCTCACTACCAGCATCAATATCTTGAAGCGCGAGCGCAACGAACTGGAAACACTCTACGAGATTGCCCGCGTGCTCAATTCCACCCTTGAGTTTGATCAGGTCCTCACTATGGTCATGGACCAGGTCATCAGCGTGGTCAAGGCCGAACGCGGTTTCCTTGTCCTGGTCAACCCACAAAGCGGTGAGCTTGAGTTCTCCATTGCCCGCGACAAACACGCTCATAGCATCGATAGCAGCGCTTTCAAGGTTTCTCGCAGTACTGTTGAGAAAGTCATACGCACCAGGGAGCCGCTCTTAGCAGACGATGCCCAGATGGACGAGGACTTGAAGAATCAGCATAGTATCATGGTCTATGGCATTCGTTCCATCATGTGCGCTCCATTCATCGTCCGCGATCATTGTATCGGCGCGGTCTATGTCGATAGCCGTATTAATGCCAACCTGTTTAACACCAAGCACCGTGACCTTTTGCTCGCTTTCTGCCACCAGGCCGCCATTGCCATCGATAACGCTCGCCTCTTTGCTGACCTCAAGAAAACGATACGGCAGGTCGAAGAAGACAGGCAATACATGGCCAATATCTTTGCCTCTATTGCCAATGGTGTGGTCACAACCGATGCGTCCGGTATTGTCACGACCTTAAATGAGGCTGCCGCAAGAATTTTGCGCCTGAATCCTCAAGAGGTCATAGGCAAGCACTACCAGGAAGCCTTCAGTGAACGTTCCCAGGTAGGTATCAGTGAGTTATTGCAAAACGCCAGGGTGGAGCACGAGCATGGCACAATGGTGACCCACTCGGTTGATTGCGAGATTCCAGGCGCCGGCGAGGTAAGCCTGAACCTCTATGTTTCAGCCTTGCGCGATACCGAAGATAACTATATTGGTATGACCCTGGTTATTGATGATCGCACGGCCCTCAAACGTTCAGAAGCCCTCGTGCGGCAGATTCGCCAGATTTTCGAGCGCTACGTTCATCCCAGTGTCGTCCAGCAGTTGATTAAAGACCCCAAAGCGCTCAACCTCGGTGGAGAAACCAAAGAGATTACCATTGTCTTCGCCGATATTCGCGGCTATACCGGGCTAAGTGAAAGTATGCGTCCCGAGGACGTGATGACCCTTCTCAACAACTACCTGGAAATCATGGTCAAGGCCATCTGGGATGAAGAAGGCACGCTGACCGCCTTCATGGGCGATGCGCTCATGGCTATTTTCAATGCCCCGCTGCCCCAGGAGGATCATGCGTTACGCGCCGTCCGCGCTGCCTGGAATATGCGCAAAGCCGTACTCGACTACCAGCAATGCCACCCGCAGGAGGCCTCCATCGCCTTTGGTTTCGGCGTCAATACCGGCCTGGGCGTTGTTGGCAATCTTGGCTCTCAGGGCCATATGCAGAACTATACCGCTATTGGCGATGCTGTCAATATCGCCTCCCGCCTGCAATCCAACGCCTCCGATAATAACATCCTCTTGCATCATTCGACATTGGTACGGGTGCGCAGGCATGTAATCGCCTCTCATCTCGACCCGCTCTTTGTCAAAAATAAATCGACCGCACTGGATGTCTGGTCTTTGCAAGGTCTTATTTGATCGCCTCGCCATTCTTTAGGGTGATTGAGGGTGATTGTCGAGGGAGGCCGATGAATCGGCGGTGGGCACGATAAATCGGCCCCTACGATTTACACGGAAATTTGATCACAGCGCTTTGCGCAGCACAAAGCCTTGCTGCTGGATGCGTACAAAGCCGAACCATTCGTACAACCTGTGGGCATGGAGGTTATCTTCCTGGGTATTGAGCATAATGCGTAGGACCCTGGCCCGCTCAAAGAAGTGGATAGCTTCGGCCATTAAGCGCGCTCCGATGCCCCGTCCCCCAACAGATGGATGGACGGCAATGCGTACCAGGTAGCCCCATTCGTTATCCACCGCGTTGAACTGGTATCCTACGACTTTCCCCTCAAGTTCTGCCACCACAAAATATGGGTGGGTGGCAGCTATATCGATGAACGAGATAGCGTCGTAGCGCCATAAATCTTCAAAGGCAGCCTCGTCGATTGCCAGCAGCGCCGGAATATCGCGCCTCTCGACCGGCCGGACTCTCACCTGCTGGTTTCCCTCTGTGGGAACATCGTAATCGAACTTGTCGTAAGCATACAGGAAACGATAAGGCAGAAAGCCCATCGTCAGCAGCACTTCGCGCAGCCAGTCCTGTTCCCTGTCATTGCCTGAGTAGTGAAGGTAGCGCGCACCCTTTTTGATCAGCACCGGTTCGAGGTGTTCGAGCATCGTAGAGAGGTACCTGAGATATGATCTGCTCTCTGTCCAACTGACGCAAAAGCCTCCTATCCAGGCAGAAGGGGGATTGACCGTTTGCGAAAGGAGAAAGCTGCGCAGGGATGGGCCACTGAATATGCCCATAGCCGGGTAATGGGCAAGGAGGGTTGGCAATTCATCCAGCGTAAATCGCTGGTAGGCATATTCCGATGTTTGAAGCAGGCGCGTAACTTGCGCTATGTCCTTGCCTGTCAATAGCCGGATATCTTCAGTGCTGCGTGCCATATTTCCTCGCGTCTGCGCTATGCATCTGGCCCCTTCACTTCGCGTCGTAAGCGCTCAATATCGGGTTTCGGCGCGTTCCTCATGCGATATCCTTTCAGGTTATGGACACGCCGCAGTTCCGCGATGAGCACGTCGGTGTTGACGCGCCAGTTCCTGGTTGGGCCAGGCCCAAGGCTATCCACCGCCGCATCGTCGCCGAGCAGCCAGTTTATGCTCGTCGCCACACAGGCGGCCATGGCCTCGAGGCTGTATCCGCCCTCCTGTACCATCACGAGCCGCCCGTTACACAGTGTTTTCGCCAGTTCGATGATGATGCCGTTGAGTTGCGCAAAGCCTGCCGTGGAAAGACTCATCTGGCCGAGTGGATCGTCCCAATGGGCGTCAAAGCCTGCCGATACCAGGATCAATTGCGGGTCAAAGCGGTCGGCAGCAGGCGCCATCACCTGCCGGAAAACCGGCTCGTATGTCTCAAAACCCGTCATTGCCGGGAGCGGAACATTGATCGTTGTCCCGAGTCCTGGCCCTTCTCCAAGCTCATCGTATTGCCCCGTTCCAGGATAGAAAGGCGCCTGGTGAACCGAAAAGTAGAGCACGCGCGGATCGCTATAAAACGTCTCCTGCGTTCCGTTGCCGTGATGCACATCGTAGTCGATGATCATCACCCGCTCGAGACCATGCCGCTCAAGAGCGTAGCGCGCGGCTACTGCCACGTTGTTGAAGAAGCAGAAGCCCATGGCCGATTCATGCACAGCATGATGGCCGGGCGGGCGAACCAGGCAGTAGGCATTGTCAACCTCGCCCTTCATGATCGCATCAATGGCCACCAGTGGAGCGCCGGCTGCCTTGATGGCCGCTTCATACGACTTTGCCGAGATGTATGTATCTGTGGCAAAAAAGCGCGTGCGCGGACCTCCTTGCTTTTCTTCTTCGGCAACCTCTCGCGCCGCCTCCTTGACTTGCCGGATGTACTCGCGATCATGAACCGCCGCCAGTTCGTCTTCAGTAGCCGCACGCGGCGCGAGCAATACCAAACCCTCGCGTTCCATCCATCCCAGCGCCTCGAGCGTCTTGATCGCTATCTCCACGCGCTGCGGCCTCTCTGGATGATTGCGGGGCGTTATATGTTCCAGGAATATCGGGTCATAAACCAGGGCCGTAGTCATATTTTTAATTATAATGTATTGAGCTCCTTCTTAACCAATTCAGGGATGTCGAAGATCGTATCTGCCACCGGGACGCCTGCCGCTTGCAAGGCGGCCACTTTCCCCTGCGCCGTTCCAGTATTGCCGGAGATGATTGCACCGGCATGGCCCATGCGCTTGCCTGGAGGAGCGGTGCGTCCCGAGATGAAGGCCACAACTGGCTTGCTCATCGTCTTGATAAATTCAGCCGCATCCTCTTCATCGCTGCCGCCAATCTCCCCGCACAGCACCACTGCCTTTGTTCCAGTATCCTCCTCAAAAAGCTTCAGGTAATCCACAAACGTCGAACCGATAATGGGATCACCGCCAATGCCTATACAGGTGGACTGTCCAAGGCCGGCCTCCGTAAGCAGCGAGACGACTTCATAGGTCAGCGTGCCGGAGCGCGAGATGAATCCGATCGGCCCAGGAGTAAAAATCTGGTAAGGGATATGCCGATCTTGCCGTACCCCGGCGTGCAGATACCTGGGCAGTTCGGTCCTATTAGCCTCACTCCATGCTCGCGCACCACCAGCACGGCGCGAGTCATATCAATCACGGGAATCCACTCACTGATACAGACAACCAGTGGAATATCCGCGCTGGCTGCCTCCATAATGGCATCGGCGGCAGCGGGTCCCGGCACGAAAATACAGCTCGCATTGGCACCTGTAGCGGCCTTTGCCTCCGCAACCGTATCAAAAACAGGCAGGCCTTCTATCTCTGTTCCGCCCTTCCCTGGTGTCACTCCCCCCACAACCTTTGTTCCGGCGGCCAGCATGTTGCGCGTGTGGAAATGCCCTTCGCGCCCGGTGATCCCCTGCACGATCACTCGCGTAGAATCGTCCATCAGAATACTCATAGCTTTTTCCCTTTGTTTGCTCTATTCAAGCGCCTTAACCGCTGCCACGATCTTCTGGGCGGCATCGCGCATATCTTTACCCCAATCGAGACCTGCATCCTTCAGCATGGCCCTGCCTGCTTCGGCGCCTGTCCCAGACAAACGCACAACAACCGGCATTCCCTTCGGCAGTTCAGCCTGCGCCATGATGACGCCTCTTGCCACCTCTTCACCTCGGGTAATCCCGCCAAAGATGTTCACCAGGATACCCTTCACCTGCGGGTCTCGTGCTACAAACGTCAATGCTTTGTACATGACTTCCGCTTTTGCGCCCCCGCCGATATCAAGGAAGTTGGCCGGCTTCCCGCCAACGCGCGCCACCATATCCAGCGTTGTCATGACCAGTCCTGCGCCGTTGCCGATAATACCGATGTCCCCATCCAGTTTTACGTAGGTCAGGCCCGCCTGCTTGGCCTCGTACTCTAATGGGTTGGACTCTTCAGGCTCTGCCCACGCAGCGTATTCTTTCTGGCGGAACAATCCGTTATCATCGAGCACGATCTTCGCGTCGGCTGCCTGCACCTGCCCATCGGTCGTCAACACAAGCGGGTTGATCTCGGCCAGGTTGGCGTCACTCTCGATAAAAGCTCTCGCCAGCGCAGCCAGAATAGGCCCGCCTTTGGCAATCACTGCATGGGGCAGCCCGGCTTGCGCCAGTATATCCCGCGCCTCAAATGGCCGCAGGCCCCAGCGCATATCAATGACGTATTTGATGATCTTCTCCGGCGATTTCGCCGCCACCTCCTCGATATCAATACCACCCTCTTTTGAAACCATCACAACGGGAGCCTGCGCCTTGCGATCGATAGTAATACCGAGATAGTATTCCTCCTGAATGTCTATCTTCGAGACCACCAGAACCTTTTCCACCACCAGCCCCTTGATATTCATCCCCAGCACACGCGCTGCCGCTTCGCGTGCCTGTTCCGGTGTGTCCCCAAACTGGATGCCACCCGCTTTGCCTCGTCCACCGACATATACCTGCGCCTTAATAACAACTGGCCCGCCTAGCTCGCGGGCAATCGCTTCGGCCTCCTCCGGCGTGTACGCTACCCGTCCCGGCTGGATGGGAATGCCATAGCGCGCCAGGATATCTTTGGCCTGGTATTCGTGAATTTTCACTGGCTTCTCCTTATGAATGATCGTAAATACTCGACGCCTTCTATTCAGGCAGGAAAATAGGTTAATGCATTTAGCTTCTCTTAAGAGATGCTAGCACGCGCCCCGAAGGTGTGTCAAGAAATTTGACATACTAGCTCTGCCCTGCTATTACTTATTAATATGGAAGCACGTAATCAAAGCAATGATCAAATTTCGCTCGCTGACTACCAGGCTCTGGCCGAGTTCCGCTACCAGCTCAGGCGCTTCCTGCGTTTCAGCGAGCAGGCTGCACGTAGTGTAGGGCTTGAACCCCAGCAGCATCAATTACTGCTGGCCGTGAAGGGCTTACCGAATGGCAAGCAGGCAACCGTTGGCACAATAGCTGAGCGTCTTCAAATCGAGCACCATAGCGCTGTTGAACTCATTGATCGCCTCGAAGAGAAAGGCTACATTGAACGCAGCCGCGACGAAGCTGACCAGCGCCGCGTCATGGTCAGGCTCACCCCTCGCGGCGAAGAGGTGCTCCAGCACCTGTCCCTCCACCATCGTGAAGAATTGCAAACGGCAGGCGAGACCCTGGTTCAAGCCCTGCAACAACTCCTTCATATCTCCGGCAACTGAAGTATCCCTTTCACCCCTCGTCTCTAACTCTTTAATAATGACGCAACCATACGCTTATTTAGAGAAGCCTTGCATTGACTTTTAATGTATATCGTGCTACGATCTTGTTAAAGAGGATTTCCGTGCACTTTTGGCGTTCCCATTGCGTGCTGTATATAGAATGGCCTCCTTTGTGGGGGCCAGGCTTACCTGAACTAGAAAGGAAGGAAGCATATGCAAGACCCGCTGACACAACCCGAGCCAGAGGACACTAGAAACATTCCCATGACTCCAGAAGACCCTTTGAAACCTCAGAACCCTGTCATGCCGCCTGAGGCCCCGGAAAAGCCTCTTAATCCTGTGATGCCGCCAGAGGGCCTGGCCAGGCCAGAGAACCCGGTTATGACACCGGAAGGGGTGGCCAGGCCACTTAACCCGGTCATGGAGCCAGAAAGTCCGGGCAGGCCAGAGAACCCGGTCATGCCTCCAGAAGGAACAGCGCAGGCACCGGAGCCTTCCAGCTCCTATGCCCAGCCAGGAGGGGTAGCACAGCCAGATATTCCTGTGCAGCAGGAAGAGACCATTATTACTGAAACCGATGTGGTTGAGGATACGGATCAGAATCCATAGAGACGGGCCAGCATAATGTATCCCTGGCTTATGAAGGGAATTTTTGTCTTTTCATTGCTTCATTGACATGGTATGATTCTACCAAAAGAAAAGCTTGACCGGAGCAGGTCAAGCTCAGGCATATTCTATCTATTCTCAGGAGGATCATACCATGAGCATTACCGAATTGCCTCCACCAATAACTTCTCCTGTATCTGGTCAATTGTATGAGCGGATGTCAGCGGAGAAAAAAGCGGTGGTCGTAGAGGAGCTTAGCGATTTGCTTGGAGCGCGTTACGTGTTGCATACCCCCTATGATTTGATGCTCTACGAGTATGACGCCTCTATTGATCGCAGCACACCCGATATTGTGGTCTTGCCAGCCTGCACCGAGGATGTGGTGGGCATCGTCAAAATAGCTGCGCACTACCACGTTCCGGTTGTGCCGAGAGGCGCGGGGACAGGCTTGAGCGGAGGAGCTATTCCCATTTATGGCGGCATCGTGATTGTTTTTAGTCGCATGAATCGCATTCTCGAAGTCGATTACGAGAACCTGCGCGCGGTTGTCCAGCCAGGACTGGTCAACCTGCACCTGAGTAACGCCCTGAATCCACGCGGATTTTATTATGTGCCAGACCCCAGCAGCCAGCGCTCATGCACCATCGGCGGAAATGTGGGCGAAAATGCTGGTGGGCCGCACACCCTCATCTATGGAGTGACCACCAACCACGTGCTTGGGCTGGAAATTGTCACGCCAGAGGGAGATGTTGTGGAGGTGGGAGGCTGGACGCAGGATACGCCTGGCTACGACCTGACCGGGCTGCTGATCGGCTCAGAAGGGACGCTCTGCATTGTGACAAAGATCATCACGCGCATCGTGCACCTGGCGGAAGATGTCAAAACCATGGTTGCGGTGTTTGACGCGATGGATGATGCCTCCAATACTGTGTCCGAGATCATCGCCAGCGGGATTATTCCGGCTGCCATCGAAATGATGGATAAGATGATCTTGCAGGCCGTTGAAGAAGATTCGCACGCAGGCTATCCGATGGATGCCGCTGCCGTGCTGCTGATGGAGTCAGAGGGATTACGTGAGGGCGTCGCAGAGCAGGTTGAGCAAATTGTCAATATCTGTAACAAGAACCATGCACGCCACGTGCGCATTGCGAAGGACGAGGCGGAGCGCCAGAAGTTCTGGTCAGGGCGCAAGAACGCCTTCGGGGCGGTAGGGCGTATCAGCCCGGAGTTTTATGTGCAGGATGGCGTGGTACCGCGCACGCGCCTTCCGTATGTACTGCGGCGCGTCGAGGAGATCTGTAGCAGCTATGGGCTGCGTGTAGGTAACGTGTTCCATGCCGGTGATGGCAATTTGCACCCGCTGATCCTCTTCGATTCGCAGGTGCCAGGCGAAGTTGAGCGAGTACGCAAGGCCGGGCACGAGATACTCCAAGTGTGTGCAGAGGTGGGCGGATCGATCACAGGTGAGCATGGTGTTGGCATAGAAAAGCAGGCCGAGATGGCCCTGATCTTCTCTGAGGCGGATTTGCAGGTGATGCAGAAGGTACGCGAGGCATGGAACCCTGAGCAATTGTTCAATCCGGGCAAACTCTTCCCCCTGCCAGGACGCTGCGTCGAGGTAAAACAGTTGTAGTTTTGTTGATGTGGGAGGCCGAGCCATGGCAACGGGTGAGATTGAAAAGCTGATAGCTGATATTCAAGAGCACGCGCCTGCTGCCCAGGTAACAAGTGATGCTGATGTGCTACGTGATTATGCCGTAGATGGTATCCTACCTCGCCTGGTTGTTACTCCTACGACAGTGGAGGAAGTTGCGCGAATCGTGGCGCTGGCCAACCAGCACGATGCTACTCTGCTGGCACGAGGCGGTGGATCGCGCATGAGCGTAGGAGGGCTCCCTGAAGGCATCGATGTGCTGCTGGAAACAAAGAAATTGTCGCGAGTCCTTGAGCATGAAGTAGCGGATCTCACTTGCCATGTCGAGGCCGGCCTGACGCTCGCTGCCCTGCAGGCGCAACTGGCAGCAAAGGGGCAGTGGCTGGCCCTCGATCCACCCGATGCAGAGCAGGCAACCATTGGCGGCATCCTGGCCTCCAATGCCAGCGGGCCGAAACGCCTGCGCTACGGCTCCGCCCGCGATCTTGTGATAGGGTTGCGTGTCGTGCAGGCCAATGGGGAGATCACGCGCAGCGGTGGCAACGTCGTGAAAAATGTCGCCGGCTACGATCTCAACAAGCTCTATATCGGCTCTCTCGGCACGCTTGGCATCATTGTCGAAGCCAATTTCAAGCTCCATCCCCGGCCGGTAGCGGAGCGAACTGTGCTGCTTACCTACACGAACGCTTCTGATGCCATGCATACGGTCATCTCTATGCTCGGCTCGGTACTCACTCCCGGTGCGCTGGAACTCATCGATGCTGGGGCGGCCAATGATATGAGCGATTTCTTCGGTGTCAAGCTGCCAACCGATGGATATACGCTGGCTATTAATTTTGAGGGAAGCAGGACAACTATTGACCGCCAGCTTGATGAAACGCGACTACTGGCACGAAAATATGGTGCAATGTTGGCAGATGACCTGGCAGGAGAGGCACAGGATCGTTTCTGGGATGTGGTGCGAGAGCATATGCGGGGAGTGGTTACCTGTAAGGTTGCTATCCTGGTAACGAATGTAGCTTCTTATCTCCAGCAGGTCGCGCAGATTTGCCGGCGGCACAAACTGGAAACGGCGATCGTCGCTCATGCCGGCAACGGGATTCTCTACATTGAGCTGCGGCCTGGCGATGCGACTGCGCGCCTGGTCGAGGCCATCGCAGAGCTGCGCCTGCAAGCGCAGGAGGCGCGAGGAAGTCTGGTCGTAGAACGCTGCCCGGTCGATCTCAAACGGCTTATCAACGTCTGGGGCGAGCCTGGCTCGGATTTCTACCTGATGCAGCGGCTCAAAAATCAGTTCGATCCGAAGGGGACGTTTGTGAGAGGACGTTTTGTGGGGGGACTGTGACGCAAGAGCCGCTGCTTGTTATAACGGCACATCCCGAATTTCTGGATGCTGCCATCGATGAACTTCAACAACTCGATCAAGAGTTCGCGTACCGGGAGATGCTGGCGCCTGGCATAGCCCTGTGCAGCGCGCCTGATGTGAGCGCACTCGTGCGGCAAGCGGCAGAGCGACGCCCGATCTTTGTGCGGCATATCGCGCCGGTGCAGGCTATCGTGCCACTCAGCAATACCGAACAGGATGTGGGAGCGCTTGCTGTGGCTATAGCTAGCTTTCCAGCCTTTGCACAGTTGGAACGCGGGCAGCGTTTTGCGGTGCAAACGCGCATTGTGCAGGCCGAGGGTCAGGCAGTGCAGCGACCGTATAGCAGCGGCACGCTGAACAGGATGCTTGCCGAAGCT
>CADDZH010000106.1 GCA_902812455.1 Chloroflexota bacterium | reverse complement strand
GGGCGGCGCTGCTCGGATAGCGGAACGCCTGTGCTGGCACTGCTGACCCTCCGCTCAGAGGGGCTGGCCCAATCGACCGCGCTCTCTAACTGGTTATCGAGCCTGGAGCGGGAGCTTTCGGTGGCCCGCCTGCTCCTGGGACCGCTTTCTGCCGAGGCCTCCATGCGTCTGGTCTGTTTGCTCGGACAGAAAGAGCAGGCGCAAGCAACGCTCCATGGACGCACTTCCCCTGCTCTTGAACGTTTTGGTCAGTGGCTCTTTGCCGAGACGGGAGGGCATCCCTTCTTTTTAATGGAAACGCTCAAAGCGCTGCTGCAACAAGGCCTGCTGACCCTGCGTCAGACAGAGAGCGGGCAGTGGGCCATCAACCTCGACGAGGCCACAAGGATAGGAAGTCATGTGCGCACGCTCCTGCCGGCAGGTGTGCGCGAACTCGTGTGTGCGCGGCTCTCGCGGCTCTCTCCCGAGGCCAGAGAACTGCTCGCAGCAGGGGCGGTGCTGGGCCACGGCTTCACGTTTGAACGCCTCTGCCAGGTGGCTGAGATGCCGGAACATGAGGGATTGCGTGCGCTTGACGAGGGGCAGAGGTATGGCCTGCTCCTGGAAGCCAGCCACAACGAGAGCTTCTCGAGCCAACCATCCTACACCTTCGTCCATGACAAGATCAGGGAAGTCGTCTACGCGGAGGTAGGAGAGGCAAGGCGGCGCGTCCTGCACCGCCGGGCGCTGGAGGTCTTGCAACGTGATGCTGCTCCAGTGACGGAGCTAGCCCATCATGCGCTGATGGCCAGGCTGCTTGAACCGGCCTTCCGCTTGAGTGTGGCCGCGGGTGATGAGGCCATGCGGCTGTTTGCCAGTACAGAAGCGCAACAGCACTATACCCGGGCATTAGAGACCCTCTCGCACGTAGCGGACAGCGAGGACCGCCGCTGCCTTCAGGTTGAGACGCTTCTCAAGCTCGTCAGAGTGTCCTGGATCGCCGAGAGCCCGGAGCACCTGCTGCGGCGGCTTGCTGAAGCGGAGAGCCTGGCGCGAACGGTCTCCGGCGAGGGCCGCAGGCTCCTTGCTCGTGTCCATTACTGGATCGGATTTCTGTACTTTGTGCGCCATGCGATGCGCCAGGCCTTCGAGGCTTTCCAACAGGTGCTGGTGGAAGCGCAGGAGGTGGACGACGAAGAACTGCTGACGCTCACATCCGTGCAGATCGCTCGTGTCCTGACGGGCCAGGGGCAGTTTGGCAAGATTGAAGCGCTCCTGGTTCCGGTTGTCCCGCGCCTGGAACAAACCGCCAGTTGGACAGATTGGATTTTTGCCCACGGCTTTCTGGGGATAGCGCTGGCTGCCCGTGGGGACTATACTGCAGGGTTGAACGCAGGGCAGCGCGCTCTGGCCCGCGCACACGCCATGAACAGCTACGATAACATTGCCCGGAGCCACTTCTTCCTTGGTGTCATGTACGGCATGGGCCGTGATCTCCCCCACATGTTGGAGGAAGGCTCTCTGGTGGTAGAACTGGCTCAGCAGGCCAGCGACTGGGTCTTCCCGTATCTTGGCTACGGCTTACGCGGCTGGGCCGAGAGCCGGTTAGGCAAACATGAGGAGGCCCTTGAGAGTATGACACACGCACAAGCCTTCGGGAAACAACTCGGCGAGCGCCTCCTGTTGAGGGATTGGTTTGCCGCCGCTCACGCCGAAGTCCTGTTGGCGGCTGGACAGGTGGAAGACGCGCGCTTCCATGCGCAGGCGGCGGTGGAGCTTGCTCAATCGGTGGGCAGTGTCTACAGCGAAGGACTCGCTCAGCGGGTCTGGGGGCAGGCGCTGGCTGAAGCGAGCCCGCCGCGCTGGGAGGAGGCCGAGGCACACCTGGCGGCCAGCCTGCAGGCGCTGGAATCGGGCGAAGCGTTGCTGGAGGCTGCCTACACCCAGGTGGTCTGGGGGCAGGCCTGTCGCAAGCGTGGAGACCTGGACGCAGCCCGTGAGCACTTTGGCAGAGCCGTCGTCCAGTTGAGGGATGCTGGACTCGCTCATGAGCGAGAACAAGTGCTCGGCTATCTGGCGAGTTGACGTCTACCGAACGTGCTCACATGGCGGTGCTGCAAAAACACTCGACTGAACTGCTCCATGAGCATATCAACTACCCTGGTAAAAAGGGAGGGTATCTCAAGGAAGTTTAATACAGCTAGCTATGATTTCCTATAGTCATTTACTACCCAAACACCCTACCCGCCACCACACACACACCAGCCTCAGTCATATAGCCATAAAAGGCGAACCACATGCCCGTTTGTCAGCGAACATTACCCCATCTCTTTTTATGGCAATGGATGGCATCCAGACGGGTGGCATCCAATGGGTGCTCCACCAGAAATGAGCACAGGTACAATGATCCCCAGCAGTAACACCAGCAGCAGCGTTGCGATCAGGAACGGCCTGCCCCGGCGTTTGCCGAAATTCACGGTCCAGCCGAGGCCATAGCGTTTAGGGACAAACACAGCAGGATCATCGGGATTGTTATAACAGACGCCCCCATACCAGTACCGGTCATCAGCGCGGAAAACATCACCGGTGAGGTCACGATCAGCGGGTATGTCAGCTTTTGGCCGAGACCACTGGGATGCCAGAAGAGGATGAGGACGATGGCAATTAGCGCCCCACAGATCACTAAGAGAGCAGGCAAAGATATATTCATGCGGCTGACTCCTTCAAGCAAGACACGATGGTAGCGGGAGTAAAATTTCACTTTGGTAAACGCATATTTCCGGCCATTGCCAAATTACTATTAGGAGTGTCATCACTTTCTGGCCCAAGCCCGATCCCGCTTTTTGTCAAAGGAATCACTTCCGTTGATATTATAGGACATTCTCTCATTTCCTCGTTTGGGAGGGGAAATTCGGTAGAAGGGAGATGGGCGTGCAAGACTATATGAAAGACGAAGCACTTGACAGGAGGGGTAAAAGTAGGTACAATAGTGATTAAGTAAATGTCCGTTTAATTTACCAACTACCAATTAGAGGCAGGGGAAGCATATGGAAGAGCGTAACGTACCAGTACCGCTATCAGCTCATCTCCCGTTCTCAGAAGATGAGCTGGGTAGTGTCCTGGCTGGCGAACTGGCAGCGTCCTCCATCGCCATGTACCGGCGTGATGTGCTGGCTTACCGGGATTATGCGCTCGAAGCGAATCTCGACCCGCTTGATGATCGCACGCTCGTGCAGTGGCGAGACCATCTTGTGGTTCATACGGCCATGTCCCCGAATACCATCAATCGCATGCTCTCGGCTGTGCGCAGGCTGATGCGAGAGGCCGCCAAAAGAGAGCGTATTCCAGAGACCGTTGAAGCGAGGTTTGCGCGGGTAGAGGGCGTGAAGCAGCGAGCACTCAAGAAACGGCTGAAGCAGCATGCAAGGACCCGTATCGAGCCTGAGGAGATGCGCCGCCTGTGCTCAGCGCCGGATGTTACAACGCTTGTGGGCGTGCGGGACGCGGCGCTGCTGGCCACGCTGGCCTCCTCCGGTATACGTGTTGAGGAACTGGCGACGCTCACATGGGCGCAGGTAAAGAAGCAGGGAGAGGGACATATGCTGCTGGTGCGAGGAAAAACGGATATTGACTATAGGAAAGCTTACCTCTCATCTGAGGCATACAGCTTGCTGATGGAGTGGAAGGCGAAGCAGCCCGTTAACTCTGAGTACGTCTTTACAAGTTTTTCTGGCGCGAGGCAGGTTCCGCTCAATAAAGCGCTCTCAAAAACGGCGGTATGGAAAGTGGTCGTTCACTACGCAAAGCTATGCGGCCTGCCTCACCTGAAGCCGCATGATTTCAGGCGCTTTGTAGGGACACAACTGGCTGCAAAGGATATTCGCAAGGCGCAGGCTGCGCTTGGGCACAAGTCCATCGAGACGACGGCCAGGCACTATGTGCTCGACGATATGGAGCCTGGATTAACTGACAATTTGTATTGAAGTGTCTAGGCTATAAGAAATATGACTGGCCCTAATACAGATTGGAGTTTGTCAGTCTCACAGAAAAAGATTCATGCTGTCACTATCTGCACGTACTGGCCATCTATCGACTTCGACGAGCCTTGTGGGAGCCCTTGTGTTGAAACAACCTCCGCAATCGCCTGTCGCGTGTCGTCAGGAGACCATGCCAGGGCAAAGACCGGCACGTCTACGTAGAACGTGAAATGCTGCTCGGTATAGGCGTCCCAGCCCAGGACAACTGCGCAGATATCGCCACAATAAACCTGGGTAACTGCTGCGATGCGTTTGCCGTTATGCGACCAGGCGACCGCAAAGATGAGGTCGGGAAGAACTCCCTTAGTCGGATCAGCTTGCGCGGCTTGCACGTTGTACCCGCGATAGGTATACAGGACAGTACCCGTCGTCGCAGTCCAGACCTGGACTGTTTTGTCCCACGAACCGGAAGCAATGAACCTCCCGTCCGGTGACCAGGAAACAGAGCTGACGTTGTCGCTATGCCCGCGATAGGTATACAGGTGCTTTCCGGTCAGAGCATCGATAATCTGCACAGTTGTGTCAGAAGCAGCAGAAGCGATGCGCCGGCTATCGGGTGACCACACGAGCGAGTTGACCGTCCCTTGATGACCGTGATAGACGTACTGCTGCTTGCCGGTGGCGACATCCCACAGCCTCACGGTGCCATCGGCGCCGCCGGAGGCAATGAACTTCCCATCCGGCGACCATGCGATTGTCATTACGGCGCCAGTATGCCCATGATAGGCGACAACATGCTCTCCGGTCAGTGCGTCCCATACCTGGATCGTCTTATCGAGAGAGCCTGAGGCCACGCGATTACTGGCTGGTGACCACGCCGCTGTTTGCACGCCAGCCGTGTGACCACGGTAAATAAAGGGGTGAAGATGTTCGCCAGGATTGGCAGCCCAGACCTGCACCGTTTGATCCGCAGAGCCAGAGGCGATGTACTTGCCATCGGGTGACCATGCAACACTTGTGATATGGCCGGTATGCCCACGGTAGGTATACAGGACACTTCCAAGAGGACGAGGGGTAGGAGTGGAAACAGGAGCTTTTGAGGAGGAAAGAGATTGAGCACAGCCTTCCAGACCCATGGCTGCTATAACGAAGCCCGCCAGGCTCCGGAGCACTTGCCGGCGAGAGGGGCACCCCACGAGGAAATTTGGCGTTTGACGCATCATCGATACTCCCCTTTCTTCGTGAAGTGTACCGAGCAAAAATAAGGGAACAGGGCTGATTCTGTCAATATCAATGTTGCTTACTTCAGCTATATGCAAGAGCATACTATGCTATTCAGGCAACTGTCAATGATTTTTGACGTGGCTTCCATCTCGCCTCTCACTTGAATTTTGCTGTGATTGCTGCTAGACTTGTTCGTAGCAGAAAACTGGTAGCAGAAGGAAAGGTTGAAGCTTCCGAGAGGATAGCAGGCGATGGAGGCACGGTTCACTCCCCCAATCATGTGCCCCGTCTTGATCGGGCGCGCACAAGATCTCACCCATCTCCACTCACTCATCGATCAGGAGATTGACGGGCAGGGGCGGGTGATCGTCCTGAGTGGTGAAGCCGGCATTGGCAAGTCACGCCTGGTCGCCGAGGCAAAAACCTACGCGGCTGCCCACGATATTCTGCTCTTCCAGGGAAACTGCTTCCCAACGGATCGTTCGTTTCCCTATGCTCCCCTGCTTGACCTCTTCCGTTCATATTTTACGCAGTCAGCCCCGCTTTCCATCACAGACAAGGTGAAACCGTTACTCGCTGAGCTGTCGCGGTTGCTGCCTGACCTGGTCCTACTCTTCCCTGATCTGGCGAACCTGCCTGCATCACCACAGGCCGATCCCGAACAGGAGAAGCGGCGCATCTTTGCCGTGATGACGCATTTCTTTACGGGGCAGGCAGCAGCGCATCCCGTGTTCCTCGTGGTGGAGGACATCCACTGGTGCGATGACCTCAGCCTCGAATTTTTGCTGCACCTGGCACGAAGCTCTCGGCAGGTGCCACTCCTCTTGCTCGTCACCTATCGTAGTGATGAACCTCATCCACACGTGAAGCAGTGGCTGGCCGAGCTCGATCGGGAACGCCTGGCACAGGAATTGTCGCTCAAGCGCCTTTCACGCACCGATGTTGCAGCCATGCTGCACGCTATACTAGACCTGAAGCAGGGAATCGACAGCGATCTTCTCGATACGCTCTACACTCGCTCTGAGGGCAACCCCTTCTTCGTCGAAGAACTCCTCAAATCGCTTATCACAACAGGAGAGCTGGTGCCTGTCGATGGCACCTGGAAACTGACTGCTCGCAAAGCTCCCGTGCCCCGCAGTGTGCAGGAAGCTGTGCAACAACGGATCGCGTACTTAAGCGCAGATGCCAAACGCCTCGTCACGCTGGCTGCGGTTGCCGGGCGACGCTTCAACGTCACCTTGCTGCAAGAGATCATGTGCTGCGATGAAGCACACCTGCTGGCCCTGCTCAAAGAGGTGGTGACCGCCCAGTTAGTGGTAGAAGAGGCAGCAGACCAGTTTGCCTTTCGCCACGCGCTGACGCAAGAGGCGATCTATACCGAGTTGCTACTGCGCGAGCGGCAAGGCTTGCATCGGAGCCTCATCCACACCCTGGAGCGCCTTTGTGCCTCTTCTTCGACTGCTCGAGAGAGCTACCTGGAAGACCTGGCCTACCATTCCTATGAAGCGGGCCTGTGGGAGCAAGCGCTGGCCTACTCGCAAGAAGCGGGAGAAAAAGCGCTCTCGCTCTACGCTCAGCAGGCCGCCATCGACCATTTCACGCGTGCAATAGAGGCAGCCCATCATCTCTCACAGACGCCTCCAGCATTCCTCTACCTGGCACGGGGGCAGGCCTATGAAACGCTGGGTGACTTTGAGCAGGCGCTTGGCGATTATGAACGCGCGCTTGACACTGCGCGCGCCGGGCAGGATGGTAAGGTGGAATGGCAGAGTATGATCGCCATCGGCTTCCTGTGGACCGGACACGATTACGAACGGGCGGAGGTGTGGTTTCGCCGGGCACTCCGGCTTGCCGAGGACCTTGCCGATCCAACGCTGCGCGCGCAAACTCTCAACCGCCTGGGGAACTGGCTGCTCAACACCGGACACATTCAGGAAGCGCTTGAGGCACTTCGTGAGGCGCTGCGCCTGTTTGAGATGCGAGCCGACAGGCGGGGTATCGCTGAGACGCTTGAGATGCTTGGTATGGCCTGGTATTTCACCGGAGACCCGGCCGGGGCGGTGAAGGATTTCTTTGGGCGAGCGATTGAGCTCTTCCGTAGTCTGGGCGACCGGCAAAGACTGTTCGCAGTGCTGGCTGCGCGAGCCTTTGACGTAGCTCCCGAGACGATTGAAACGACCTTCAGCGCGCTTCTCACATGCGAGGAATGTGTGCAGGATACTGAAGAGGCATTGCTATTGGCGCGCCAGACGAACTCACTCTCAGGGCAGGCCTTTGTCGAAATGGCGACCACGTGGGTACTCTCCTCCTTTGGTGTATTCGGTCCGGCGCTGGCCCACGCACATGAGGCGCTGCGTATCGCCGCCAGCATCGAGCACCAGGAGTGGATTGCTGCTACTCAGGGCGCCTTGGGACACCTCTATCTCTTGCTGCTTGAGCCTGATAAGGCAGTTGCCTTTCTGGAAGCCGGGGTAGCAGGTGCGCAGCAGCTTCGCTCGATGATTTGGATCGGCTATCTGATGCCATACCTGGCGCTGGCCTACATCCTCAAGCGCGAGCTTCTTCGTGCAGAAGCGGTGCTCAAAACCGTCATACCACGAGATGGGGAACCAGGCAACTTTTTTGAACGACAGGCGGCCCGCGCCTGGGGTGAACTTGCGCTGGCGCAAGGGGAGGCTGCTGTGGCATTACGTATCGCCGAGCACTTGATCGTATCCGCTCCTGGTAATGCGGGTCCCCAGCCTATTCCTCACCTGCTGGCCCTGAAAGGTGAGGCTCTGCTTGCCTTCATGCGCCTGGAGGAAGCGGCGGAAGCGTTCGAGGAGGCCAGACTGGGCGCGGAGCAGCGGCAGGCGCCATCGATCCTCTGGCGCATCCAGCGCTCATTGGGGAAGGTCTATCACCTGCTCAAACATGAGGAGCAGGCGCAGCGTGAATGGAGCGAGGCCCGCGAGATCATCACCAAACTGGCCGAGACCATCGATGAAACCGCTCTGCGAGAGCATTTCTTGCGCGCGGCCCTGGCCTCGTTCCCACAGGCAAAGCCGCTTTCACAGGAGGCGCTCAAAAGCCTCAAGTATGGCGGACTCTCCGCACGAGAACGCGAAGTAGCCGCACTCGTGGCCCAGGGAAAGAGCAACCGGGAGATTGCCGCCTCCCTGGTGGTGAGTGAACGGACGGCTGAGGCTCATGTCAGCAACATCCTGGGGAAGTTAGGCTTTACGACACGAGCGCAGATCGCGGCCTGGGCCGTTGAAAAAGGGCTGCTTCCCACCCGCTAAACTACGTACTATCCTCCCACCCTCCCTCAAAAGATTCGTACTGATTGCTCCCGCTTATTGGTACTTTCCACAATGGCAAGGGAGCCTTTTCCGGCTATACTCCTTTTCAGACCGACCGCCTTCGCAGGTTTTGTGAAAGAAAGTCCACTGAGAAAAGGAAATACTCGTCATGTCAACAACCCAAAAGAAGAGCTTGAATGCGCTAGACGTCACCATTCGTCTCCTTCAAGCAAGCGAACTGGATAATGCGGATCGTCTATTCCGCGTGGCTTTCGGCACATTCATTGGCCTGCCCAACCCGGAGACTTTTGCGGGTGATTCAGACGCTGTGCGCACTCGCTGGAAAGCCGATCCGACGCGGGTTTTTGCTGCCGAGGTCAATGGCGAACTGGCCGGAACCAATATCGTTAGCAACTGGGGAAGGGTGGGATTCTTCGGACCACTCATGGTCCGTCCTGATCTGTGGGATCAAGGCATTGCCCAACGGCTCATGCAGCCGGTCATGGAGAAGTTTTCTGAGTGGGGAACCAGGCACGCCGGACTCTTCACCTTCCCGCACAGCCCGAAACACATCCATCTGTACGAGAAGTATGGCTTTTACGCGCGCTTCCTCACGCCTCTCATGTCAAAGGCGGTTACACCGCAAACGAACCCTGTGGCGCACTGGTCAAAGTACTCTGATCTCAAGGAAAGCGAGCAACAAGCAGCCGTCGCTGCCTGCCGTGTACTGACTGATGCCATCTATGAAGGGCTTGATCTGGAGCGCGAAATTCAGGCTGTCCAGCAGCAGCGGCTTGGCGATACCGTACTCCTGCTGGACGATTCGCAACTCACCGGTTTTGCCGTCTGTCACTGTGGTGCGGGTACTGAGGCTGGAAGTGGGATGTGCTATGTCAAGTTTGGAGCCGTGCGTCCCGGGCCGGCAGCAGAACAACGTTTTACCCAATTACTGAGCGCATGCCAGGCGTTCGCCGAAGCAGCGGGCATGTCGCACGTGTTTGCGGGAGTCAACATGGGGTGCGAGGAGGCGTATCGTCACATGCGCAAAAGCGGCTTCCGCACCGAAATGTTTGGGATCGCCATGCAACGGCCCAATGAGGCTGGGTACAATCGGCCGGGTGTCTACCTCATCTCAGATTGGAGATAGGGAGTGAGGTGATGGTACCAGAGCGTTTGCTTCGCCTTCATGCACGTGACAGGAGAAGGAGAAATCCCAATGGAAGATGCCTGGGTGCTTGGGAATGAGCCGTGCATTGGCATCGACTTCCAGGGTGCAAGCAGGAACGTCTAGCGAAAAGGAGGGAATACCACAATGTTGGACGAAGCAGCTCGCGGCCTTACGCTTGACGAGGCCACGATTCAGGATTTCCGGGCAGGCCTGCGCGGGCAGGTGATCCTTCCCGGCGGCACAGATTACGAGGATGCCCGCAAGGTATGGAACGGTATGATCGACCGGCGACCCGCCCTGATAGCACGCTGCGCCGGGGTTACTGATGTCAGCAAGGCCATCCGTTTCGCGCGCGACCAGAATCTGCTGCTGGCGGTGCGCGGCGGGGGCCACAACGTGACCGGGGCGGGTACCTGCGATGATGGGCTGGTCATCGATCTCTCATCCATGAAGGCCGTGCAGGTTGATAGCGAGCGCCGGACTGCCCGCGTCGAACCGGGAGCGACCTGGAAAGAGTTCGACGAGGAGGCGCAGAAGTACGGGCTTGCTACTACAGGCGGCCTGATCTCGTCCACCGGTGTGGCCGGGTTCACGCTTGGAGGCGGCATCGGCTGGCTGGTGCGCAAGTATGGGCTGGCCTGCGATAACCTGCTTGCGGCAGAGGTCGTGCTAGCTTCCGGGCAACTGGTGAGAGCCAGCGCCAGCGAAAATCCCGATCTCTACTGGGGCCTGCGCGGCGGGGGCGGCAACTTCGGCGTGGTCACGGCGTTCGAGTTCGCGCTGCACCCGGTCTCAACGGTAGTAGGTGGAATTGTGGCGCACCCCTTGCCGCGCGCCAGGGAGGTCTTGCAGTTCTACCGCCACTTCATTGCCACCACGCCCGACGAACTGACTACGATTGTGATCTTCGCAACCATTGAAGGACACCAGATCATCGGTATTGCTGCCTGCTATGCTGGCCAGGTGGAACAAGGCACCGAGGTGATTCGACCGCTCAAGGAATTCGGCCCGCCGGTAATGGACATGATGGGTCCGCTGCCCTACACGGCGCTGCAACAGGCCAACGATCCGACTGCGCCTGCCGGATTGCAAAGCTACTTCAAAGCGGCCTTTCTGCAAGACCTGAGTGACGAGGCCATCGACGCGATGATTGAGTACGCCGCGCAAGCCACCTCACCGCTCTCGATGATTCACATTCACCAGCTTGGCGGTGCGATGAACCGCGTGGCCGCAGATGCCACCGCCTTCTGGCATCGCAACGAGGGATTCGTGGTCAATATCATTGGCATGTGGCCAACACCGGTAGACAACGACAAGCATACCGGCTGGGCACGGGGCCTGTTCGCCGCCCTCGAGCCCTCCATGCATGGGGCTTACATCAACTTCCTGGGCGATGAAGGCGAGGCTCGGATCCGCGCGGCTTATGGCCTTAACTACGAGCGCCTGGTTGCGTTGAAGAGCAAGTATGACCCCACCAACCTGTTCCGGCTCAACCAGAATATTCGCCCGGATGAAGCAACAGCCATTACAGGTTAAGCGAAAGGAGTAGCAACATGGAGAAGCTGCCAACAGGTCACAAAGTGCTGTTTGAAAATGACAGAGTGCGTGTGCTTGATGTGCGCATCAATCCGGGGGAGACCAGCGAGATGCACACCCACCCCGCGAATTTCGTGTATGCCCTTAGTACCGCTCGCGTGCTGTTCTCCTTCCCAAATGGCACGAGCCGCGAGGTGACGATCAAGGAAGGTGACACGGTATGGTCCGAAGGGGTGACGCACGAGATTAAGAACATTGGAGATACCGTCGATTGGGGCATCATTTTTGAACTGAAAAATAGGAGGGAGAGAGCAGTGTGAATTGCTCTCAATTCAAGAAGAGAGGCCGAGACCCCTCAGAGGGAACAGAACTATCGGCCTCTCTTGCTCATGGCATTCTTCACGTCAGCATTGATTTCTTGAAGGAGGTATACTATGGCTTTTACCAAACGGCATATCAGCTTCCTGTTAGTGGTGACAACGACCTTCCTCTTGCTTCCTGGTCTGCTGTTCTCCTTGTTCGCCTTCGGCTCCTCGCCAGCCCTGGCCAAAAGTAGCCGGCCTCAAGGCAGGACGGGGTACTACCAGCAGACAAATCTGGTTTCGGATGTTCCTGGGTTGGCCAGATATACCGACCCGCTTCTCGTCAACGCCTGGGGAATAACATATACCCCTGGCGGTCCTTTCTGGATTGCGGACGAAGATACTGGCTTCTCCACCGTGTATAACGGGCAGGGCCAGCCCTATCCGCCGAGCTCGCCTCTGGTGGTCAGCATCCCATCGAACCCAGGCAGTCCCCATCCCGGGGCACCGACAGGTGTCGTCTTCAACAGCACGACCGGCTTTGTCATTCACGGGGGCAACAAGTCCGGCCCTGCCCTGTTCTTGTTTGCCGGTTTCGATGGGGTGATCTCAGGGTGGAATCCCAAAGTCGACGCGGCGCATGCCATCGTTGCTGTCAATAACCCTGCCGCGGTCTACCAGGGGCTTGCTATCGGGACGAACGCCTCCGGCACCTTTATCTACGCCGCCAATCTCTTCGGAACCATCGATGTGTTCGACCAGCATTTTACCCTTGTCCACCTGCAAGGCTCCTTCCATGACCCCAACCTCCCGGCAGGTTACTTCCCGTACAATATTACCAACCTGGGGGGCCAGCTCTGGGTCGCCTACGCCGGTCTGAACACGGGATACATCGATGTCTATGACACCGAGGGGAACTTGATCCGCCGCGTTGTTTCAGGCGGCCCGCTCTACTTCCCCTGGGGCATGGCCATCGCCCCTGCCCATTTCGGGCAGTTTAGCAACGATCTGATTGTCGGGAACACGGGCAGCGGGCTTCTCAACGCCTACGACCCCCATACAGGTCGGTTCCTTGGGCACCTTCGCGACAAAACTGGCAAACCCATTGACATTGTGGGCCTGTGGGGATTAATCTTCGGCAATGGCGGCAATGGCGGTGACCCCAATACCCTCTACTTCACCGCCGGCATCTACTTTTACTTTCACGGGCTCTTCGGCTCCTTGACCGCGAATTAACTCGCCTGAAATCTTCCACTGATCAGGCAGGAGCAACCTGCTCGTCCTTGGTCGAGAGGGCTTGGAGACAGAGTAACAGAGAAAGGGGACTTCATGCTACTCTACCCGTACGCGCTGTTTCTTCACATTGTCAGCGTACTCGCGTTGTTTATAGCGATCGGCATGGAATAGACTGCTATGCTCCGCATGGGTTCGGCACAATCAACCACCCCCGTGCGTGAGTGGCTCCAGGTGCTAGGCAAGCTGGAGAAGGCTCATCCTCACGGTCGAACTGTTCGAAATCGTACGGATGGAAGCAGGTAAAGTTGCAGAACGCTGAGTCAAAATCGACTGGCTTGACGTGTTCAGACAGTTGCCAAGTTTTCAACTCAGAATGCGAAAAGTTCTTAATCTCAGCGTTTGAATAGTAGCTGATTGGGTACAAGCACCCGCTCATTTCCACATTAGCCTAAACGTCGATTTGATTGAAAGGAGGCAAGATAGTGATACTGGTACGCAATGTCTTCCAGGCCAGGTATGGCAGAGGAGATGAATTAGTGGCACTGTTCAAAGAGGCACGCCAGCAGCGGCCGGGGCAGCCAGAGGAACGCATTCTCACTGATGCCAGTGGGCCCTTCTTCACCGTTGTTGTCGAGATGACAGTGGAGAGTCTCGGTGCCTGGGAACAGCTTCAAGCTCAGGAATTCTCCCGGCCAGAATTTGGGGAGTGGTTTGCGCGCATGATACCGCTGGTCGAATCCGGCTACCGGGAATTCTATAACATTGAGGCATAAAGAACCCGGCGGCATCCTGCCCGCAGGACTGTACAGCGAAGTCTGTCCAAAGAAGAGCCGCGTAAAGGGAAAAAGATGATCGATTTTTCAACGCACCCCTTAGTGGAAACAGCCTGGCTGGAAGCACATCTCCTGGATGACGATCTGCGTGTCGTGGATGCGCGCTGGCGTGGCGATGGCACGAGTCGAGCTCTCTACCAGCGCGGGCATCTGCCAGGGGCCGTGCATCTCGATTGGCACCGCGATTTGAGTTGGACAGATGAGCGTGGCATCCGGGATCTGCTCTTGCCGCCTGAGTCATTCGCTGCCGTAATGGAAGCGGTGGGAATCGGAGACCAGACGCGGGTGGTCGCCTATGCCGAGACGGACCACTCCGGGGCAGCCCGGCTCTGGTGGGCCTTGCGCTTCTATGGGCACGAGCAGGTGGCCGTGCTCAATGGGGGATGGACCAAATGGGTGGCAGAAGGGCGACCGGTAAGTACGGAAAGCGCCCACCCTCTCCCTGCCTGCTTCACACCTCGACCACAGCGTCACTGGCTGGCGACGGCTGCGGAGGTTGAACGCGCGTTGAGTGAGCCGGCGGGGAAGATCTGGCTGCTTGATACGCGTCCCCCTGAGCAGTACGCCGGTCAGGCCATCTGGACCCCACAGGGGAGCCGTTGGTTTCCGCCTGGGCAGGACTGGCTGGAAGTGACTCCCGGGCGCTTCATGCAGGGTGGACGTATTCCTGGTGCCATCCACCTGCAGGCATCGAGGATGCTCGACCCGCTCGACTGGACCTTCCGGTCTGCTGAAAGCATAAGCGAACTGGCCCGGGCTGTAGGCCTCGAACCAGAGCAGCAGATCATCACCTACTGCGGCGTAGGTATCTCGGCTTCCCTGGCCCTCTTTGCGCTGTATCTGGCTGGCTACCGCAGTCTTTCCCTCTACGATGCCTCCTGGGAGGAGTGGGGCACTGATCCGGCGCGCCCGGTCGAACGAGAAGAGCGATCTCTGTTATAGATCTATTCAAAAAATATCTTGCCCAACAGGTAACTAATATGATAAAAGAGGTGGAGCAGGTGCGAAATGAGGCAAGATATGGCACGATCTGGAAGAAAGCAACCATTAGCGAAGCTGCTTGTTGAACGGGGCGTCTTTGAGAGCGAAGACGAGGCCCGGCGCTGGATAATGGCCGGGAAAGTGCTGGTAGATGAGCAGCGCATCGATAAGCCGGGTATGCCCGTACCGGCTGGTGCTCCAGTGCGAGTCCTGGGAAGGCAGCGTTACGCCAGCCGGGGAGGATACAAGCTGGAAGCTGCCCTGGAGCATTTTCGCATAGATGTCACCGGCAGGGTAGCGCTTGACTGCGGTGCCTCCACCGGCGGGTTCACGGACTGTCTATTGCGGCATGGAGCCTCGCTCGTCTATGCTGTCGAGGCCGGTTACGGGCAGCTTATTGGGCGCCTGCGGGCCGATCCTCGCGTGCGCAATCTTGAGCGAACAAATCTCGGCGATCCTGCTCTTACCACGCTTGATCCTCCCCCTACCCTCGTTACACTCGATCTTTCATATCTCTCGCTCACCCGGGCCCTTCCTATTGCCGCTACCATTCTTGCAGCAGAGGGAGAGGTGCTGGCGCTGGTCAAGCCGCTCTTCGAGGTAGAGAGCGCAGAAGCGCGGCGCAGCGGGCAGATCACTGATCCGTCATTATTTGTTGCAGTACTACGCCGTGTGCTTGATGCCAGAGCTACCGCTGGATTGATTCCACAGGGCGTAGCGAGGCTGGCATTGCCGCCACGACATGGGGTCAGCGAATTCTTCGCCTATTTTGTGCGCGGCACGGATCAGGAATATGCAGCGTGGGACTATGACGACGAGCTGCTCAGGCGCATTGTAGATGAGCCGGGTATTGGTGTGACTGATATCATGTAGGATATTTCCCGGCCACAATTGCATATCTAGGAGCGCTGACGGCATATTGCCAAAATCCAATTCTTTGACTTGACCCTGATCCGTTTCTTCGGCTATACTCAATGTATGAATATTCAATGATCGAGGAGGTAACCTTGAGTCTCATACGAAGAAGACGGGAATCAGAAAGGCCATGTTGGGACAAAGGGCGAGCGCGAGGGCAAGCACAAGGCCCCCGCACCACACCGCCCCGCTCCTTGCCCCTACAGGTACGATCTCGTTCCTCAATTACCTTATTTGATCGGAAAAATTCATCGGGTGACGATCCAGTTCCGAAATTACCTCGTTGGGGTATATTTGGTATTTCTATACTTTTCGTGATCGTGCTGGTAAGCGCATGCGGATCAGGTGGCTCGTCCGGTTCCTCTTCGTCAGGCAAGGGGACGGTATCGGTGCTCTATGCAGGGTCGCTGGTGAATATTATGGAGCACGAGGTCGGGCCGGCGTTTGACAAGGCAACGGGCTATACATTTGAAGGTGAGGGGAAGGGATCGCTTGCGCTCATGAATGAGATCAAGGATCACCTGCGTTCGCCAGATGTTTTTATTAGCGCTGATCCCAATGTGAACAAGCTCCTCATGGGGAAGGCTAACGGTAATTATGTTTCCTGGTATTTGACGCTGGCGCGCACCGAGCTGGTTATTGGCTATAATCCCAGTAGTCGCTTTGCAGCAGATTTCCAGGCAGCGGCTAGCGGCAGCAAGCCCTGGTACCAGGTGCTCGCAGAACCAGGTTTGCGGTTGGGGCGAACCGACCCGGAACTCGACCCGAAGGGCTATAACACGCTCTTTCTTTTCCAGTTGGCAGAGCAATATTATCACCAGCCAGGCCTGTCGCAGAAGATTTTAGGCAGCGATGAAAATCCGAGCCAGGTCTTTCCCGAAGAGGAGCTGGTGGCGCGCCTGGGAGCGGGCCAGCTCGATGCCGGCATTTTCTATCTCAACGAGGTGAAGCAGCAGCACCTGCCCTACATCAGCCTGCCCAGGCAGATCAACCTGGGCGATCCATCGCTGGCATCGACATACGCGATGGCGCACTGGACGAATCCGAAGACACACACAGTTCTCAAGGGAGCGCCGGTCCTGTATACGATCACCATCCCCAGCACGGTGAGGAACCGGGCAGGTGCTATTGCCTTTGTGCATTTCCTTTTAACCTCGCAAGGGCAGGCGCTGCTGGAGGCCAACGGCGTGCTTTCAACGACAATCAAAGTATCGGGGGATGCAAGAGCCGTTCCTTCCCAGTTGCAGCAATATATTCAAAGCTAATACTCTAGTATAGAAGCGGATTTACAGGAGCAAAGGCAGATGCGCAGGAAGCAGGCCGAAAGTAGCATAATGATGCCTCATCGCCCGGTGGCCAGTTTGGGATTCATGCTCTGGTTCCTGGGAATCTGCCTCTTGATCTATCTTGCCGGCCCGCTCATCTATTTTCTTTTTGTAGTGTCGTGGCCAGCGGTGCCGGCTGCCCTCAGTGATCCAGAAGCGGTGAGCGCATTGGTGACATCGCTGGCCAGCGCCACCATAGCAACCGTGCTTATGGGGATGCTGGGCATTCCCCTGGGCTATCTCCTGGCAAGATATACATTCCCCGGCAAGAGCGTTATCAGCGTCGCCGTGTACCTGCCCCTGGTCTTTCCTCCTGTGGTGAGCGGTATTGTGCTGCTGGTATTATATGGCCCGTATGGCCTTATCGGCGGCCCGCTCAGCGCAGTGGGCCTGGAAGTTGACAATACGATGGCGGGAATTATACTCGCACAGATGTTTGTAGCATCCCCATTTGTGGTAGTAGCGGCACGCAGCGCGTTCGAGGCTCTCGATCCGAAGCTGGAGCAGGTAGCAGCAACGCTGGGGCAGAGACGCTGGAGCCTATTCTGGCGAGTAAGCCTGCCGCTGGCGCGCGGTGGAAT
Source organism: Chloroflexota bacterium (assembly GCA_902812455.1). The sequence goes on along the minus strand of CADDZH010000106.1, from coordinate 1,133 downwards.
CATCGCAGGACTTATCCTTGCATGGATGCGCGCGCTGGGTGAGTTTGGCGCAACAGTCGTCATGGCCTACCATCCATACACGCTGCCAGTCTACACGTATGTGCAACTCACAGGCACCGGAGTTGCAGGCGCGCTACCGCTGGCACTGCTGGCACTTGGAGTAAGCACGGGCGTGATTGGCCTGATTTTCATCTTGCAGCGATATATAGGAAGCCAGGTGCGCTTATGACGACCAGGTACTACGAGGAGGAGCAAGCAGGCAGGGCTATCATGCCAGGCTCGCAGGAGCAAGCGCCAGCAAAGCAGTTCTTGTCGGTAATGGCGCAAAGGACATTACCCGGCTTTACCCTTGATATCTCGTTCGCTGTACCTGCCGGTCTGACAGTGCTTTTCGGGCCATCGGGAGCGGGCAAAACTATGACATTACAAGCGCTGGCCGGACTCTGCCCTCTTGACCACGCCCATATAGCGCTCGGAAACACAACCTGGCATGATAGCAATAAGAGAATCTTCATCCCTCCACAGCAACGGCACGTGGGCTACGTTCCACAGAATTATGCCCTCTTCCCCCACCTGACGGTGGCACAAAATATTGCCTTTGGTATGGCTATAAGAAAAACACAGAGAGCACAACGAGTTGCCGAACTGGTGCGGCTCATGCAACTGGAGGGAATGGAAAAGCTCTATCCGGCGCAACTCTCCGGCGGGCAGCAACAGCGAGTGGCCCTGGCGCGAGCGCTAGCAGTAGAACCCCAGCTCTTGTTACTCGATGAGCCGTTCAGCTCCCTCGATGCCGCAGTGCGTGAGACCTTGCGCGAGGAATTACGGGCGTTGCATGAGCGTATCGAGATACCGGTCGTGCTGGTCACGCACGACGCGCAGGAAGCAAGGAGCCTTGCCGATACGATCGTGGTTATATACGATGGGCATGTGCTACAGGTAGGCTCACAGGAAGCGGTGTTTCGTTCACCCTGTAGCAGGAAGGTGGCCGAACTGGTTGGCATGAAGACCTGCTGGGAAGGAATTGTGACGCGGGCGGCGCAAGTGCCCCTGCCCGCCACTACAGACATGATGAAGGCTCGTTGGGAGGGAGAATTGACATGGGCGGTGCAAGCACCCCCACCCCCTTCTTC
>CADDZH010000105.1 GCA_902812455.1 Chloroflexota bacterium | reverse complement strand
CTTTCTATCACCTGTACGTATATTATATATAGCAATTGCCACGTGAAGAATAGTAGCAAAACAGGCGCCTCTCCATTCCCCTGGGTGAAATGTAGGGGCCGATTTATCGGCCCACCTTCATCAATCACCTCAAAGGATGAGGCCCAACAAGAGATTTGTGATACTCCACAAAGGACGGACAGTAGTGATAGAGCATACATCAGAGAAACGTAGGAATGCACGCAAGATACCCATTGCCGCAGGCGCCCTCATACTTGATGGCTACCTGGATATACCAGCCAATGCGCGCGGCATCGTATTGCTGGCACATGGCAGCAGGCATATCGAAAGCGACGAGCATTATGCAGATCTGACCCAGGCCCTGAACGCAGCGCGGCTGGCGACCCTCTTTGTTCACTTGCTCACGGAGAGCGATGAAAACTTAGATGACCTGACGGAATTCTTTCGTTACAATGCCAGCATCCTCTCACAGCGCATGCTTGGTATTTCTAACTGGCTGGCAGAGACAGCGGAGACGCATAACCTCGGCATTGGCTATTTTGGAATCGGCCCAACGGGAGCTGCCGCACTTATTGCTGGAGCGTTGCGCCCCGATCTCATCCATGCCATTGTTGCAGGCAATGGGCGAATCGATCTGGCCCAGGCATATCTCAAGCGTGTAGTGGCTCCCACGCTCTTCATCGTGGGAGAAAAGGACAGCAACGCCGTCCAACTGAACCAGGAGGCAGTAAAGCAGTTGGGCACGAAAAAAGACACCGACAAAAGAGTAGAGACTATTGCGGGAGTCTCTCAGCTCTTTGAGACACAGGAGGCGCTGCAAAGGGTGACCGAGCTTGCCAGCCAGTGGTTCCAGCAGCACCTCGAGCCTATTGTCTAGCTTCTGGCTCTTCATTCTTTCGGGGTGAAGTGTAGGGCCCGATTGATCGTGGCCACCGCCGATTTATCGGCCCACTCTCGTCAATCACCCCAAAGGATGGAGGCTCCCAACAATATCGTGCAATTCACGGGTGCTCTTGCAAAAATTTATCGATCTGGGCAAGCTCGCTCTCGCTCAGGCGAAATTCAGCGGCCTCGATGATCTCATCCACCTGCCTGGGATGGCGAGCCCCCACGATAGCGCCCGTGACGGCCGGCTGCCGCAGCGTCCAGGCAATTGCCACATTGCCGGGAGGCATATTGTGCGGATAGCCAATATCGGTGAGCAATCTCACCAGCTCCAGGTTGCGCGAGAGGCGCGGCTCCTGGAAGTCCGGGGCGCGCTTGCGCCAGTCATCTTCGGGCAGGCTGGCTATACGCTCAGGTGTCAACTTGCCCGTCAAAAGGCCCGACTCCATCGGAGAGTACACGATGACCGCGATGTCATGCTCCTGGCAATAGGGAAGGATATCTTTTTCAATGTCTCGCCTGATGATCGAGTATGGTGGCTGGAGCGAATCGATAGGCGCAATCCTTTGCACCCGCTCCATCTGCCTGACGTTAAAGTTCGAGACGCCGATATAGCGCACCTTGCCTTCGGCCTTCAACCTGGCCATCTCCTCCCAACCCTCCTCAATTTGCGATTCGGGATCAGGCCAGTGCATCTGGTAGAGGTCTATAACATCAACCTGGAGACGGCGAAGGCTATTCTCGGCCTCTCGCCGTATCGATCGCACATCCAGATTCCCCGATATCTCGCCTCTCTCATTCCATACGCGCCCGCACTTGGTGAAGATGTAAGGACGCTCTGAACCTGTCCATTCCTTGATTGCCCTTCCTACTATCTCTTCCGAATGACCCAGCCCGTAGACCGCAGCCGTATCTATCCAGTTAATACCCAGCTCCAGCGCCCGCTGGATTGTAGCAAGAGATTCCTCGTCTTCTTGCGATCCCCAACCAAATTCATAGTTTCCTCCACCAATAGCCCAGGCTCCCAGGCCAATGGGTGTTGTTTGCATGCCAGTCCTTCCGAACTGCCGCTTTTGCATGGCTACCCCTTTCTTAAATGCTGATCGTTTCTCACAACTCTTGTCTGATTACGTTTCTTATTACGTTCGACATGCGCCCAAAAGTTTCATTCGTAGAGGTGGGATTGATCGGGCTCCACAATCAATCGGGTTCCGCGATAAATCGGGAACCTACAGATATGCCTCTTGCCATTGCCAGCAGCGAAGATGCCATTCGTGGCCTTCCACAGCGAGGGCGGAGACGTAGCCGGGAGAGGCAGGAAGTTCTCGAAATTCCCAGCGCGTGGTTTCTCGTGGGTCTTCGCGGCTGTTGAGGAGTACGGCTGGCTCGCCGGGTTTCATCGAAACATCAAACAGGTCAAGGGCCAGAGAAAGGCCCATCCCTCTCGCCTTGATATAGGCTTCTTTGCGCGTCCAGCAATTGAAAAATGCCTGCTGCTTCATGTCAAGGGGCAGGGATTGTAAAACGGCGCGCTCAAATGGGGAGAAGCACACGCGAGCAAGCTGTTCGTAATCGATACCTGCGCGCATATACTCGATATCAATGCCGACTTCGCGAGCGTAGGCGAAGGCATAGAGCGCGAAGTCGTGGGAGTGGGAGACGTTGAACTTCAAAGGAGGCTCGCGCGTAGGGAAAGCCAACGCGGATTTGCCGTAGGGATGGGAGGAAAATTGCACCTGGCCTGGTTCTGTCTCCAGGTAGCGACCCAGGAGGATTCTGAGCACTCCCCGCGCTACAATAAAGCGGCTACGGTCTTTTTCAAAAAGATAGCGGGCTGCCCTTGCTCTTTCCTCTCCGGCGAGCATCTGCTCTAGCGTGTGGATGGTGGTTGCGGGCTGTTGTAACGAGGCTCGCCATACATGAACCTCGTTTGCTGAAAGCCTTACATTGTTTGGCGGTAGGCTCCAGATCTGGTTATGGATGGGTGTAGCCATCAAACATCCTCCTGTTGCAGTAAGTCTACCATAAAATGTGACAATAATCCGTCCTAATAAAGATGGAATTTGCCAGGAAAGAAAAAAGCATAGCAAATTGATTAAAAATGTAGTATAATAATTTCTGAGCTTTTATAGCAAATAATTCAGTGCGAGCAGGCGGGTACTTGAACAATGGAAAGGGGGAGCACGAAGAGGATGTTGGACTGAGTAATGCATTCGGATAGCTGGCAAGGGGCAGAAAATGCAGAACAAATTACTCTCCGTGAACGGTTCGCAGGCAGCAACCATCACCGGCGTTAATGCTCCATTACCCCTCATTGACCTCGATAAGATCCTCACAATTGTCGCTGACACTTATGATTATACGGCCCCAGTAGATGACGAGAAACAATTCAATGACTCTAATCTAGCTGAACCTCTAGAGACATTCGCACAACTACTTAGAAGGCAACACAAGCAGCGCGCTCGTGTTTTAGTTATTAACTGTGGCGCAGGATGGGAAGTAAATTTCCTCACGGCCCGGGGTTTTGAGCTTGTAGGCATTGATTCTTCCGCTGAAATGCTACAAAAAGCACGCAATCGTGTACCGGGCGGCAAATTCCTCCACATGGGCATGCAACACCTGCATTTTCCCCCTGAAGAGACCTTTGACGCTATCTGGAGCACACGTGCATTAATCCATGTGCCCCAGGCCCTGGTGGTTGATTTATTAGCTTCCTGGAAACAAGTATTGAAGCCCGGCGGCATTTTAGGCATCGGTGTCAATCTAGGTACACGCAATGGCTGGGAAACAAACGACGCGCTGCCAATGTTTTATCACTATTTCGCTGAGGGTGAATTGGAAGAGGCGCTTGAGGCCGCTGGATACCGGATAGTGGAAAAATTTTCTCTTAGCAGCAAGTCCAATGTTGCCGAATCTCGCAATTTTTTCGTCTTCGCGCAAAGAACTGAAACAGGTCTGGACAAGACAGCTTATGCGCAACATGTGCGGTATGATGAACAGGAAAAACGCAGAACAGTGCAGCCCAAAGACCTGGAGCCAGTCATTGCTTTACTTCTCCGTGCTGGTTCTCTCACACCTGAAGAACAGGCTAACCTGTGTGTGTTGTACGACCAGTTAGCCTTTCGCGATAGAACCGATCAGGATGGTTACAAACTGGCGGCCCAGAAACTAAAGCTTCACCTGCAAACGCCGGAGGCCTTTTTGACAGAGAATCCCGATATTTGGCTTGCGATGGGCAAATTACAACTTAAGCTGTTTCAGTACCGGCAGGCCAGTGCATGCCTGGAACAGGCCCTTAGACTTCGACCTCATGATTTCGATACCCTGCTGGCTTTAGGCAGGGCTTATGCAGGCTCGAAAAAAATCGATAAAGCGATTACAACCGCGCAGGCAGCAGAGCGACTTATAGAGCAAAATCAAGTAAATGAGGAGGAAAGGGCAGCATTATACCATGCCTTCGGCCATTTCTATATTGAGCGCAGCCTCAGTGGAACGAACGAGTCATCTGTCCAGGATAGAGAGAAGGGTGACTATTACATGCAGCTTGCCTGTAGCACGGGGAAAAATGGATATAGATATATCGGTTGTCTTGCAAGTATATATAATGAAACAAAGCGCTTTTCTGAGACCTTCCAACTGTATGATGCAGTCATTGAAAATGAGAGAACCCGTGCCAATGAGGAACTCGAAATGCACTTATGTTTTTACCGGGCGGAGGCAGGCATAGGCACAGAACGTTATGCCAACGCCCTGTCATTGCTGGCTCGTATCGAACGTTACGCTCAAGCGAACCAGGACTGGGATGCGCTCGCGCATGTGAAGCTGTATCAAATACGCACCGAATTGAAGCGCAAAGATGTAGGGGACCTCAGTCCTGATGAAATTCGCTCTTACCTATCAGTCCTCTACCAGCATGAGCCTTCACCTTACGCTGAGGAATCCTTTAAACTCGACCGTGAGAACACAATCAGCATTTTGAGCGCCTTTTATCTCATCAAACAATCCCTCAATGAACAGGCGCTTCCTGATAATTTTGATGAGATTTTGACTGCGGCAATCTATCACTTTGAAAAGATGTACGAAAGGGGTGTAGAGCGCGACTTGAACCTGCTGGTTTTCGCTGATAATCCTGGTGCTGTACCTGGTAGCCTTTATAAATACAATAGCGGCCTCCACCTCTCCAGATTTGACGAAGTGGGCACGGATGTAACCGAAAGAGAAATGAATCAATTCCGGGTATGGGCAATTCTTGCTTTAACAGGTGAGGCCTCGGCGTCGAGGCTCTCGGCGATCACGTTCGCCATTGGGCGCTTTTCTCATATAGGATACACCATTTATATCTACGATCCGAAAAATGTCTTGCCTGAGTTTGTGCGGAAATCACTGAAAAACTTCTTCGTGAATAGCATTGAGGAGATTGCACAATTTACCTATGTGAATATGCTCTACGATAAAGCACGTGACTACCTCGGCAGTACGCGGGGTTTACCGGCGATTGGGAAAAGTCCACCAGACATTGATTTGTTGCCAGGCGAAGGAGAGGTGATATAATGCAGGAGCAGCTTTCACATAAACAGCAAGCGCTGCGTGAAGGAATACAAATGTCAGATGCAAGGCGGAGGAAGCGTGCGGAAGAGGATTCATCTGGGCTTGTGCTCCAATATGAACTCATCCTGGGCTTCTTACAGAAGATCGGGCCAGCGCTAGCCGAATACCCAGGGCTGCACATGTTTTATTTCCCTGTCAAATCCGAGCAGCTTCTTTGCGTTTACCGTATGGCAGATATGCAGGAGCCACTTCCTGTGGAACTCCGCCCTTACCTGATAATTACACTGGCTAAAGCTCGCCAGCTCTTCAATGAAACGCTGGAAGCGCGTTTTCTCTCGTCTTATCATCTGCCCCTGGAGAATCTTGCCTACCAGCATAGCACTCCTCAACAGCAGGTGATCCTGGACATTATCACGGCTACCCTTGGTGGTCATTTACCTTCTACGCATCCAAAAGCTGCTACATCGCTCGTTATTTGTTGCCCCATTCCAGAAAAGATAGCGGCTGCAAGCACGCGCCTGCGCGACCTATCCGGTCTGCTCATTCTGCTCGGCGACGAAGAGAACTTTTCTCAATCAAGCCATTCTTCGCTGGCCCAAACAGTGGGGAAGGAGTTTAATAGATATATCGAAGAGACAGGCCAGTACGCCATCCGGGAACTGAGCTTCTTTCTCTCATCACTGATTAGCCAGGATGAACGGATTCAGGACAATCAGAACCGCTTTCTCGGCTTTATTGTTCAGTCGGTAGTTCATCGCTTCCGCAATTTCCGGCAGGTGGCAGAATTCGTTGTGCAAGAATTTCCTACGGCGCAGGCGACTATTCAGGACCCAGAGCATTACGAAGAGAAAATACGGGCTATGAAAACCCAGTTAAGTAGAGCCAGAAGCCTGGAAAAACAACTGCAATATCTAGAACGCTCACCTGACAAGACGCCAATAGCACTGGGTGAACTCGTTGATATTTTTGAGTATGTGTTCGGTGAAATGAAAAGGCAGGCGAAAAGTTCCGTGGAGCTGGAGGTTGACATCCCCGATAGCTCTCGTACACAGATGGTCTTATCACCACAGGCTGTTATCGAAGAAGTGTTTTATAATCATCTTGAGAATATGTTCCGCGCAATTGATCAGCCAGGTACAGAAAACAAGAAGTTAACCATGCAATCTCATCCCGACGAAAAATTCATCTGTCTCGACCTCATCAATTATGGGCCGGTGTTAGACCCGGATGTGTTAGAGGACTTGCAGCGTATGGTACGAGTCAACCGGCCACGTGGCTCAGGCCTTGGTATGTTCTTGTCAGCAATGTTCATGCGTTATGTAGGTGGCGATCAAGAAGTAATCAGTCCCATTCCTGGCAAGGATATAGGTGTATGTGTTAGATTTAAATTTCCGCGCCCCTAGAAAGGAGAAATGTACGTGGCTACTATCCTGATTGTTGAAGACCAGCCCGAAAACCAGTCACTTTATACCGACATAGTCTATCGTGTTCAACGTGAACTGGGTCTTAGCATTCAGCTTCGATCAGCTTCAGACTTTGAGAACGCTCAACGTTCTCTAGAACGTGGCCTTCAAGAGAGTGAAGAAGTGCCTCTCTTGATCCTGCTTGATATGGAGATCCCCTATAAAGGACGTAAAGACAAGCGTGCCGGCTACCGGCTCATGCAACAGTATCGCGAGCGCTTTGTTAGCTCCTACTGGGTACCTCTGACTGCTAACATCGCATGGCACGAGAAAGACCTCTCTGGCGAGACTCCTCTTTTCGATGACTTATATAAATTGCAGCCCTTTGATGTTTTCTCCAAAGGAAGTACCAATGAACTCAAGAATATTGTGCGGCGTGCGCTAAGGTTATATCTCGAAAGAACGGAAACCAGATCACAAGAAGATGCTATGACTTTGCCGGAAGCAATTATCAAATTTGATGATTCTCTCTATGCTATGTCGGACTACAAGCTCTATCGTGAAATTCGCAGCGCTGCTGAGAATACTCGCGGCGTTCTTCTCTATGGGGAACCTGGTACCGGTAAAGCTCTGACCGCCCGTTTGATGCATTACTATAGCGACCGGCGAAATGCTCCTTTTCGTGCTATTGATGGCATGATAGAAGCAAGTGAATTAGAAAAGGCTCTCTTTCCCGCAAGCAAGCAGGCGGATGATGATTCTTTGCTAGGTCAAGCGCAGGGCGGAACGCTATACATCGCAAATTTTGACAGGATGGGAAAACAAGATAACGAAGAGAGCCAGAGGCTACAAAGAAAGCTACTACATTATCTAAAGTACCGGAACTATGATGTGCGTATTATGGGCGGAATTCATAGAAGCCGCAAAGGCTTTCCTATCTTTAATAGATTTCTGCCTGAGCTACTAGACGCGATGATTCCTCTGGACTTGCCCCCCTTACGTGAACGTAAAGATGATATTCCTTTACTGCTTGAAATTTTCCTGGAGCAATTCAACCAGCGGCAGAAAAAGCAGAGCGAGAGAAAAAAGTTTATCGATCTCCCGGAGATCTATGAGATCTTGCAGGCGTCAGACTGGAGGCAGGGTAATATTGCCCAATTGCACATGGCAGTGGAAGAAGTTCTATTCAAAACCCAGGCCGTGTCAGTCGGAGCAGATGATTTTAGGGCAATTCTAGAGGCGCATCGAGAGGAAGATACTTCCGATGACGCACCGCAATCCACAGAGACGGGCGAAAAGCGACAGGCAAAGGCTACTAAACCACCCCTTATCATTACCGATGAGGATTTACGCAAATTCGGCATTCGTTAGTGGCTCGCTGGAGAAGCAGCATGAAGTTCATGGTTAGCCAGAAAGAGGATCCCTCCGGCACTACTACCTCCGTTATAATTAAGGATGGTGCCGGCATAATTTTTCATCTAGAAGAATTGCCCAGCGAGCAAGATACTATTGCCGGTTGGTACATTCGCTTCAAATACTTACGCAAGGCACAACCTCACGAGCTGGATGATCTGCTTGCAGCCATACCCCAGCTACTCGACATACAAGTTGATGAAGATGCCCGTCCAACATACTTATATGTATTGCATGCATTGTTCTGGTGGACAGGAGAAGGCGAACCTGAGCTACAAGAACAAAGCTCCACAGATGATTTCTTAGCAAACTTAAATAGCCTGCACCAGCAGCTTAAACACGCTCTTTTCAACTTCGAGGTCACTACCTCTCGTAATAGTGAGTATTACGAAGTGATATTTCCTTATCCTGGCCAGGAGAAACTCCCGGTACGTACCCCACGTAGTGGATTTGATAAGGCTCCTGTTCAGACAGGCCAGGTGGTGCTCAATAAGGCTCTTAAGAGTGATCCTGAATACATTGAATACTTCATTACCAACTACTCACACTTCCAGGAATATGTTGTCAGCGCTGATTCAACAACTTTTGCAGTTTTCACCGGTCTGTCGAAAGCACTAGTCAGGTTAATAAAGCAAGAGAACAGCAGCCTTGGCACCTATATTCCTTTCGTGCCCGATATTTGCACATTCATTGTAAAACAAGAAATGGATAGCGAGGAACAGAAGGAATATCTTGAGCCAATTTTGAGCGGTGTTGAGACTATTGAGCAGAAGCTAGAAAGACTGAACGATATTATTACGGATGTCAAAAATGAAATTTCTGTGAGACGGATGCCGCATCAAGTGAACATAGGGCAGGTTAAAGAAGATGGCTATAGGCGATTAATACATGTGATCAGTCTCATTTCAGATCACTATTTACGGCTATATGATCTTGATAGCTCAGCTAATTTCTGGCGCAAGGCTAAAAGCAGAGACCCTGTACTCTGGTTCTTGCTGATCCTTCATCGCAGGCCCTATCTCTACCTACTTTTGCAGTTAGCCTTATTGAGCATTCCTTCTATTTATGCCTTCCAGCATTGGGTAACAACAAAGCCCTGCCCTCTTATTCTAGGCACACCTGGCCCGGTTATCCCGAAAGCCTGTCTTCCTGCACACAATTTATCTAGCCCGGAATTCATAGTTATGCTGGCATTGTATGCTTTCCTTGTGATACCCCTCCTTTTTATCTTCGCGCAGATTATACGCAGGCGCTGGTTATACTCTCAACTCTTGCTGCCACGCCTGCTGGGAGCGGCTATCGTTGGTCTACTTCCCCTGTGGCTCAATGATCAATCCTGGAATATTGGTATTCAAAGTAGCTTGTTCAACTGGATCTTATTGGCGTTGTTTACCTATATTGGCTCCTTTTTCTTCGTATTCATCAAAGTACACAATGTCAAGAAATTTATCAAGGGCCATTCACTAGCACAGGCTTTGAAGGAGACAGGAAGAATCTTTTTAATTGCCCTGTCAGAAACCTTGTTTATTGTTACGGTTACCTCATCCCTCATCTTTCCGGCTGTGATCTTGAACATAGGAGGCAATATAACGAATTATAAGTTTGGCATCTACGCCTCCACGTCGCTGCTATCTTTTGGCTTTTTCCCGTCTCTAATCATCCTCTGGACGGGAATCGCGCTTTTCGTTGGTTCGTTTGTCCAACTGTTATGGCAGGATCAACGCATTACCGAGTCTATTTGATACCCTTGACTTTTCCCCGCTCATCAGTATAATTATGACCAGGTAATCAAAATGACTAATTTTGTTCAATTAGTCATTCAGTCACTTGTTATTGAGAAAGAGGGCTTGGTAGATTTGCCGGGTTTACATACGAACAAAGAAATATTGCCGGAGGAGCAAGCGCGGCGGCAGGAACGGGCCAATCGCATACTCGATGCGGTAGCCGAACTAGTACAGCGCTGGGGGTATCGCAAGACGACCATCGACGATATCGCAAAGCAGGCGGGAGTTGCTAAGGGTACCATCTACCTGCACTGGAAGACGCGGAACGACCTGTTCCTGGCGCTGCTGACACGCGAGTATATAGATATCCTGGAGAACTTCCGGCAGAGCGTGCTCAGCGATCCGGAAAACGTGAGACTCCACCGTCTCCTTAAGCAGGTGATTCAAATTGGCATGAGCAATCCGCTCATCAAAGCGATCTGGGTAGGCGATACCGAAATGCTGGGCGAGCTGGCGCGCAGGGAGTACAGTGATCCGTCGTCGGTGACGCAAAGAAGGATCGAATTCGCCATACGCTACCTTGAACTCCATCGCAGCAAGGGGCTGGTGCGAACCGATATCGACTTACAAACAGAGCTGCACATGCTGATGGCGATCAGCCTGGGCTACCTGATGGCTGACCAGTTCTTGCCGGATGGATACACGTCCTCGCTGGAAGAACTGGCGGAAATGGCGGCAGAAACGGTACGACGCACGTTCGAGCCGGATGAACCTGTTCCAGTTGAAAAAGTACGAGAAGTGCAGGCGCTCTTTTTACAGCTCCTTGATGGCTTGATAGATGCAGTGAAAGAACGCGTGCAGAAGGAGGAAGCATGAAGGCTATTATCAAAGTAGAGAACCTGACCAAGAGCTACGGCAGTAAGCGTGGCATTATCGATGTGTCCTTTGAGGTAGAAGAAGGAGAGGTCTTTGGCTTCCTGGGCCCCAACGGCGCCGGTAAAACCACCACCATGCGCGTGTTGATGGGTCTGCTGCACGCGAACAGCGGCAGTGCTACCATAGGCAGCCTGGATTGCTGGACAAAGTCCACCGAGGTCAAGAAACTGGTCGGCTACCTGCCTGGCGAGTTCACCTTCGACCCCGGCCTGCGCGGCGCACAGATCATCGAGTACCTGGGCCATTTGCGTGGTGGTGTCGATCAGGCTTATATCCGTGCGCTGGTTGAACGTCTAGATTTCGATCCGAGCAAAAAGTTTCGCGAATACTCGCATGGCAATAAACAAAAGTTGGGCCTGGTGCAGGCCTTCATGCATAAGCCGCGCGTGCTCATCCTGGATGAACCCACATCAGGGCTGGACCCGCTCAACCAGCAGGAATTCTATAAAATGGTGGCCGAAGTCCGCGCTCAAGGACGCACGGTCTTCCTCTCCTCACACATCCTGCCTGAGGTCGAGCATACCTGCGACCGCGTCGCCATCATCCGTGAAGGGCGATTGATCAGAATCGACCATGTCTCGGCGCTCAAAGATATCCACCAGCACGATGTAAGGATCAGCTTTCCTGGCCCTGCTTCTGTAGAATGGTTCAAACATGTCGCTGGTGTGACCGGTGTGGCTCAAGGAGCGGATGACCACACACTTCAACTGAACGTTCAGGGCGAATTGACGGAGATCATTCACATCGCCAGCCAGCATGACGCAACCGGCATTGAGACACACGAGCCAACGTTGGAAGAAGTCTTCCTGCGCTTCTATGAAGCCCAGCAGCAGCCACCAGCGCTTGCCGGAGAGAAGAGGTAACGCCATGTTTCGCAGCATTTTGAGTAAATCGCTTCGAGATTACCGGATACCGGTGCTGGCCTGGGGCCTGGGATTAGCTTTGTTCATGGTCGCAGTTTTCGCCACGGCCACACCTGCGGTGGTGACAGCCTATACCAGCTTAGTGAAAATCCTCAGCTTTTGGGGCGATCCCTATGCGATGAATACACCCGAGGGGTATATCACCTTTCGCTACATGGAAACCGCCTGGCCGATCTTACTCAGCATCTGGCCCATCCTGGCCGGCGCTCGCCTGGTGCGCGGGGAGGAGGAACACGGCACAATGGATGTGCTACTGGCTACACCAGAGCCACGCACTCGCCTGCTGCTTGAGAAGACCGGTGCGCTCTTGCTCGCACTGCTCCTGATCGCTGTGCTGTTCGCTCTGGGTGTTGTGGCAGGAGAAGCCGCTCTTGGTGGTGGGCACGTCGATGTTGCCAGGGCGCTGCTGGCAGGGTTGAACCTGGTCTTGCTCGCCTTCTCCTTTGGCATGGTGGCGCTGCTCATCTCTCAAATGACTGCCAGCCGGCGCGCGGCCGCAGGCTGGGCAGGCGGCGTGCTGATCTTGTCTGTGGTTCTGAACATGGCCGGGCGAGTGTTGAGCGGCGCCTGGGTGCAGTACCTCTCGCCGTTCTATTATTACAATCTCAATCGCCCGCTCCTTCCCGGTTTCCCTGACCAGCCCCTGGCGGCGCTGGTTCCGCTGGGTCTCGCCGTGCTATGCCTGCTGGGCAGTAACATCCTGTTCGCCAGGCGCGATATAGGCCGCTCTGCAATTGAGTGGCAGCGCGAGAGAGCCAGCAGTGCGCAACAGGCGCTGCGCAGCCTGAGCCGGGCGGAGCGGGAAGTTTCCACGCGCACCGTCGGCTTGCACACACTCTCCACAGATGGCTGGGGGGCCTTCTGGTGGCTGCTCGGCATCGTGGCCTTTTGTGCCCTTCTGCTGTGGGTGACTCCCGCCTTCCAGAAGGCATTTAACCAGGCAGTGCAGCAGACGCCCTGGCTTGCCGGTTACCTGTATGACACCCCCACCAACACGAATGCCGCATTGCTGGGCACCATGGTCTTCGCGTTCGTGCCAGCGCTGGTGGTGATCCTTGCTCTGACTCTGGCCTTGAAGTGGTCTTTGGACCTGGAAAACGACCGGCTGGAACTGATTTTCAGCACCCCACAATCGCGACCAAGGGTCCTGCTGGAACGCTTCGGCGCGAATCTCCTCATAGTTTTGCTAGCTCCCGTTCTGACCTGGCTCGCTCTCACCATTGGGGCGCAGCTCCTCAATTTGAACGTCGATCAGGGTAGGTTGCTCGCGGCCAGCTTCAGTATGCTCCCTCCGGCGCTGATTACGATGGGCCTGGTCTATGCGCTGGCCGGGCGGCTGCGCTATGGTGCCGTGCTGGGCATCGTGACCGCCTATCTCGTCCTGTCCTACCTGCAAGAATCGCTCGAAGGGAATATCCAGTTTCCAGGCTGGCTGATGTCACTCTCCATTTTCCACCTCTATGGCAACCCAATTTTCCAGGGCATGAACTGGACCAACTTCCTGGGTATGGCTGGCGTGGGCATCGCACTGCTCATCATCGGCCTGCTCCAGTTCCGCTCCGCCGATATAGCACTCGGCTAAAAAGGATATCGAGCGATAAAACATGTGAAAAATCCCACCAAGAAAAAAAGATGGAACGGCGGCTAGCTGGTAAACACGATGCTGGGGATATCCTCTCGATTCTGCTTTCTGCTGTGGATGAAAATGGTAACAAGTTGGCAAGAAAAGAGATGCGAGATGCGATCATGTCGCTAGTCGCTGCTGGCCATGAGACCTCGACGAAGGCGGTATAGGGGCCAAAGAGCTGGTGTTCCACGGGGGAAGATTGTTTTTTGCCATCAAATCGGGTATATTTTCAAGTGAAACTCATCTTTGTTTATTACACATTGTAGGCACTTCGCTCTGTTTATGGACTGGAGGCTGACATGGCAACGACTGACGAAGCTGCCATCCAACAGCTCATGAGTGAGCTGGCTGAAGCATGGAACCGCGGCGACGCGCAAGCCTATGGCGCGCGCTACCTGGCGGAGGGGACCTTTACCAATGTCAATGGCAGCTTCTACGTGGGACGCGAGGCCTTCAATCGCCGACACGAGGAGGTCTTTCGAGGAATCTTCAAGGGAACCGCGCTCGCCTTGACTACCAGGGAGCTGCGTTTCATTCGCCCGGATGTGGCCGTCGTCGATATCGACGCCAGCCTGTCTGGCCTCCAGGCGCCGCCAGGCGTGCAAGCGGGGCCCGATGGCGCCCTGCATACCTGCCTGCTGCTGGTGCTCGTGAAGGAGCGTGGCTCCTGGTGGATGACGGCCTACCATAATGTCTGGCGGTCGGCAGGCGCCTCAGCATCTGACGGAGAGCACCGCGAAGTGCGAGCGCCGCACCCTGCTGGGCCTGGGTGTAGTACTTGAGCGATGGAGGTATTTGTATGAGCAAGCAGAGTCAACGCGTCAAGCAAGCGATTCGCGAGCTGGTCATAGCTAATCGCATCCTGGGCCACGAGGGCGTGGTGGATGCCCTGGGCCATGTGAGCCTGCGCCATCCGGAGGACGCTGGCCGCTACCTGCTGTCCTGCTCACGCAGTCCGGCGCTGGTGAGCGAAGACGACATCATGGAGTTCGATCTGGATAGCAACCCGCTTGACCAGCGCGGTCGCACCATGTATGCGGAGCGCACGATTCATGGATGCATCTACCGGGCCCGGCCGGATGTCCAGGCGGTCTGCCACAGCCACGCCCGTCCCCTCATCCCGTTCGCCGTGACGGGAGCGCCCCTCAAACCCATCTGGATCGTGGGTGCGACCATAGGCGAAGAAGTGCCGCTCTGGGACATCCGGGAGGATTTCCCGCAGGAGGAGGGCATGCTGGTCGTCAACAATGCGATCGGGGCGTCGCTGGCCAGGCGACTCGGTGCTGGCCGAGCGTGCCTGCTGGCGAGCCATGGCGCAGTGATCGTTGAAGCGACAATCAAGCGCGTGGTGCAGGTGGCCATCAGCCTGATGACGAACGCCGAGCTACTGATGCAGGCTCACCTGTTAGCTGGAACGCAGGAGGCGAGAGAACTTCGTTTTCTCTCCAGCGGCGAAATCAGGGCGATGACGGAACTGATGTTCAGCCCGCAGGCACTGGAGCGCATGTGGGAATATTGGGCAACGCGGGCCGAGTATGGTGCCGGCCAAAGGCTCACGATTCTGCATTGAGGGCAGCAGCAAAGCCTTCCAGGCACCAGGCAATAGCTGTTGCTGGGCACTGATGCTCGCCCTCCTTGGGCTCGGCATGATGAATCTGGCGCTGATGGCAGCATTCGCCATTGCCATCTTTGTAGAGAAGATCTGGCGTTATGGCATAGTGTTTGCCGTGCAGTTGGCGTGATACTGATCTTGCTCAGCACGGCGATCCTCATTCATCCCGCAATCGTCCCCAGCCTCTCCCCTAGCGTAGGTATGTAGAATCGCGGTCTATTTCAGCCCGGAGCAGCTCAAAAGGCCGTACTAGCTACACTAATTTAACACTCGCTGTGCCCGCAGCTATAGCACTTGCGGCAGCCCTCCTCGTAGACGAGCGTGTTGCAGCCGCACTTCGGGCAGAGGTTGCCGGTCACGCTCAGGTGGCTTAGGCTGATTGGCCCTGAAGATTCAGGATATGTGCCATTGCCAAAGCCACTCCCGCTTTCGTTGGGCGTGCTTGTTGAGCTTTCTTCCGAGCTTTGTGAGCTTTGCAAGTCCTTCGAGGCAGCCTTTTCCTTCTCGGCTTCCAGCATCTCCATATGCATCTCCAGTGCATGGGCGACAGCGTCGGGCAGCGAGCGCACTTGCTGCATGCCGAACCCAACGGAGCGGCTGCCGCCAATTCCGCGCAGTTGGTCTGCGATCTCTTGTATGCGATCGATTTGCGAGAGCGGGCTGAGGATGCGCAGGTTAAGCGAGATCAGGCGGCCCAGCGCCTCGGCCAGCGCGCTAATATCGCTCCCGGCTTTACCCACGTTGACGAATACCTCGAACGGCCCATGCTCGTCGCTATTGATGGTGATATTCACCTTGCCTTCGGGAGCGCTGACGTGCCGAGTGTAGCCGGTCAAGACTTCCGGTACCGGTTTAATGCCCTGGTGAATCGAGGTGATCGGTTCCATCAGCGGCGCCTGGGCCTGGGTTTGCTCAGCCTCTGCCGTCTTCTTCTCGTCCTCGATGCGCGTGAGCACGGCGTCACGCGAGCCGTCACGGTAATAGGTAACGCCCTTGCAGCCCATCTCGTAAGCCAGGCGATAGAGCGTTTGCACCTGCTCAACCGTGTGGCTGTTGGGAGCGTTGACGGTCTTGCTGATGCTGGAGTCGGTATAGCGCTGGATGGTAGCCTGCACGCGCACATGCTCCTCCGGCGTCAGGTCATTGGACGAGACGAAGTAGTCCGGCGTTGGCTCGTTGGGGTGCTCATCGCGCCATGCCTGGAGCAGCGGGTGATAGAGAATATGCTCGCCCGTGCGGTCGCGGCGCACCATCGCGAAGTCGTAGACCGGCTCGATGCCCGAACTGACGCCGGCAAAGAGGCTGGTTGTGCCCGTCGGCGCCTGTGTCAGCAGCACGGCGTTACGAATCCCCTGTTTCTTGATCTTTTCCTGGATTACTCTGGGCAGGCGCTTGATGAAGCGTCCCTGCATGTATTTGTCGCGCTCAAACATGGGGAACGAGCCTTTTTCCGCCGCGATGTCTGACGAGGCTTCATAAGCGGCGTCGCGGATGGTCGTGTAGATGCGCTCGATCACCGGCACCGATTCCTCGCTGCCATAGGCAACCTGCATCTTGATCAGCGCGTCGGCCAATCCCATCGTGCCTAGCCCGGTGCGGCGCGTGCCGAGCTGCGCCTGCCGGTTCTCTTCAATGAAGTACTCGTTGGCATCGATCACGTTGTCCAGGAAGCGCATCGCCACTTTGCTGACCTCAGCGAGCCGCTCGTAGTCCATCTCCCCGTCTTTCACGAAGGCCGAGAGGTTGAGGGCGCCAAGATTACAAACGCCCCAAGGCGGTAGGCCTTGCTCACCGCATGGATTTACACATTTAATCGATTCATAATACCATGTATTGGATTCTTTATTATATCTGTCAATAAACACCACGCCTGGCTCTGCCGACTCCCAGGCCGAGGTGCAGATCAAGTCCCACAGGTCGCGGGCGCGCACCGTCTTCTTCACTTCGCCCTGCCAGACGAGGTCCCAGTCCTCATCGTTTTTGACGGCCTCCATGAACCTGTCGGAGACGCAGACTGAGAGGTTGGCGTGCTCGATCTTGCCAGGGGTGCGCTTGACCGTGATGAACTCCTCGATGTCGGGGTGGTTATCGTCAAGCATAAGCATAAGAGCTCCGCGCCGCGAATTAGAGGTGTAGAAGCCGCCGCCTGATAGAAGATGTACGTCATCGACTTCAAAGTCATATACATCTGATGGTCCAACAGGCGTGATTGAGAAGATAGTATCTGGCAGCACATTCAGCAATGCGTCAAGCCGTTCCAGCATACCTGCGCCAGCGGAAGGCGCAGCACGATCGCGGACACGCATAAGTGCATAGTGCGATACTCGCTCTTTGGTCGCATCAAACAGACCAGCATAGAAGCGACCAGGAATACCAAGTGTATGCCATACTTCCATAGGGTAATTGCTGTCATGGCTGCGATATCCCAGATGCTCCTGGTCTTTCTGGCAGTCGATGAAGTCACTGAAACGTTCCCTGAACTGCGCGCCCGTGATCATTAATCGATGGATGGATGCCCATCCCTGCGCAGTACGATCCTGAGTGGCAATATGAGAGACGATACCTTGCGAGAGGAGAAGTTGTTGGATGTCCTCCAGCATCTCACGGCTCACACTGTCGAAACCGTATCCGCCCTTTCTTCCCCGGTCACAGCCATCTGCATCGAAGTAGCCACCTATGAATGCTGCAGCCACCGGAGCTGGCGAGTGAAAGATGGCTTCAGGGACGCGGACTGCAGCGGCTTTCTGCTTGAGCAAGCCGTTTTCCTGGAGCCATTCTACCAGCAGACGTGAAAAGATTACAATATTTGTACATGCACCACCTGGATAAACTTTTGCTTCCAACCCGAAGAGTTCCTTTACCAGGGTGACGAGTCGCTGCTGAATGTCGGGACGTGAATTCTCTACGCTGCAAGAAATGCCCTTTTCATCCTGCCACGTAACTTTTTTCCCCTGCATCACATGACCGTCGCCATAGAAGAAGCCAAGCAGGTAGGCCAGATCAGGCGTGAGGTGTGTTGGTAATGCGACTTGCTCATTAAGCGTTGTACTCATCCTGGAGCGCTTATATGGGCTTGCGGTGAGTGGCACAAGCGGCGGCTCGTTTCTCTCTTCGCTGCCTAGCAAGAGCAAGATTTCATCTCCTTCGTGGAGTTCGCGTAAGGGAACTGTTGTGAACTCGCCACGCCGCAGTACGCCCATCTTGTGATCCAGGGTCACACGAACGCGGTAGCCACGATGAGTTTTTACCTCATAGAGTTCTTTAATGCCGTTGCGGAACACGGAGGTGAATGGACGAGTACCTCTGTGAGTTTTGGCCTGTATATACTCACCTGCTTCCAGGCGATCTGCCAGCTCTTTTGCACGTATCAAGCCGTGATCGGTGGCAATCCGCTCATCGGGGCCAAAGCAGCCGCCCTGCTGGATCACGTCGCCCGTAGCTACTGAATAGAGTTGC
>CADDZH010000104.1 GCA_902812455.1 Chloroflexota bacterium | reverse complement strand
CTTTGGCGGTGATAGTTTCAATCCCTCAAGCGGGCTAATGGCTATTCCGACATGCTCGCTCAATTGCTTGCCATGGGTGAAGCGGAAGTTTCAATCCCTCAAGCGGGCTAATGGCTATTCCGACGTCTCGCCTATAGTATAGCATGTCAAGCTGCAGAATGCTAGTGTTTGCGAGAGGTTCCAAACTTTTGGGTCTTCCAGCTCTCTTTTTCGCTCCATAACCTATCAAGGCATCCCTCTCATGAAGCCTCAGTGGCCGGTTTATGCGTTTGCGAGAGGCTCTGCGTGATATTTGCACAGCGCCTACCTCTCGCGAACATGTCATGGTTGCCTCAACAATCCGGGGCGATCCTTGCGGTCACCCTGATCCACATATATGGACTCTAACTATTAAACTTACCAATGCTATCGCCCGCTTCCAGGGCCGATCAATCGGCGGTGGGCGCGATACATCGGCCCCTACAGTTGATTGGTGGCTTATGTTGTTCATCTTCATTTACGTAGGCTGCTCAACTCAGGCGCGTCCAGGGATGGCTGGCCAGGACAATTTCACGGGGAAGACACAAATCCCTCGCCGTTCGTAAAACCAGCGTTTTTCCGCTTAACTGCCATGTGTATGTGGCAGATTGCGCATCTGTCCCATACAATGGCACATAGTACTCCAGGCACTTGGAATCGGTCAGTAGTGTGACTTGATTCCCGCTAATGCTGTAGACGCCCGTCCCTATATATTGCCGTCCCCATTCGGCGCTATCCTGGGCAATCCATATGCCATCGCTTCGATAGATCAATATCCATGTTCCCCGTAAGGCCATACCTCCAGCATTTTCCTTCATAAAGCCAGTATCCAGTTCAGGATGACCGGCGACATCCCGCGACGTGATGGTTGTCGTATATGTCCCGATCAAAGGCGAGGAAATATGAGGTGTAGGTGTAGCCGGCGCTAGAGTGGATCGAACCGGACCACCGGAAGGTGCTGCTTGTGTGCAAGCCGCCAGAACGACTACCAGCAGGACGAGAAAGAAAATGCGAAGGCTTTTTGGCATAATGATCACCTCATAACAGTGTAACAACCTTCACAAAAACAGCGCCTCGTTGTTCACGGTGAGCCGCCCTCAGCATATGTTATACTTGACTCACATATGTATGTACGTCGAGGGAGCCTGGCTCTCTCTCGCTACAGGGTCCATTGGCGTGTATGGTAGTGGCAGAGCTCCGCCACTCCGTGGCACCTCTGCCATAGATCTCAGTCCTGCCATAGTTCCAAACCCTGGCCCTGGCACCGATCTAGCTTTCTCTCAGCACAGGTTTCATTAGTACGGCGCAATGCAGGAGGCAGTATGCTCACCGGCCAAATCCTGGTGCAGTTGATCGTCATTTTGATAGCGGTTCAGCTTGTTGGCTATCTTTGCCAGCGCACCGGGCAACAATGGGTCATTGGGGAAATCCTGGCAGGCCTTGCGCTTGGCCCTTCGCTGCTGGGCGCGCTCTTGCCCGGCGTCGAAAAAACTCTCTTTCCGATCAGCGTACTGCCGGTTCTCCAGACGCTAGGCGATATTGGCTTGATCCTCTATATGTTCTCGCTGGGAGCGCGTATAGACACGCCCACGATGCTGCGCCAGAGCCGGAAGGCTCTCGTCGTCTCCTTAAGTAGTATTGCTCTGCCCTTAGCGATGGGGGCAGCGCTGGCCTACTTCCTCTATCCCGGCATGGCTGGCTCAAAGACTGACGTGATCTCATTCATGCTCCTGGTTGGCACAGCCATAGCCATCACTGCCTTTCCCGTGCTGGCACGCATCCTCACCGAACGGAATATGCTGGGCACCAGAATTGGCACGCTTGCTCTCACCTGCGCTGCGGTCAATGATATCATCGCCTGGTGCTTATTAGCGCTGGTCATCGCCGTTGTTCAAGCCAGAGGCGCTGCCTCAGCTCTGCTCACCGTAGGGCTTACGCTCCTCTTTATTGTGGCTATGCTCGTTGTGATCCGCCCACTCCTGCTCCTGGCAGACCGGCGCATCCCATCGAAGCCGCTGCTCCTGGCGCTCACCACGATCCTGCTCTTGCTCTCTGCCTTCGCTACCAATGCTATTGGCATTCATCCTGTCTTTGGCGCCTTCCTCATGGGTATTATCGTGCCCCGTAAAACGCAGTTCATTGAGTTTATACGCAGCGTCGAGCAGACAAATAGCCTGTTATTCTTGCCCATCTACTTCGTCTATACCGGCTTGCGCACACAAATCGGGCTAATAGGCAGCCCTGCCTTGTGGCTGATCTGCTTGCTGGTACTGCTTGTCGCCTGCGCTAGCAAGATTTCCGGCAGCGCACTTCCCGCCCGTTTATTCGGAGACTCCTGGAAAGAAGCCTTTAGCCTCGGCGTGTTGATGAATACGCGCGGGCTGATTCAGCTTATCGTCCTTATCATCGGCCTGGATGTAGGGGTGCTTTCGCCAACCCTCTTTGCCATGCTGGTGATTATGGCCGTGCTCACAACCATGATGACATCGCCACTCCTATCCTTGCTGGGATACAGTCGAAAAGGCCTGCTGGGCAAAGCGATAACCAGAAAACTCGACGAGGATGTGTCAGAACAGCCACTACCCCGCTAAACGATATAGAGCTTATCTTCGCTTGGTGGCTGCCCTCCCACCGTTTCCACCTTATCCAGGCAGGCGGCGCAAAGCGGGTAGAAACGCACGCTGTCCTGCGTATCTTCCAGGTGCTTAGCCAGCTTTGCTTTGAGCAGCACAAACTCCTTCTTCGAGAGAAAACACTCGAAGAGCGAATACTGTGTCCAGGTGCCAAAGCCCGAAAGAATTTTATGGATGCGTGTGCGCCTGCGATCGTCAGGGATATCGTAAGCGACAACATAACACGTTGTCTGGGCGGACGCCATCGTTTTATTTGGCATCGTATACCTGCCTATTCATCTCGTGATAAATGGTGGATATTCAGCAATTTCCCCGGTCAGGTACTTGGCAACCAGCCGCGCTTGCATCTCGATGCAGCGCCGGTACGTGACCCTGTAGTTAAAGATGGGATGGGTAATTTCCTCGTTCAGCCGATCCTCCAGGCGTTTCAGGAAGATCTTGCGTGGCTCTTTCTTAAGGCGATACGCCCCCAGATCGACGTGAAAGTCATCTTTCGTGAGCATCCTATTGTTGAGTAGCGTCAACACGACCGAGTCCACAATGATCGGCCTGAATTCTTCCATCAGGTCAAGCGCCAGGGCGGGCCGCCCGTAGACGGAACTGTGCAGGTAGCCCACAAACTGGTCAAAGCCAACTATTTGAACGGCGCTGCCCACATGGGCGGTCAGCAACGCGTAGCCATAGCTGAGCAGCGCATTCACCGGGTCTGTGGGTGGGCGTTTGAATCTTCCGGCAAAAGGCCATTGCTCGCGATCTGCCAGCATATGGCCGAAGCACTCGAAATAGGCCGCGCTACCCGAACCCTCCAGGCCCAGAATAGCCTCCAGCGGCGTCCCTTCGATCCCGCTATCGCCACTGGCAAGTACCTGGGGTTGTGCCGTTACTGTTGTAGAAAGCGTGGCTAGTTGCCGGATATTGCTGGTCAGCAGGGCAATGCCTTGATCAAAAAGAGCATCGCCCTGGCGGCGATTGTAGCGTTGCAGCATCGTGCGCTGGTTCGAGAGCTTGCCGGTGACGAAGCGCCGGGCCAGTTCGCAGCGCTTACACATATCGTTATGGGCGCGGTGCTGGGCCAGGCGCAGCAGCGAATTTTTCGGCAATCCCGGCGTCAGCCGCCCCTTGAAGCGTCCAATGCCATCCAGGAAGTGGACTTCGATATTCTTATCCAGCAACATATACATCGCGGCAGCCGTTATGGTGATGTCACCTATCACGATCACCTCGTCCACCTTGATCAAAGGTATTCTTCTCTTAGAAGCCGGCACCAGCACGACCCCTCCCTCGCCGCGCTGTTCGGGAATCTGCACCAGCAGGCAATCTTCTGTATCGCGTCGCACAGTCGCGTGGTCTTCACTCAAATAAAGCGTTGGCATACGTGCTCCCTACTACTCTGTCAATGTGCATGTGATTGATGGTTGCCTGGCCCCTACAAGGGAGGCCACTACATGTTACCAGTCACAGGAAGCTTGACAGAGCACTACATCGATCGTAACAACCTGACTTCATCGGGCATACAGAGCGGGCGCAGGCTGCAATCGCGACAGCGAGCCGCCATCTTGCCCTCAAGCGGTGGCGGTGGCGTATTGCGAAGCGAAACTTCAAAGGCGAGATCGATAGCCTCGCGCGTTTTGGCTCGCAGTTCCTCGGTGAAATCTACCTTCAAACGTTTACGCGAGCCATAATAAAAAATATAGCCGTAGGGGATAGGCGCTCGCTCTGGCATGCGCTCCTCCAGACATAGCGCCTGCGCGCACAACTGTATATAATCGTTTAGCCACTTTCCCTCTTTGCCGTGCTTGTACTCGACCGGCACAATCAAGCCCTCCTCTTCCTCCACCACATCAGCAAAGCCGGACAGCCGCAACCTTTCACTGTACAGGTACAGGTGATTGATCTGCTTCTCGCCATCCTCAGTCCTATGCTGCCCCGGCTCATCTGCTCGCTGGTGCAACAGCGTCCCCTCCAGCACAAACTCATTCTGCAGCATATCGCCCTCGACAAACTCGTAATAGAACCTGCGCGGGCAGTACTCCAGGGCATTCAGGTATGAGAGCGGGATTGATTCAAGCTCACTGAGTGGATTCATAAGGGAACCTCACTATGGTCATGGTAGAGGTGAACTTTATGAAATCGGATGGGCGGCCACAAGGGCCTGTGTTGGCGAATGGGCTGGTTAGCGAATAGATTGGGGAACTATGGCAGGGGCAAGCCCTGCCACTACTATACACCGGCTTCGCAGGCCCGTTCGTAGTATGGTAGGGGCAACCCTTGCGGTTGCCCTGCTTTTTTGCACCATTAGCCATGCTCATGCTCATCCTCCTCAGTTATGGTGGTTGCCGGAGACGCATCGGCAATATTGGTGCAGCGCGCCTGCCCCATACCCATCGTCGTCTTATACCCCACGCCACTAAACAGCGCAAAGCGTGCCAGGGGCGTCAGCCAGCAGGCCTCGGGCGCAGCAGGATTTCCTTTCACTTCGTAGATCACTTCGCCGAGAAATCCTGATTGCCCAAATCTGCTTGAGGGCATATAACGGGTGTGCAGGCTATAGCGCGAAACAATCACATATTCTTCGCACCATGCTGCAATATCTTTAGCGGTGAGGTTTTGTGTTGCCAGGCGTAAGCTCGCAGGAGCGAAGAGATCCCATTGCCGGGCGAGACTCTCGAATACCAGTAATGGCTCTGGGAACAGGTGAAGTTGCTTCCCCCATTGTTTTTGCCCCATACTAAATGCCGTTGGTGTAGCAAATTCAAAGTGGTAATGCTTTTGTACCGTTCTACTGGCGCATAGCTCGGCAAAGGACGAATAGGCTACCCATGACTGAGCGGCGTTTTGTTGCTCCGGTGAACACAATAATCGACTGATCTCAAAGCTCGCGCTTCCGATACGCACAGTGAGATCGCGGGGGTGAGCAATCAGGTAGCGGGCAAACGAGCCGAAAACGCTGGCATCCAGCATAGTGATACGCAGCCAGTAGACCTGCCCTGGCATCACCTGCACTCCCTGATTTCTCACGATAGCCTCCTCCACCTGCGCCTCTTTGAGGTGGTTGAACCCCTGCAACAGGCTCAGTGTATAGGGTCGCCGCTGGTTCGGCGCGTGCAGCCATTCGGCCAGCGCAGGGTCGCTCTGCTGCACCATATCCAGGAACGCCGCCTGTACCTGGTTTCCCGCCCCCGGCTGCACCATCCCTGGCTCTTTCGGGTGCAGCCTCAGCAGCATGGAGAAAAGTTCACCGCGATCCTGCCTGCTAGAAGATACTGCTGAATATGCTGTCTGTGTCAAATAAAAGCTCCCTTCTTAGAAGATCATCGGATCGTTATCCTCTGCCTGTACTTTTCGCTCGTCCATTTTGCGATAAAAGGGAAGTATTTCTGCCCAGGCCAGCAGGGCTGTTGTTCCCAGCACAGCAAAATACTTCGCGCTTTGAAGGTCATCGAAGGTAACATGTAACTCATAGGGCAAGATTTGCCCTTGTTTCTGTAGTTGCCACAACTGAGAAGCTGTACGACTCCCATCAGCAGCTACGAGAGCAGGCACATATCGCTCCTTGAACATGTGCCGGACTCTTTCATCTAAGGGGCGGTCAGTGTTGATGGCAATCACTTCCAATCCGTATAGCGCGCTAGGCTTGCTCTCGCGCGAGCGGTACACAAAATGCTCTTCCCACTCCATCTTCCGGTAGTCAGGCACAAATAGCTTTAGCCCGACCCGGATGCGTTCATCTGGTTCGCGCAGTTCGATAAGATCACAGTAGATGACGGCCTCGCCAGCACCTTCTGGCAGAGGTAAAAGCGTTTTTTGCTCCCATTCTCTGGCGGATGCAAAGTACGTTGCCCGGTAGTTTCTCGCGATATGAAGAGCATCGTACAAGGTCGCCCGATCGCTTGAAAGCAGCCGCTTCGAGTCACTTACCAGTGCCAGGGGAGGTTGAAATGATTCGCGAAAGCTGAAGCGTGCTTTCTCAACGGCGTATTCGCGCAAGTCATTTTGGAGCCACTCGTAGGCTTCTTCTGGATTTTTCCAGCGCTTGCCATGTTCTTGTTCTGCCATCAGCCTTTTCTTGCAGCGATGCAAGCAATCCGTCATTTCGGCAGGGAAGGTTTCTATGCCTGCATAATACGTATCCTGCTCTATGAAATGGCGAATGTTCCAGCGCATCGCTTTATAGCTGAAAGTTGCCTCTGGCGCAAAAAGGGCCTTGACCTCTTCGAAAAGCGCCTCGATATCCGGCTTATCGGCCTCGGAAGCCATACCCTCCAGGCGATAAATGGGCAGGAATGCTTCGGCTATTGCGCCGCTCTGGATGTACGAATAAAGCGTATGGCGGTCAGGCATATGGGACTTTGCCAGTTCGCGCAGCGCCATGCGATCCATTGATTGCCCTGCATATGGCTCTAAGGCCTTGTAAAGTTCCTGGTTGACTATTGCCAGCACGCGGCTCGGTATATCGCGCTCCTCCTTGCTGAGCACGCGCCCTGCTCTTCCTAACCGCTGGATAAACTCATCGCTGGAGCGAGCATCCAGCAACAAGAAGTCGATGTTCTGGCGCGTCTTGTTCAAGCGATCAAAGTTATAGCCGATATCGACGGTGGGCGTTGCCAGGATAAGATGCTTAACCTTTGCTTCAGCCCGCCCTGTCCGGCTTTCCGCTCCCGTCAGCCGTCCCATGATATCATATGGCAGCCTGTGCCTCAGATTGTCATAGATCAGGTTGATGCGCCATAAAGCGCCGGAAATAATGGCGCCATCTTCGCCGTTGCTTAGCCATGTCGCTATATCCTCCTGCTTCTGCCTGGCAAGCGTCACGAGACCATCTTGTAGCTCTTGCTCGCTGTATATTTCCAGCGTGACGGGAGCAAGGGCGCACACCTCCCCTGTATTTTCAACGTCTCCCTCCGTTTCTGGTTGAATCCACGCAATAGCTACTCCTAACCTCTCCAGATATTCCTTCACTCGCGCGTTTGGCGTCGCAGTCAGCAAGCAGAATTGGCGGCCTGTAAAACCGTAATGCTGCGAAAGCCTCATGAAGAAGAGGAAATTGGCGAACTGCTTGGGACTATAGTAGTGAAACTCATCAATGATGATGTAGTTGAACTGCGTCAAAATGTCCTGGAACAGAGGGATGCGGTCGAACTTGCGATAACAGAAGTAGAGCGCGTAGTAGAAGATATCCGGGTTCACCACAAACAGCGTGGCCTTTTTACTGCTATCGCTGTCCAGGCGGCGGGTATTTTGCATGAGATAGTGCAGAGCCGCGCCGCGCCGCAAATCGGCCTCGCTAAAACCCTCTATATGTTTGTAGTTGTCCAGGTCGGCTCGACTGATAGGCACGACCCGGTAGGGCAACTCGTTCTGCCGGCAAAATTCCTCTGCGTCGCGTGCATGCTGCGCCAGCAGTTCGTTGGTGGGAGCGATTAGAAGAGCGTTATCCTCGCTCTTATCCAGCCGGTGAAATCCCTTGTCCCTGGCGCGTTTAAGCAGCCGGAGCAGGGCCGCCTTCGTCTTGCCCGTTCCAGTGTTGTAGGTATTGACGATCAATGGTTCTTCCGCGTTATAAGTGCGCCATTGGTGAAGCAGGGGCGGTCGCCCCTGTGGGAAGGTAGCGGGCGAGGGGTTCTCGCCCAGCCAGACCTTCTCGTACTGGGGCTCCAATCTGAAAGTGAACATATGTGAGGATTCCTTTCCCTCAATCAAGTGTATCTACGCCAAAGCGCATGCCTACAGGCACGTACATATCTTCCCCGGCATGGCTTGCGCAATGCCAGAAGCTCCCACTCAGATGGCAGCGACTGAGTAGTGGAGCAGGATAGACATTGTAGACTGAGAAACTTCTCAGGCCGGATACAACATCTGCCGGCAGATCTGCCGCATTGAGCAGGTAATCCAGGAATAGCTCCTCTCGCTCCACCGGCTCTACCGTCTTGAGGATCAGCTTTTCCCACACCAGCCTGGCTTTACTGTTGAACTTGCCCAGGCGAATGTAAGAGGGAAGGCGTAACTCGCTCTCCTGCAGGTTGATCAGGAAAAAGGAAGCCTGGCTCTCACGTCCCAGCATACGAATCTTGCCACTCTGTGGAAAGTTCGCCGCCCTGGCTTTCTTGGCAGGATCAGTGCCGATAGCATTCTGATCGAAGCGAAAGAAGTAGGTATCGGTCTGGGCGTTAAACTGGCTCAGCGCATAGCGCAAGCCATCCGGTGCAAATGTGCCCGGCGTGACATATATGCCATTGCTGTTGAGCGGCCCCAGGTCTTGCTTGTAGCGCGGTGGCCCATTCCAGTAATATGGCGCCGCGCACAGCCCTAGTGCGTATGCCAGCGCGTAATTGCCAATCAGCGGTTCGCTTTCATAGTAGATACCCACCTCCCGGCTGGCAAAGTAGGTATGCTCCATCAGCGTCAGATCGGCGCGATAAATTTCTACGGCCATACCCTTCGGCCTCCTATCTGGTTACCTGGAGACAGGATATCCCTGTTCAATCTCCTCCAGAAAAGCTTTAACGCTGTCGGTGTCTCGATAGAGCGCAATGGTCTCCTCTCGCACACGCTCCAGTGCCTCTCCTCGTACTACGACAGGTGTGCGACTGACTACCTGCTGTAACAATTCGTCGGTCGCCTCATGCACAGCGGCAAATACAACATCATCCGGCAAGGGGAAGTCAAGTTCATCCTTATCACCAAGCAGCCGGTCATAGACGAACTGTGTCAGTTCCAGGTTCGAGAATATCTCCGCGTCGCTGAACACTATTGCGGCCAGCATATTGCGCACCCTGCCCATGCGGCTGCTGATGGCTCCATAGCGGCTGCTCCTCAGAACATTCCCGATCACATACTGCAACTCGCCAATCGTGACATCTTTCAGCGTCTCGACATCCAGGAAATGCGTCTCAGGTAGCACAAACTCGTCTTCATTAATGGAGGCAGAAGCTTCTCCTGTGAAGGGGTTACGCATCGTGCCGTTATCAAAGGTTGCATTAAATGTGCGACGGTCCGTCACCTGTGCGACCGGCCCTATGGAATAGGCATCTTCAGTCATCACGCGGCTCTTTTGCGCTCCACCGCCGCCAACTGCGTAGCCATAAAGCATGCAGTCGATACATTGACCACATGGAGCATTCGTGTTGAGGGCGCAAATCTGTCCCTTCTCCCCGGTCTTGAGCAAATTATGCTCGCGCAGTATCTCGCGCCCGACCCTGCGCTCTACCGCCGTCTGCTTGCGCTTGCTGATCACGACGCGGCGTATTGGCCTGCTATTCCTTATTCCGGCGATCACCGTCTCTTTGACCAGTCCCTCGCCGCTTCCTTCGGTACGGAAGATCGTCTCCGACTCGGTTTTCCGCACAATCAACAGGCTGGCATAGCGCCCCTGCGGGAAGTTGCTGTACCTGGGTAGCAGGTACTGGCTATACTCGTTCAATACGCTCAAATTGCTGATAACGCTCATCGTTGTGTTCCTTTCTTTAACTTGTGTTTACTGTAACAAGATGGCTTTGCCGGTCTACTTGCTATTCTTCGTCTTCCGCGTATTCGTTATCCGTATCTGTATCCGCCGCACCAACAGCCAGGGCGACTGGCGCTCGTTGAGGAATCGCTTCGCGAAAGTAGAAGAGATAGGCGCTCCTGATCAAGCGCTCCCGGCCAAGCAGCCTGTTTACTTTACCGTGATGCGCTTTGTTCAGCACGCCATCAAAAAACAGGTCAACGTAGTGGTTCACCTTTTCCTGCTTGGCACGACCGGGCTTATGCTCGGTTTGAGCGATCCTTTCCAGGTGCTCAAAAATCATGTCCTTTGTCCCGGCCCGTACCAGCTCTAATTCGTCAGGGTTATCTGGATCAGGGCAGCGATCCAGCTCCTGCAAGATGATATCGAGTGGCTTGAGCAGGGAATTCCGTTTGAACGATGTGCCCTGAATGTGGTTCTGGGCAGCATAACTGGCAAGTGCACGAAGTTCTTGCATGGATATTCATGTCCTCCTTGTCTAAGATTGTTGTATGAGCTGTTGCAATAAAGGGCCTATCTGGCGACTCAGGTAGATGGCCTGCTGTTCTGGAGAAGCTGCCAGGGAGCCTTTCTCTTGAGCGATTTTTTTCTCGATCAGGCGGTCTGCCTCGTAGTACAGGGCCAGCGGATCATCCGCCGCAGCAACTGCAAAATCGTGAGGCACGGCATCGCTATTACTCCCCTTATAGTAGAGTTTTTCTGTGATCTGGTGCAGGAAACTCAACTTGAGGCAGAGCGTTTGTACTCCTTCTGCATCGAGACTGGTTGCAGGCAGCAGCCAGCTCATGTTACGCGGCATGCCCTCCACCATGAGTACAACCGGCTTCTTGTCGATGTACTCATGCGCCAGGTTAAGTGGAGGTACAGGTGAACGTGAGAGAATGGCGCGACAGTCGAACCAGCGCGTCAACACAACTGCCTTCTCCAGAGCCAGCAGGAATTGCGAACCGTAATTCTCGCCAGGAGCAATGATCGGCAAAACAGGCGTGTTGCTAAGCGTTTCCGAAAAAGTGGGCAATCCCAGCCCGTTTACACTGACCCGGTAACCCTGAATATCAATTTCCCCCTGGGAGGCTTCCAGCTTGCGGAAGTAGGTCCTTGTGTCGATCAAAAACGCCGTATGATCGCTATCGCGCAGGCGCTCGATGCTCAGCCACCATGCTCGCAACTGTGGCCCTGTAAAGAACGCGAAAGGAAACAGGTGCAGGTAGAATGTTGTTTGCTCCGCCCCTTGCTTATCCCGGTGGCTTCGCCAGGCCAGCTTTTCCAGGATGAACTGCATGCGGCAGGTATCGCATACATTGCGCTTGGGTTCCCTCGAACTACCTCCTTCTAGACGATTGGAAAAACTTTGTACGCCGATACTGGCCGGTACCTGCGCTGCCATCCACTCGCTGGCTTTCAGCGGACTGCCACAGTAGCAACATTGCTCATGCTGTCTTTTGGCGTTAGCATACTGGCGCAGGCTGGCCTGAAAATCTACAGGGACGACGGGCTTTGCCAGCGACGATTGCTCTGCTCGGCTGTCCCAGACCTCCAGATTGCGCTTGAGGTAATCAACCAGGTAAGCGGTATCCAGTGAAGCAATTGATCCCTCTATCTCGTCCTGCAACTCTTCCAGCTTCCCCTGCCTCGCTTTCCCTGGCTTTCCTGAGGCTGCTGCCTTAGCCTGCTGCTCTAGCTCGGCGAGATCGGCCAGCGCCAGCTCTTTCATCTGGTCTAACTCGTATGCAGGCAGGTCATAGGCGAGGAAGTAGCCCCGCCGGTATGGATCGATCAATCCATACAGTGGATAATTGGCTTCCGGCAAGTCGAACAGCCGGTATATGCGCGTCCAGGCATCTTCTTTCAGCGCTTTGAGTCGATCTGCCCGGTGATCTTCCAGAAATTTGCGATAAGCCGAAGCAAACTCGCCTCGCTTAAGCATCGCTTCATTAGCCGGCACCAGGTCGGTTCGCTCACTGAGCAGACCCGATACCTGCTCTTTGAGTTCTGCCCTTATTTTGGGATCGGCAAGGGCTTTCTGCAGATCATTGCGTGCGTTTGTATTGCGCTCAGCGATCCAATCCGCTTTATAGCGCTTTCCATAGACGATATTCGTGATCACTTCAAAAATCTGCTCGACCGTCGCTCCACTGTTAATCGCTGCATCGTCTACCACAATACCGGGTGGCCGCGCCTTGATGAACTGTGTAAGGGCCTCCAACTGGATATCTGCTAGCCGCTTCTGTATTCTGCCTGCTACCTCACGTAGCGCCTGCTCATCCCAGTTGAGCGCCATGGCCTGATCCAGCAGGTAATTCACACCTTCAGGATAGTAGAGCAAATCGATGCATGCTAGCTCACCGTACTTCTCTCGGAAGTATTCCACCAGTTCGTTATGCATCACATTGGTGAAGAGGCCGCGCAGCTCTGCCAGCCTGTGGCCAATAAAGCGATACTGCCGTTCTTCCATTGCTGCATTGATGTGTTGCAGCAGCCTATCGCGCAAGTGTACTTCGTGGGGATCGCAGTGATCGCCCGAATGTGAGTTATCCGCTGTGTCAGCCGCTTTCATGAGAGACTTTAGCGGGCCTTTCAAGCGGCCTGCAGGCAACTTGCACTGGTTGATCTTGCGCTGGTCAATGACGAGCGTTGTGCCTGTGGCCGACTCCTGGTGGAAGTGAGCCAGCAGCGTGATATCGAGCAGGTAGTCGCGCCATGCAGGGAAAAAGCTGTCAACCTCCAATCGCTCTAACTCTTGCTGAATGTTCTCCGGTGTGGCTGCATCGGCATATCTGGTCTCCCGACCATCTGGCTGCTTGTTGTATGGCGGTATCTTGTTCATATCGTGAATGGTCAACGCCAGCAACACACAGCGCATCTCTGTTGCATCTAAGCCAATTGCCGGGCGCAGTCTATCTGCCACCGAAGTTAAGTCCATCACATGCCCGTAGTAGCTCTGGCCCTCCTTCCCTCCATATTGGATGAGTTGCTTGTAGCGCCGCATCTTTCCATTCGCTACTCTCGATAGGTACTCGCCATAGACGTTTCCGCTATCCTGGTCTTGCTCGCTATCCTCAGCAAACTTGAGAAAGCTAATATCTGACGGCATAACAATCTCCTCTACTTCATAATTGACCTTGCCTAAGTTATAGAATAACCAACCATAGTGACACTACATGTCACAAAGCGCCTTTTTTTCAGGACTTTTTCTTTCCTGCTCTTTTTCGCCCTTCCTACTCTTGATAGAGGTGGAATATCCTCTCCACTTCCCTCTTCATCTTTTCGCGCAATTCGGGGGGATCAACTAGTTCGGCCTTGTCGCCATATTTATGCATCTGCTGGAGTATGCGCCATTCGCTGTAAGCCGTAGCTCGCACCAGCACACGGCTTTGTTGCTTACCTTGCTCGTCGAGGTAGGCTTCTTCGCGCTCGATCGTTTGTGAGAGCCAGCGCTGGCTCAGGCCGCTTCTCACAAGGCTGCTGTCTAGCCAGTAGCGAAACTCGATGGGCCTGGGCCTCCGTTCCACGTCGATGGTCTTATGTTGTGGGGATGGTTTGATGCTGCCTGCTTGAATGCGATCAACGCGAAACTCTAAAACCGTGTTTGTTTTGTGGCTGTATCCAATCAGGTACAGGTGCCCATCCTGATGGATAATGTAGTAGGGGTCTACCTCTTCATGAAGTATTGTCCCCTGCTGGCTGGTCATTGACCCATACTCGAACTGAATTCGCAGGCGCGCTGAGATGAACTTGACGAGTGTAGCTATGGTCTCGCGATGGGGCAAATAATCGGTTACTGTGTCCATATTGAGGTAGACAAATGGCTTGCGCGCCCACCTGTCAAAGTATTTCTTCTGTTCGTCTGGAAGTGTTTCCACCAATCGTTCGACCAGGGCCACGATGTCTTCTACATAAGGATTACGGGGTTGAGGTGCTGGTAACGGGTGTGCCGCATTGCTGGGCGTGTACTTTGTGGGGTCGGCAAAGAGCGCGTGGAGCAGGATCAATGTATTCAACTCGCTCTCGCTGAAAAGAAACGGGCTGAATGGCCCCGAACCTTTGACAAGGTTGTAGCGCGTAGCATCGCCTCTGCCAGACTTGTTGATCTCGAAGCCCATATGTTCCAGGGCTTGTATATCTCGTGAAAGCATCCTGCCCGCGCGTTGCGAAGCCGCACGCACTTTTGGATCATCGCTTTCCTGGATATTGTAGAAGTCCTTCAAGTGCTCGAAAATATCATCGCGCGTGCGCTCTCCACCCCACAGGAGATACAGCAGACGCAGGATGCGCTCGGCATTTTCATACCTGGGGTCTGTGGTGCCAGGCTCTTCATCGCCTGAAGTCTTTGTTGGCTCGAACTGGCTAAGGGAATCAATTGCCGTTTCCTGCTGAGCAAGGCCGGTGTGAAAGCGCTTTGTGTTCAAGGATTTGCTCCTTTATAGCTTCTTTGCGACAATCAGTCCGAAAATAAATGCTACGAGCATCAAGATGATAACAACCAGTGCGAGAATAGCTACTGTTTGGTCCATCTCAGACCTCCTTATTTGATTTGTAAAACGAACAGAACTTGAAACTTCATTTAAAAACTACATTTTAGTACTCCTTGCCCCAATGATAACATGGCTGAGGTGGAATGTCAAGTGTTTTAAGTGGACAAGAATAGAACCTATATTTTGGGCAAAAAAGACGACATGCTGATACACAAACGTAGCATAAACCTAAGAGGAAAGAAAAATGGCTAATGGGCAAGATGCGAAATAGAAGAAGGTCACTATCTTTTATTTGCACCTGTACTCTGATCCCCTGGTCGGGCTTGGAGTAGTTCGTAAAAAGGTTTTGCCCTCACGTAGACAAGAATAGATTTCAATCCCATATTCGGGCTATTGGTGATTATTCCTATCATTATAATAGCAGCTAAATTGCTTTATGACAATCCTTCATCTGAACCCGCCTGGAATTGGTAGGTGTTTGGAGCGCTGGCACGTGGGGGAACAGGCGGGCGACCACGAGGGATATTATTGGCGAATGCCACCAGAAATGGCATGCCCTTCCAGGACGACCATATACGCATCGGCCTGCACAGCCGTCGTATGGTAGGGACAGGGCTTGCCCCTGTCCTACTTGTAGTGCTGATGCGCCTCCCAATTCTATTGGCTCGCTACCTCAGCTTCTCCTTCAAGAAGTTCACGGCCAGCCGCAGGCATCAGCGGCCGCCTGCTCGTTGCCCGCACCATGCGAGGGATTCATGAAGGCGTGGTCCGCGTCATACATCTTGACTGTGATTTCCTTGCCGGCCTGCCTGTACATGCGCTCGATCTTCTCTATCTGCTCCTCTGGAGTGCTCTGGTTCTTGCTGCCATAGAAGGCCAGCACAGGCGCATTCACCTTCGCCACTTCCTCTGGCGAGGGATTGTAGCCCGCAGCGTAGAAGGGAAGCGCAGCCCCCAGGTCGGGATAGCGCGATGCCACCACATAGGTTATGAAGCCGCCAACACAGAAACCCATCAGGCCGAGCTTTTTCGGCTCAACATTCGGCATCGCTTTGACTGTATCCAGCGCGCCAATGATCTCTCTGGCTGTCCTATCGACGTTTCCCCGCATCATCATGACCATCTTCTGCGCATCGCTCGGCTCGGTCGCTACCTTGCCATGCTAGAGATCGGGCACGGCGACCACAAAGCCTTCTGCCGCCAGCCGCTGGGCTAGGTCGCGAATGTGCGGTTCGATGCCCCACCATTCCTGGATTAACACCACACCTGGATGAGTAGCATCATCATCGGGCTGCGCCACGAAGGCGTAAGCTCCATCGCCATTCACCTTCAAATCAACGTTTGATGTCCGTATTACTGCCATATGCTCAAATCCTCCAAATATAGTCCTATTGTTGGTTACCCTGCTTGATGAACAAGCCTGCTATCCTACTCGACTCGAATCCCGCCATGCGCCCTGAGTAGTTCGGCTATCTCGGTTTGATCCCGTTCGACCGCAAGGTCCAGCGGTGTCTTCCCATCGAAATTTTTCGGATTGACCTCTACGCCACGCTCTAGCAGCCACTCGACCATGCCTTTTTGACCAAAAAGCACCGCCCCATGTAGAGCAGTATATGTTCCTTCGCCCGCGTTGATATCGGCCCCTTCTGATACCAGCAGTTCAGCTATGTCCCCATGGCTATGGATCATAGGGAAATACGTCACCGGGATACCGTGAGCGCCGGTCGCATGAGCTAGCTCCGGATCGGCCTGGAGCATTTCAGCAACCTTGTCGCGCATTCCAAGCATCGCTGCAGTACAAATATCTAAAGGGGCGCCTGCTGCTAGCAAGAAGTCCACAATGTCTTCCCGCCCCATCTGCGCTGCCGCTTCTATGGGTGTCTCATGCCACGTGGCCCTGGCATTTACCAGCATAGGATATTGCGCGAGCAATTCTTTGACCCTGGCAAAATCCCCGTGCGATACACCAACAAATTCATCTATAATTTGCTGGCCTGGTTCCTGCGTAGTCATATTTATCTCCTCTTTTCCGGTTCGAGCTACCTGCTTTCCTCGTTCGAAGGCTCCTGGTTTGCAGTTTTTTCATCCGCCGGCTTTTCAGGCAGCGGCCCCTTTTTGAGCAGCGCTGTGGATGGATAACGAGCGCGAAAGAGCGGGCGCGGCCTCTGCAAGCCTGTAAATATTCCTTCCGGTATTTCTAGCGCCTGGCCCTCTCCTCCGCGCATGAACTCATATACTGTCGCTCCCAGCATCGCTCCCAGCAGAGGCCCCACCCAGTAAATCCAGGCGGTTGCCAGAGGGATACCTCCCGCAAATACAGCAGGGGCCATGCTGCGTGCGGGGTTCATGCTTCCTCCCGTGATCGGCCCGGCAAAAAAGCCGGCCAGCGTAATCGTCAGCCCCACGGTCAATCCGATAGAGGCCCGGTTCACGCGCCGGTCGGTAGCTGTTGACATGAACACGAGCATGAGAAAGAAGGTGAGGATCGTTTCAACGGCTACAGCTCCGGCAAAGTCGATAGTGGGATACGTCGCACCATACAGGGCTGCCTTTGCTTTGCCGGGGAACAGGAGGAAGTGGAAGAAGCTTGCCAGTAGCGCCCCGCCCACCTGCGCGATCCAGTATGGCCAGACGTAACGCCAGGGAAAGCGCCGCGTGAATGCCAGGCCAAAGACAATCGCCGGATTGAAAGGGGCTGCAGAGATATGGCTGAGCGCGTAGGTCATCGCCAGGAGCGTAAACCCGAAGGTGAAATAGATGACCAGGCGGCTCGGCAAATCTTGCGCGTTGCCTGCAAATATCCTTGCACCACAGCCAAAAAAGACATAGGCGAATGTGCCGAGAAATTCCGCCAGGTACCGCCGTAACATAACTGAGGACATACTACACCTGCCATATCTCCTATTTCATAGCTATCCTTATCTGAATCACGATATCCTCATATACAATGGTACATCCTGCCAGCAAGCATTGACAAAGTGCAATGGTCGGTGTATTATTCTAAATGTAATGAAAGGGCGCAATCATTTGCGCCCAAATTGTATTGATTATCAATCACCGGAGGACAACGAGAACGATCATGGAGCATAAGTATACACCCTTTGCCTTTATTATGCCCATGCCTACCCTTACCTACTGCGTGCCCATGATGGCACGCGGCAGGACGTCGCTGTCCTCTTTTATACCGATCTAAACACAATCAGAAGCTTAGGACGTACAAAGGGGCGCAGGCGACACACCTGCCCCCTTCTTTTTTTACCTGAATGCTGGTATCATCATCACCCAGAAATGTAGTGGCTTCCCTTGTGGATGCCAGGCAAACAGGACCAGGAATAAATCTGAAAAGAGGTAACATAACTATGACCAACTCGACAGGAGCAGGAGACCATCCTGCCAGCCAGCGGCAGCGCTACTACATCACCACTGCCATCGACTATCCGAACGCGCCCCCGCATATCGGCCACTCGCTTGAAAAAGTGGCCGCCGATGTCGCGGCTCGCTATCATCGCCTGCAAGGGCACGATGTCTACTTCAGCATGGGCCTCGATGAGAACAGCCAGCACGTCCTGAGAGCAGCGCTGGATAACGGCATCGATCCCGTGACATGGGTTGATCGCATGGATGTAGCATTTCGCCTTGCCTGGACGAAGCTGAACATCTCTTACGATCGCTGGATTCGCACGACCGAGCCACGTCATTTTCGCGCCTCACAGGAGATGCTGCGGCGAGCGCAGGAGCGCGGCGACATCTACAAAGCCATCTACGCGGGCTGGTACTGCCCCAACTGCAATACCTTTTACTCGGACGACGAACTGATCAACGGCAGGTGCCCGATCCATCCTTCGATCCAGCCCGAATGGGTAGAAGAGGAGAACTACTTTTTCGCGCTCTCGAAGTACAGCGAACGCCTGCTCGCCTATATCACGGAGCATCCTGACTTCATTGTGCCAGCGATCAGGAGGGCGGAGGTGTTGGGGCTGATTCAGCAGGGCCTGCGCGACTTCTCCGTCTCTCGCCTCGTGCGCCCAGGGACGGTTCGCTGGGGCGTGCCCTTTCCCGGCGACGAGCAGCACACCATCTACGTCTGGTTTGATGCCCTGACGAACTACCTCACGGCGGTCGGCTTTCCTGACGATATGAGCACGTTTGAGCGCTACTGGCCCGCCAATGTGCATGTG
>CADDZH010000103.1 GCA_902812455.1 Chloroflexota bacterium | reverse complement strand
GGGTCATCCCGCCTGGGCTCGCGCTATCTTCGCGGGCCTGGCCGTGCTGGTGATGGGCTACCCCTGTGCGCTGGGCATGGCCACCCCCTTAGCGCTCATCCGGGGAGGCGGCATGGCGGCGGAGCGTGGCATCTTGATGCGCTCGGGCGAGGCCTTCCAGGTTTTCAAGGACGTGCGGGTGATGGTGCTCGATAAGACGGGGACGATTACTGAGGGCAAGCCCAGCGTTGTCGAAGTCGTTCCTCTGGTAGTGGGCGACGCCCGCCATATCCTGCGGCTTGCTGCTGCTGCGGAAGCTGCTTCTGAACATCCCCTGGCCCGCGCTATTGTGGAGTGCGCCGACGAGCAAGGCCTGACGCTCCCCGAGGCCAGCGAATTTCAGGCCCGGCCCGGCTCAGGGGTGGAAGCGACCGTCGAGGGTGAGCACGTCCTCGTCGGCAACCTGCGCTGGCTTGCGCAGCAAGGGGTGCCGATCACCGAGGCGCACGAGCGCGTCGCGGCCCTGGAGGAGCGGGCACGGACGGTGGTCGCTGTCGCCGAGGGGCAGCGGCTTTTAGGCCTGCTCGCCATTGCCGACCGCATCAAGCGTGATGCCGAGACCACTGTGGCAGATCTCAAGCAGCTTGGTATCGTCCCTGTAATGCTGACGGGTGACAACGCCCGCACGGCGCGGGCGGTCGCAGCACAGGTGGGCATCGAGCGAGTACTCGCCGAAGTGCTGCCCGAACAGAAGGCCGAGCAGGTGCGGCTGCTGCAGCAGGAGGGAAACCGCGTGGCGATGGTGGGCGATGGCATCAACGACGCCCCGGCGCTGATGCAGGCCGATATCGGCATCGCCATCGGCGCGGGTACGGATATCGCCATCGAGAGTTCGGACATCGTGCTGGTGGGCGAGCGCCTGGGCGCGGTCATCGATGCCTATCAGATCAGCCGCACCTCCTACCAGCGCACGGTGCGCAACCTGATGGTGGCCTTCAGCTTCAACGGCGTCGGGATTCCTGCGGCGGCCACCGGCTTCGTATACCCGGTCTGGGCCATGGTGGCGATGATCGCCTCGGTCTCGACGGTGCTCCTGAACTCCTTCGGTCCACTGGAACTTGTCCGGCGGCTGGCCAAGGGCCTGCCCACGGTGTTTGGCGCCTCGTTCCTGGCGCGACCCTTCCGGCGCGAGACGTCCCCAGCGGAGGCTTCCACACAGGCACAGGAACTGACTATGCATGATCTCACCCTGCAGGTGCCCTCGATCCATTGTCAGGGATGTGCAGAAGCCATCGAAGAGGCGCTCTCCGAACTGCCTGGGGTACAGGCGGTGCATGCCGATACCGCGAAGAAGCTCGTCCAGGTGACGTTCGAGGACGGGACGGTGACGAAGAAACAAGTGACCGAGGAGCTCTCCCGACTGGGCCATACCATCACACAGGGGCCGAGTCGAAAGCCTGAGTCATCGACCTGCCCTTGGTAAGGAGGACAACCATGTCAACACAACAAGAGCAACTTCATGAGCTTGGCACTGCCCATCGGTGGTGGGTGCTCGTGATCGCGTCCCTTGCGACCCTGCTCGCGGCGGCGAGCGCGGCAGATATCGCCTTGGCGCTCCCGCCCATGCTGCACGAATTTCATGCCAGCAGCCAGGCGCTGGTCTGGGTGAGCCTGGCCTACCTGGTGCCGTTTGCCACGGTGCTCTTGGTGGCTGGCAAACTGGCCGATACCTATGGCCACAAGGGCGTCTTGCTCTGGAGTCTGGCGCTCTTCACCGTCACCTCCGCGCTCGGTTTTGTGGCCTGGAATGTGGCCAGCACGATTGTCATCCGGGCACTGGAAGGCATCGGCGGGGCGGGCTTGCTCGTCTCGCTGGCCTTCGTCTCGCGCAGTTTTCCAAGCGAGGGGCGCGGACTGGCGCTTGGGCTGTGGCGGGCGGCGCTGCTGGCTGGCACTGTTGGGGGTCCACCCCTGGGCGGACTGCTCGTCGCCACACTCGGCTGGCGCTCGACCATGTGGGCAATGGCTCCCTTCGCCCTCGTGGCCCTCATCCTCGGCTGGGTGGTGCTCCGTGAGACGGTGAGAGAGGAGCGAGCTGCGCCGTCGTTTGACTGGGCGGGAGCCATCGCCACCGTGCTTGGCCTCTCGGCGCTCGTCATCGCCCTCAACTTTACGGGCAGTACGGGAAGCTTCTCCAGCACCGGCGGCATGGGTGGAGGCGGCGGGATGGGGGTCCTTCTCACGGCGCTGTACCTGGTGTTCCTCCTCTGCGCCGTGGTCTTCTGGTGGGCGGTGCGCCACGAGGAGCAGCCGCTTATCCAACTGCGGTTGTTCACCGTCCCGCGCTTCGTCTACGCCAATCTTGGCACGCTCATCATCTGTGTGGGCATGTTTAGTGTGATGTTCTTCGTCCCGCTGTTTTTGCAGTTCCAGCAGGGCTATTCGACGCTCACGGCGGCCAGTGCGGTGCTCCCGGTGACGGGGGCGGCATTCCTCTTCGGCCTCTTTGGCGGCTGGCTGGGGCAGCGCTTCGGGAATGCGCTGCCCGCGCTGGTGGGCTTTGGTTTGCTGGCCGTGGGCTTCGTCCTGCTGGCGCAGTTGACCCCCTCCACGCCCTACGGCGTGACGGCGGTGGCGCTCTCGATTGTGGGCATCGGCATGAGTCTACCCCTGGCACCGACTGCCTCGGCAGCGCTCTCGTCGGTGCCAAAGGAGTCGGAAGGAGAGGCGTCGGGCATCTTCAACCTCTTTCACAACCTGGGCCGCCCCTTTGGGCTGGCCACGCTCGGAGCCATTCTGGCCGTGCAGTCGGTGGCCAGCTATCAGCAGATCTTCTGGCTCTCGGCCATTGTGGCAGGGGTTGGGGCGCTGACGGCATTGGGATTGGGATGGCGCAGATCCGTGCGCAAGCAGAAACCGGTGGGCGCGCCTCGGCCCGTCCATTGAGTGCAAGAAAGGAAAGGGAGATGTCGATGACCACATCCCAGAGGCCACATCCAGAACAAGATCGAGAGACCCTTTGGTCAATGCGGGCGAGGACCATACCTGTAGCACCCACCAGGGAGGAGGGCAACCCATCCGAGGGGGAAAACCCGAAGCGCTCGTGCCTGGGACTCGTGCTGCTCCGGTCAGCCGTGCTGACCTGCCCGTGTCACTTCCCCCTCATCGTGCTGCTCGCGCCTGGCGGAACGGCGCTGGGCCTGCTTGGCTGGGTCGTTGTCTTCCTTTGGGTTCGTGCCTTTCCCCGCCAAAAGGTTCCCTCTCAACTTTAATATGCTGTTAGTGAGTGAACGGAAGGAGACGAATCATGGCGACGATTGAGCCGCTCACGGCGAGTGAATTGGAATCGAAGGTGATCGAGGCACCAGGGCCAGTGGCGCTCGACTTCTACCAAGCGAGCTGCGCTCCCTGCCGGGCGTTGGAACCTCGCCTGGAGCGGGTGGCCCAGCAGTACGCTAATCGCCTGCCCGTGTATCGTGTGGATATCGATCGCGACCTGGCGGTGGCGGAGCGCTTCGGCGTGAGCAGTATCCCGACCGTGCTCATCCTGCGTGCCGGGAAAGAGGTGGAACGTCTGGATGGGCTCATCCGAGAGGCTGATCTGGCAGCTGCCTTCGAACGAGCCACACATGCCTAGCAAGGGAAAGGAGAGCAATTTCGATCTTCACACTTGCGCGCTGCACGTTTCTGTAGCCCAGGCTACAGAACTTCTTTTGATCTCGTACTATACTTGAAAGAGTACGAGCAAACGGCTCAATACATTCCCCCTTCAGTAACAGAGAAATGGTGTGGCTGAGCGAAGGGGTTCACAAGGAATAACAGAACAGAAGGAGATACAAACGGAGAGGAGCTATGGCGAAAGTAGGGATTATTGTGCTGGCCGACACTGAAACCCATGCGGATATGGGCAGGGTCGCCAATGCCTTAGAAACAACAAAAGAGTTTCACGAGGCCGGTAATGAGGTCGCGTTGATCTTTGATGGGGCTGGAACAAAGTGGGTTGGTGTGTTATCCAATCCGGAACACCGGCTCCATCGAACCTTTACAGCGGTGCGGGAAACCATTGCAGGGGCTTGCAGCTTCTGTGCTACCGCCTTTGGTGCGAAGGAGGAAGTGCAGCAGAGCGGTATCCCATTGCTCGGTGAGTTCGAGGGACATCCCAGCATCAGGAAACTGGTCTCACAAGGCTACCAGATCATCACCTTTTAGCTCTCCTGCAGAAGGAGAGGATGGCGACCAGGCAGCGTATTTGATTGCCCGCTTATAGGCAAAAGCTACCGATGGGCTGAACTCTGCTGCTTCCCCTTGAAAGCCTGTCGCTCGCCAACATGGGTCAAAACAAAAAAGGAGGATACATAGTGACCATGTTCAAACAAGAACATACGCTCGTTGCTGAATCTCAGTCAAATCGTTACTTCGTAGAGCAGTACCAGCATGTTCGCCGTTTTACTGAGCAGTTATGTGAGCCGCTTGTCACCGAAGATTACGTTATTCAGTCGATGCCAGATGTCAGCCCAACCAAATGGCACCTTGCGCACGTGACTTGGTTTTGGGAAACCTTTCTCCTCTTACCCGCGCTTCCAGATTACCAGCGCCTTCATCCACAGTATGCCTATCTCTTCAACTCGTATTACAACACACTAGGACAACGACACTGTCGACCGAAACGTGGTCTGATCTCCCGGCCTACTGTCAAGGAGACCTACCAGTACCGCCGGTACGTCGATGAGCATGTCCTTGCCCTGTTGGAGAAGCTCGGTGAGAGACGACTAGCAGAATTAGCGCCCATTATTCTCCTCGGCCTGCATCATGAACAGCAGCACCAGGAGCTGATCGTCACCGATATAAAGCATGTTCTCTCCTGCAATCCGCTCTATCCAGCCTATGTCGAGCGCGCCCCCACCGGTACATCAAGTGTTCCGCCTTTGGAATGGGTGTCCTTTCCTGAGGGGGTCTATTGGATCGGACATGAGGGAGAAGGGTTTGCCTTTGACAATGAAGGACCACGGCACCGCCAGTTTGTGCAGTCGTTCCAACTGGCTTCACGCTTAGTCACGAACGGTGAATATCTTGCCTTTATGGAAGACGGCGGCTATGACAATCCGCTGCTCTGGCTCTCTGAGGGCTGGGCCACCGTGCAGCAGGAAGAGTGGAATGCCCCCCTGTATTGGGAAAAGCGAGATGGGCACTGGTGGATGATGACGCTCTCCGGGTTGCGTGAAGTAGATCCGGCTGAGCCTGTGTGTCATGTGAGCTACTTTGAAGCTGATGCCTATGCTCGCTGGGCAGATGCACGACTACCGACCGAAGCTGAATGGGAGGTCGCAGCACATGATGTTCCTATCGAAGGGAATTTCGTCGAGGATGGCTTGTTTCATCCCGCTCCTTTGAAGAGCAGCACGACGGGCGGGAAACTGGCACAGATGTACGGCGATGTCTGGGAATGGACACAAAGTTCATATGCTCCCTATCCAGGCTTCAAGCCAGCACCAGGTGCGGTCGGCGAATATAATGGGAAGTTCATGTGCAACCAGTATGTGCTGCGCGGCGGTTCGTGCGCCACGTCCCTTTCGCATATTCGCCCCACCTATCGCAACTTCTTCCCAGCCAATGCCCAGTGGCAATTTATGGGTATTCGACTCGCC
This sequence comes from Chloroflexota bacterium, assembly GCA_902812455.1. Next base: position 13,311 of record CADDZH010000103.1, on the reverse strand, counting down.
CGGGGGGTGTAACATGTTGCAGCAGAAAGAAAACGTGCTGCGGCTCTATGATTTTGAGCCGCAGCGCACCACTTTCCGTGACGAGGTGTTGCAAGGGTTACGAAAATCGCCAAAGGAACTGCCCAGTAAATACTTTTATGATGCCGCCGGTTCGCGCCTGTTCGAGCAAATTTGTGAACTTGAGGAGTATTACCTCACACGCACAGAACTGCATATCATGCAAGAGCGAATTGCTGAGATGGTTGCGCTGCTGGGACCAAATTGCCTGCTCATCGAGTACGGAAGCGGCAGTAGTAAGAAGACGCGCATGCTGTTGGAGGCCCTGCATACTCCTGCTGGGTACGTACCCATAGACATCTCGAAAGACCAGCTACTGCAATCGGTAACAACACTCGCTGCGGCCTATCCTTGGCTGGAAGTGCTTCCAGTATGTGCTGACTACACAAGCGACTTTGAGATCCCGGCCCCGACAAAGCCCGCCTTCCGCAGAGTCGCCTATTTTCCTGGCTCGACCATCGGCAACTTTGAGCCTGAGCCAGCCAGGCGCTTTCTGAAACAGATTGCCAAAGTCTGCAAAGGTGGTGGTCTGTTGATCGGAGTCGACTTGAAGAAGGATTGCAGTGTGCTGCATGCGGCCTACAATGATCGACAGGGAGTGACCACACAATTCAACCTGCACCTGCTGGCGCGAATCAACGACGAGTTGGATGCGAACTTTCGGCTCGACCAATTCACGCACTATGCTTTTTATAATCCGAGCGAGAGCCGGATCGAGATGCACCTGGTGAGCCTCAAAAACCAGGTCGTGCGCATCGGAGAGGTGGAGATCCCCTTCAAATGTGGCGAAAGCATCTGGACTGAGAGCTCCTACAAATATACGCTCGAAGAGTTTGCACAGTTTGCGGCAACGGTAGGTTTTTCAGTCGAGCGAGTATGGACAGATCCACAAAGGTGGTTTAGTGTGCAGTATCTCACAGTGGATGAGCGTACGTAACTGAACGATGGAGCCTCCTTGCATTGAACCCCCCTTGGCAGAGGGTTTCAGTCCGCTGGTAATTCTCATCCAAAGCGGAGCAGGAGATCGGGGCTCCCAACTGCTTCTTCTATAGATTGCTCAATCCGGCTTCGTGGCGATGATCAGCGTATACCCGAAGCGCCCGGCTTTCACGGCCTCGGCGGCTGCACGCGCCAGGGACTTCGCCTGCTCAAAGTCGACAGCGGGTGCATCTATGTGCTTCAGCTTGACCAGCAGCTCAGCCCTCAGCAGCTTCGTGCGCACGTCTTGTACCAGTGTGACGAGCGCATCATTATGCGGCTCGATACGCTCAACTCTGAGGCCTGTATCCTCAAGGTAGCGCACGTACTCCTCGACGCTCAAGGCATCAGCGATGCAGGCAATCCAGGCAAGCAGCCCTTGCAGTTCTGCAGGCACCTCGCCTGAGCGCGCCAGATCGCTCAGGCCAACGTTGCCACCAGGCCGCAGCACACGCGCGAATTCGCTGGCCGCAGCCCGTTTGTTCGGAAAGGTGCAGAAGGCGCACTCGCAGATCACGGCATCAAACTGGCCATCTGCAACAACGAGATGCTCAGCATCCCCCTGCTCGAAGCGCACGCGGTCAGCCAGGCCGCCAGCCTCAGCCGCATGAGCCGCTTCACGTACCAGCTCGCTGCTGTATTCGACGCCGGTGACCTCGCAGCCAAAGCGTTGAGCCAGGAAGATGGCGCTGCTTCCCTGACCAGCAGCGATATCCAGCACACGCTTCCCTGGCCCGAGGTTAAGCAGCATTCCCAGCCGTTCCGTCAAGGCCAGGCCGCCAGGATGGAATGACTCGCCCAGCAGGAGGCGCGCCCAGTCGCTTGCATACACAGCGGCGCAGCAAGCCTTCAGCTCATCAGCCTGAACGCTTGCAGGTGTGCCTGTTCTCCTGTCCATTCCGTTCTCCATTCTCATGAGCGCGTACTCGCGTGTTGACGCTTCATGCCACTGGCAGGACGAGCCTGACCTGATGGCTGCTCAAAGGTAAACATTAGCGGTGGCGGCATATAGATGCTGCCATTACGGCGAGCCTGGTTGCGCGCTCGTTCGCGTGCTGCAAGCTGCTCTCTCGCCTGCTCGCGATAGCCCACGCTGTTGTATGCACAGAAGGGGATTTGCTTGCCGTCGGGCAGGAGGATTTCCTTACAGCACTTCATCACGTTCTTCTGATTAAAGGTCCAGGGGTCCATGAAGTCTTGCAGCATGATCATGAAGATATGCTCGGCAAAGGCGCTCACATCAAACCCATCCGCCAGGCCGCAGGCAGCGCACGAAATGGCGAATTGCTGCGCAGCTTTCTCTGACCCTGCTACAGCAGAAGAAGACCACAGGCCCTCCAGCGCTGCTTTGATATCGCCGGAGAGATCAGGGGTGACACGGTTGGTAATGTAATCGAGGTAGTCATCCACGTTGAGCACGCGCGGCAGCGGCAAAATGGTCTCACCATCGATGAAGGCATACGTCACCGAGTTGCAGGTGGGGAAGCAGCAGGGCACGGGGACAAAGTCACTGACCAGAAAGGTGCCATTGGTTTGCTCTTCCAGCGCCTGCAGGATGTCTGGAATAGTGATGCGCTGCAGCGGATCGTGTTCCCCATAGCGACCAGCATGGAAGGCAGGTTGGAAATTGATGCCGCGCACCGCCGGGTGCTGGATGGCGAACTGCACAATGGCCCCCACTTCGTGAAGGTTAACGCCGCGTTCGATGGCCGGTACGAGCACTACACTGAGTCCGGCGGCTGCCAGGCGATCGAGCGCACGCAGCTTCTGGGGAAGGATATCAGGCTCACCGCGCAGCACACGATAGGTCTCTGGCGCAAAACCATCAAACTGAAAATAGATCGAGGGGCGAATGCCTGCCAGTTCTGCGAGAAAGCTGTCGTCGTCAGCGATCCGCTTGCCATTGGTATTGAGCATCACATAGCGAATGTTGCGCGCTTTGGCCGCTCGCATCATGGGCACAATCTGTGGATGGATTGAGGGTTCGCCACCTGAGAATTGCACCACTTCAGGGGTGCCTTCGGTCTCGACCAGGTGATCCAGGATACCTTCCACCTCTTCCAGGGTCAGGTTAAAACCAGCGCCTGCATTGGCAAAGCACAGTGGGCAGTCCATGTTGCACGCGCTGTTCACCTCGATGATCCCCAGGCAGGCGTGCTGCTGGTGATCGGGGCACAGGCCACAATCGTGCGGGCATCCCCGCTCAACAGGCGTGGAAAAAGCCAGTGGGATGGTGCCCGGCTTGTTAAATTTCGCCGCAGACGTGTAGGCCCTGGCATCACCATAGACCAGGGCTTCGAATGGCCCATGCTCAGGGCATCGTTTGCGCATATAGACCTTGTTCTCGCGCAAGATGATATGAGCGTCTATCACCCGGCGGCACTCGGGACAAATACTGCGGGTCAATTCATAGAAGACATAGTCGGCGTCATGCTTCGTGCCCACAGGCGCGCCAGGGTGGAATGAGTTGGTGTTCATGTTCTCTCTTTCTTGGCACGTTAATCCATGTTCCTCAACGCTTCATAAGTGGTGACTGTGACCAGGCCGTAAATGAGGTGAGGGATGATATCGGCGAGCCAGCCCGAGACACCCCAGGTCTTCGGATTGCTCACTCGCAAGACGATGAGCGGTACATCACTGGCCGCCATCGCGGTCAAGCCCACGCCAATGCTGGCCAGCGGGATGGGCACTTCGTCAAACTGTTCTCGCAGCAGCCCATAGGCGAGACCCGTGCCCAGGCCGTTCGCGTAGCCGAACAAGGCACCAAGCCCGCTCTCGCGATGCTGCACCGTCTGGTCTTGCGTACTGCCACCTTGACCAGAGGGGGCAAGGCCGGCGAACCTGGCCAACGCGTTGACCAACTGTGCTGGAGCGTTGCTCGATGGGCGACCGCGGATAGCCATATCCGTATAGGTGCTCACGTTGAGTGCAACGGTTCCCACGGCTCCGGCAACCACACCCATGAATATCTCTCGTATCATAATGCTTCCTCCTCATCTATCTATTCTAACAAAGTATACCTTCACCTGCGCACCCTATCTGTATGCTAAACTACATTACTCTGCCTCGCGTTTCTCACTCCTCCATCTTCGCCTTGAGACCAGTTCTATTACGTAAGGTGATGCGCTCGCGACTCAATTCCATGCGACAATGCGCACAGGAACGTTCCGCTAGGCACTTGACACAATGGGAAAGTCTATCCTAGACTTAGGGCAGACAAGTAAACCCTTCAGTTTCACATAGTTAAGGAAAATGAAGATGCTCAATACATCACGCCACTACCTTCTGCCCCTTCTAGCCTGTAGCTTAATTATAGGCGTTGTAGTGCTCCTTTGCTCGTATGTTCCAGCCCACGGGGCAACCAGTTTTACGCCCCAAACACGCCTGGGTTTTCCGAAGGGAAATGACTGGGAACCAGCCCTGACTGCTGACCGCTATGGGCATGTCTATGTCCTCTACAAGCACTATGATGTCCCAGGGCAACAAACTTGTAGCGCCTGTGACCTGCATGTTTTGCTCCAGGTCTCTAATGACCGTGGCCGGACATGGAGTACACCCACACCAATTGACCCCGAGCCAGTTGTTGGTGGGCAGTATGACCCGCAAATTGTCGTCGATCCGATCGATGGCGAGACCGTTTGGGCTTCGTTCCTGCAAAACAACAAGTCCTCGATTGCGGTCATGAAGTCCGTGGACTTTGGTCAGAGCTGGTCAGGGCCGGTGATTGTTGAGAATTTGCAGCGGGCCACCGATAAAGATATCCTGGCCGTGCGGGGGCAAACGATTGCTGTGGCTTTCAACGCTGCCCAAAAAATTTACGCCTCAATTTCGCATGATGGCGGCCAGACCTGGAACACCTACCTGATCAACGATGGTAGTACACAACTTGGCTGGTCGCTGGCTGGCGGTGGAGCTATAGATTCCCAGGGAAACATCTACTTCAGTTGGGATGGTTTCACGCAAAATGGTGGGGCAAAAGGACCGGTCAATCTCTATGTAAGCCAATCACGTGATGGTGGGCAAAGCTGGAGCCTCACATTGATTGGAGTAAGTGGTGCGCCTTACCCCTGCTCCAATTGTGGCTATGCCTTCCTCAGTGCTCAAATGACGATGGCCGTTGGCAGTGATGATAGCATTTACCTGTTGTGGAACTCAACAGTTGATCAGACCGATTATGCTCCCGAACGCATCTACTTCGCGAAGTCAGTGAACCATGGAGCCAGCTATTCCCCTCGCCAGGACATGTCATTGGCAGCGCAAGGAGTTGAGCATTGCTTCCCGGCTATTACGACAGGGCAAACCAGTGGGGATGTACGGATCGGGTGGATGGATATGCGTACCGGTTCCTGGAATCTCTTTTATAGAGCCAGCAGTGACGGGGGTTCGACGTGGAGCGGCGAAACTCAGGTATCGAGCTACGTCGCAGGATATAGCTACCTGACCCCAAGCGGCTTTGGTTCGCCCTATGGAGATTACTTCCAGATGGGAGTCGATGATCATGGAGGAACACAAATTGCCTGGGGAGAGGCCGGTAGCTATAGTGGACCGGGCAATATCTGGACAGCTTCAAGCTAAGGATGCCTCATCGGCAGCGAGATGAAAAAAGTGAGAGGAAGTACCGGTAAGAGGAAAAGCCAGGACTTATAGAAGCATTGTCCTAGATTGACATGATGTAGTACAATTATGCGCAACATGCCGCCGTAGCTCAATGGATAGAGCAAGCGCGTCCTAAGTGTTAGGTTGGAGGTTCGAATCCTCTCGGCGGCGTTATATTTTGTAGTCTTGCTCTTATGCCCACTTCACGTTCTTCTCCTACTTGTTTCCTTCTGGCGCTTTTATCTGCTATTCCCGCGTCCTGGTTTCCAGTTCTTAAGGAAGCTCTAGGGCTGGCTCATATTCAGGTGAGTTACCTACCCTGAGGATTATACGTGTTCTCTATGTCAACAGATATCAACAATGGGAGAAATGCAATAAGGAGAATGCACAATGACGCAACAGCAAGAAGAACATATGACTCCGCAGCAACATGCGCAACATATTGCTTCAATGCTTCAAGGAGCACGGCAGGAATGCCGTGCTGATCTCGGGCGTGTCAACGATCCGAAAGCGGTGGCCTTGTTTGAGTCGATTGCCCAGATGCTCGACGGGGCTATCAAAGCCCTGACGGATTACCAGAACGGGCGTGATCCGCAATGGCAATGGCATCCCTCGCAGGAGCCGGTAGCGCGAGGTAAGCAGCCACCAAGCACAACGGATATGGCAGTTGATATCAGCGAGAAAAAACCCCCGCTCCAGGTCTTCCACACAGAGGTACCCGAACAAGAATAAGCCTTTGCCCTCAAGTTATCCACAAATTAGAACATTTGTCCACATAGTTATCCACATATTCATGCGAGTTTTAGGTGCAAGAGGACAATAACATCTTCACGTGCTCAAAATGCTGCTTGTCGTGTTCCCAATCCTCTTTCCCGCTCTCATCCGTTTTAATCGGCGTCTCGAGCAGGACTGCCACATGATCAAGCCGGGGGTCGCACAGCAGCGTGCGAAAGCTTTCCTCAGGGATGATACCTTCGCCGATACGCGAGTGTACATCACGATGGCTACCGGGCGCCATCGTTGTGTCATTCAGGTGCAGCACTTTCAGGCGTGGCAGGCCAACGATATCATCGAAGCGCTGGAGCACCTGGAGTGTAGAGACTGGAGTAGAAATATCGTAGCCGGCGCCCCATAAATGAGCTGTGTCGAGGCAGACGCCCAGACGCCCAGCATAGTGGGGGAGCAGGTTCAGCACCGCATTGATCTGCTCGAAGTAGCATCCTAGCGAATTTCCCGCGCCTACATCGTTTTCCAGCAGCAACATTGCTTCCGGGGGTGTTGCAGGCAGAATTTGCGTAATGGCCTGCGCAATACGGCTGATCCCTGCTTCAACACCCGCTCCTCTATGGCTGCCCGTGTGGAAGACAACGTATGCCGCTCCCAGCAGAGCGCCACGCTGCAGCGTCCAGGTTAACAGGCTTATCGATTTTTCCCAGATGAAATCATCAGGCGAGGCCAGGTTGATGAGGTAAGGTGCGTGAATCACGACAGGGATGAGATCGTAGGTGCGGGCAGCCTGGGCAAATGCAGCATAAGCTGCCGGGTTGTCTGCCGATGGCTTCCAGCCGGTAGGGTTGCTGGCGAAGATCTGGATCGTGTTGCACCCCATATCATGGGCTATCTGCGCAGCCCTGACAGCATTGGAGTGAGTAGGCATGTGGCGGCCAAGACGCATTATGATATCTCTATTCTGCTCTCTTGTTCTGGTTGTTCCCCTGACAACCCTTCGACGTGTGGGAGCTCTTCAAGGCTGGTCAGGCCGAATTGCTGCAAGAATTCGGCAGTTGTAGCGAAGAGTATGGGCCGGCCAACCGTTTGTGCGCGGCCTACCTCCTCAACCAGGCCATGCTGGATGAGGCTGGCCAGGGCCCGGTCGCTATTCACGCCGCGCACGGCTTCGATCTGTGCGCGAGTGACAGGCTGGCGGTAGGCAACCACGGCCAGGGTCTCCATGGCGGCGGTTGTCAATTTCGCGGTCATGGGCAGGCCAAGAAGCGCTGCTACATAGCGAGCATTCTCTGGCGCAGTCACAAGCTGCACCTGCTCGCCCAGCCGCTGCAGGCGTATGCCCCGCTTTCCATCTTTGAGATCCTGCTCTAATGTATCAAGGCTCTTTGCCAGGCAGGCTTCGTCGATATCAAGCAGCTTGCACAGTTCCGCGTGGCTCAATGAGCGACCGGAGACGAAAAGTACGCTCTCAATGGCGGCAGCTATTTGCTCGATAGTATATGTTTGTGTTTGTAGCGTGGTCTGTTCCTGCATGTTTCGACGATTATAGAAATTTAGAAATTGAAAGGATCCGTTCTGAAGGGCCATACCTCCCCTGTCCCATGACAGGTATGGCAGAGTTCTTCTGAGAAGATGAGGCCATCCTCGCACTCAGGGCAAAGTTCTAGTTGCTCATTGCCCTCTTCATCATAGTCAACTATTTCGCCTGTGCCCAGGCACTTGTTACACTTCGTACTCACCATAACGGAACCGGCGCCATTACAGGTGGTGCATCTTGCCATAGAATGATTCCTCTTCACTACACCAGGATTTTTTACCTCAGCAGGTCGCGCCGGGGGTTCTGCGGGCGATAATCCCTTGCTCCACTCATGATCACAGTTGTGACAAGGGCGTTGTCAGATAGACGCGAGCGGATACGCTCATCAATAGTGTCAAACCCCTTCGGATTGGCAGTAATTACCGTTGGGAAGCGAGAGTTGTACCGGTAATTGAGCAACTGGAAAAGTTTCTCACTGGCCCAGGAAGAGCTTTGATGTGCACCCAGGTCGTCCAGCACAAGCAACTCGGCTTCGCGCATTTTGGCGAATCGCTGGTCATAGGCTTCTGTTGTACTGGGTGAGAAGGTGGCACGCAAGTGAGCCAGCAGATCGGGAACAACAGAAAACAGCACAACGGCTCCATCCAGAAAGCGATGGTTAGCAATAGCGGCTGCTAAGTGTGTCTTCCCACAGCCATTCGGCCCGACAAGCAGGAGCCAGCCATTCGGTTCCTGTGCATATGCACATGCTACCTCGAAGGCTTCGATCACTGAATGATGGATGCCGGAAAAATGAACATTAAAGTTCTTGAACGTTTTATGCTGGAACGCACCTAGTTCGGAGAGTTCAAATAGTTCCTGGCGCCTTTTCTCTCTCCACTCCGCTTCTTTGCATTCACATGGAACAGGCCTGCCAAAATTGGGATGCCCGAAAGGAACATCGACGCGCAAGTAGCCCGCGCCTCTGCATTTTGGACAAACGCTCCTGGATGCCAGCGGGCGAGGCATAGAAGCGTACTCGGATTCTGCTGGCGGTAGCTGTTCGTGCTGGCGGACGACCACCTGGCGTACCGGCTGCTGGATGCGCGGTGTTTCGCGCTCGCGCTCCTGCGACATGCGCTGCCTCATGCCGGCAATGGCACGGGAGTTGAGCGGCTGCGTTGTGCGCTGAACATAGCGGGCTTCCTGCGTGGTGACCGTGGGCGCGGGAAGGCTGTGTGGGGCCGGTGGGCGAGAAGGGCTGGCGAAAGATCTGTGTTCTTCCTCTTCCCAGTCGCCATAGAGCATCCCTACTGCGTCATCTTCCCATTCATCTTGAACGTCAGCACGGGGCATGGGATAGGTCTCGTAGTAATCGCGGGCAACTCTTGTTTCGCTCGCTCCGCGCGATAAATCGGGGTGATCTACAGTCTCCTGCCTCGGCTTCGGGTCACGGGCGACGCGATATGTCTCCTCGCCAAATGCGCGCCCTGGACGCCGGCTAGCCTGGCCAGCATCGCTCCTGTGATCCCCCTGATCATATGCTCGCGGGTAGGGATAGCCATATCCCTCGTTTGCGCCAGTTGCACGCTGGCCAGCGCGACCGCGCGCCTCTGGCAACTGCGGCGTCCTGCCTCCTGCCCGCTGCTGGTTCAAGTGCGCCGTTTGCTCGGGTAAGGAACGGCGCGAAGGTGCTGGCATCTGCTGCTGGCCCCGCAAGGACGAAGGCGGCTCTGGCGGTGTCGTGGCCTGCTCCTGAGCCTGCTCTTGCTGGCGTCGTTGTGCTGTTCTCATCATAATATCCTTCAGGCGTTCCATGCTTGCCTGCCTTCCGTTTCCCAGCGCCTTAGAATTGCGCTGATATAGCGCCAGTTGCGCTTGTTATGCTGTACCGCTTCACGGAACGCTGCCTCGATCCACTCGGGTGGGTACTGCTCGGCAGCATCCCTCAATTGATCTGCAATCAATGGAGAAAGTAAACCAATATTCTGTTCATATAAAACAAAGATATTAGGGCGCTCGATCTCAACCTGGATATTCTGGGTTTCATGATACCTTCTGGTTTGAGTATACTCTCCTTGAGAAACTGTTTCTTCGCCTTCCTGCTGTTCCTGCTCGTGTTCACTATTGAGCAGGCGGACAGGAACCATTTCACCTCCTTGCAGCTCGGCAACTATTTTGCGGCTGCGGGCCGTGTTAAAGAAATACCATTCAATGATTTCAGCCTGATCGTCACCCTCACTCACCAACCTTAAGTGTATCCTCAAAAGGGTGCCTCTTGCAACCGCCTGTTCTAATCCCTGGCGCAATCTCTCCTCCGGGGGGCGCGGATCTCCTCTCCGCTTGAGGCTACGCAACAGGAGGCGATCTGCCTGCAATTCGCGATCGCTCACACAGCGCGGGTTGCCCTTTTTTTGTGCCATCAACCAGAAAAGGTGCAGTGTCACTTTCAGTTCGGCACTGTCTTCGATCTCCGGCAAGAGCACCGTGAAGAAGACTTCTGGCACAGGCACATATGGATTTTTCCCCGCAGGGAATCCTGTAAAAGGTGTCATAACAATACGTCCGATTAAGATACATTTTAGTTACTACTATACTAGACATCACTCCGCAGGTGGTGTAAGTTCCAGGTCGCGGAAACGGGTCTGGCTAGCCTGGAAGTACAGGCTGATATCTCCGGTTGGCCCGTTTCGATGTTTCGCGACTATGATATCCGCGATATTTTTGCGTTCTGATTCCGGGTTATAAACGTCTTCTCGATAAATAAACATGACGACGTCGGCGTCTTGCTCAAGACTGTTATGAACAACAATGTTGTCAGCTACAAAATTATGCAGCTCGTCTACCGTGAGGTCATAAACCTCGGCTTCACCATCAGATTCTATGCTGGCGATTTGATCCCAATAGATGTCGCTTTGCGCTAAAGTAGCTAGCTCTTCGCTTTTAACAATTTCTGCCAATCGAGCGGCCCGCTCACGGCTCAAGTTCTGTTTGTATAAACCAGTACCACAATAGGCATTGCCCAACGCTGACTGCATTTGACGAGTAGTTAAACCTGCAACTTGCATTGCAGGAACAGCAAAAAGCCGCCATACCTCGCGAGGCAATACATCACGATTCGTATTAGCAGGATGCTGTGCCAGTTCCTCATCACTCATAGTTGCCTGCGTAGGCCCAGGAAGGTGGCGCGGCAGTGCGATGCGCACATCTGGCGTGAGTTCATCAAGTCGCAGCCAGCCACGGATGGTGAGAAATTTGTGGTTGGCGGTGGCGCGAATGGTGCGGCCCAGGCGCGTCGTCATACGATAAACTGGCTTACGACCGGTGGCAAAGGCGTTGGTGACGGTGCGCGGTTCGAGTTGCCATGTCTCAGTGTTGAGTGCCAGCACCTGGAAGCCACTCTGACCTACCAACTGCTCTAGGGACCGGTAGATGCCCTTATCTGGCAGGTAGATGGGTGTATCACCGCTCAGGCAGCCGCTCTCGCGTAGGTCTGATAATTGTGGCACTTTCGATTGCCGGCTCTCTACCGCGCGGGAGAGCTGCGCCAGCGCCAGCACCGGCAAATCCAGCTCGCGTGCCAGCGCCTTCAGGTTGCGGCTCACCTCAGAAATTTCCTGCACGCGGTTCTCGTTGCGCTTGTTGCCAACTGCCGCCTGCATCAACTGTAAATAGTCCACGATAATCAAATCGATACCATGCTCAGCGTGCAGGCGGCGGGCTTTGCTGCGCATTTCGACCGTAGAGATAGCCGCTGTATCATCGATCCAGATGTTGGCTTCTGAGAGCGTGCCCATGGCAAAGACGATGCGATCCCACTCCTCGTCCTCAATCCAGCCAGTGCGCAGCCTCTGCTGATCGACGCCAGCATCCATGGAGAGCAGGCGCTGCACCAGTTGCTCCTTGCTCATCTCAAGGCTGAAGATGGCGATAGAGCGCTGGTGTTTGATGGCGGCGTTATGTGCTATGCTGAGCGATAGACTGGTTTTACCAATAGAAGGCCTCGCAGCTAAAATAATCAGATCGGAGCGTTGCAGGCCACCGGTAAGCCTATCCAGGTCGGTGAAGCCGGTTGGAACTCCCACAATCATGCCTCGCCGCTCGTGCAGCTTGCTCAGTTTCTCCTGGTACTCAGTCAGCAGATCGCGCAGCAGCGCAAAATCGCTGTGGGCGTGGCGCTGGCTGATGTTGAAAATGAGCTGCTCAGCTTTGTCCAGGGCCACATCGGCATCCGTTTCTTCGTAGGCAATAGCCGCGATCTGGCCTGCTGCATGGATCAGGCGACGCAGGATCGCATTGCGCTCCACGATGCGCCCATAGTATTCCACATTGCCGCTGGTGGGCACCTGGTTGATCAGCGAGGTGATATAGCTGGCGCCACCGACCGCTTCCAGCTTGCCGCGCCGTTCCAGCTCATCGCAAATCGTAATGAAATCGGCCGGTTCGTGCTCCTCATAGAGCTGGGTAATGACCTCGTAAATGGTGCGATGGGCGTCGCGATAGAAGTCGTCGGGATGCAGGAATTCTGCAACCTGGACAATTGCTTCCGGGTCGATAATAATACTGCCAAGGACGCCGCACTCTGCCTCGATGTTTTGTGGTAACAGCTTCTCCATGGGTATTCCCTACCGTTTTTAGCCATTGATATCTCTTTAATAGTAGCACATACGTTCGACATCTGGTGTTTTATATCCGCTTTGCATAAGTTCCAGATGACCTGTGTCTCATCAGTGTAACGAATATGTATGGCGAAAGCAAATAGCGAAGCGCCAATCCTGGTGTGGATATGTGGATATCTTTGGAAGTATTAACGGGTAGGATATGCATAATCGGGGTCTTCTACATGACATAACATAGTTTTCCTCTGCTTATCCACAGGGATGAGCGGGTTATCAGCAGTTATCCACGAGTTTATCCACAGACATATCCACAGACGATAGTACTATAGACGAACACCTGCTCAAGGAAGCAGAGCGCATTACCGCTGCTGCTATTTGTTGATGCGCTCTAAACAGGGGGCTTGACCCCTACTCCTGAGCACGCTATTATATGCCTCAGAAAATCGAGGTTCTCATTTCATAGATGGTAATAGAGAAGGAGTATGTTTTAGAATCCCATGCCAAAGACGACAAAACGCGCGGCGACCAAACGCGCGGCTAGAATAGCGAAGGCTCATGCGACCGAGCCTCCAAAAATAGAGACCAGAGGAGCCGGGCGGCGCCCACCAGGCTACAAGCCGCCAAAACGTGGACTTGCTCGCTATCCCTGGGCCTCCACATTCCTGGGTTTGTTAATTGTTGGGCTGGGCGCCTATATGCTTTATTTTTACCATATCGGCCCATTTGCCCAGCCTTCGCACTCCAAACCGGTGGTTAAGGCTTCGCCAACGCCGGTCGTGCCTACACCGACACCTTCGACCACCCCGTCACCCTGCT
>CADDZH010000102.1 GCA_902812455.1 Chloroflexota bacterium | reverse complement strand
GCCGCTGCGAGCCGTGGCTTGAGACTGCTGTCCCGAAGCGGCTGAGCCGAAAAAATGTGGGGGAACAGTAGCAGGGCGAGTTGAAACGGAATGGCGAAATTGTGTCCAGTCCGAGGGGGGCAGTTCAGTATTGGGCGCGGTCTGGGGACTTTCCATTCTTCTTTTGAAAAAGATAAAGTGCGAGTTGCTCTCCATTACTGAGATCAATATTAGGGGCGTTCAAACCATTATCTGAAACAGTATAGACTGGTTTGCGGCGAATATTGTCAGTAAGCACAAATGCATGTTCGAGCAAGGTTTGAAATATGCAGGCTGCTCCATAAAAGCGATTGTGTTGTAAGGTGAATCCAGAGAGCCTCTCGAACGCTTGATGAGTTGGTAGTACCATGTTACCTGGACGCTCGATCTTCAGGATGAATCCACCTGGAGATTCGGAAAGTTTTTGGAGTACGTTTTGAAGATGTGGCAGATAAATATCCTTCTCCTGCTGTTTGGCAAGCAACTTCTTGACAAAATTGTTCCAAGCGATCCCAGAAAGCAACGAAGTATTATAAAGTCCCATGACATACAAGTGAAATCCGCTCTCTTTTCCTTCGTAGCGGCAACTCCATTGCAATCCATCGTATGACACAATCAGTTGCCCTGAAAAGAACCATTTCAACAGATCCGACTGGATTTCTTCTCGCAAGAAATTCGAAAACAATACAACTTCATCAGGATTAAGTTGACCGGGTTGATTATCTCTCAAGAACTGCTCATTGCAAATGGCGGAGGCAACAAACATAGACAGCAATGACTGTTCCCATTGGCTGGTAAATTCTACATCTAGAGCGATCTCGATGACAGGTGAGCTTAAACCAAGATGTGTTAACTGTGACCAGGGTATAGCATCAGGCTTTGGTGCGGTATTAAGCGCATCTTTGACCGCCCGCAATGCATGAAAGAGGTTGGTTTTTCCTGCACCGTTTGGGCCAACGATTAAGTTGAGGTGAGGGTCTATTTGTTCCCATGAAAACGTATCAAATGACAGGAAGTTTTTGATATGAATACCCTTGATACGCATATTTTTATCCTCAACGAGACGTATCTGTTAATTCCAGGAAGCGAGGAAGGCGCTTGACGACAACTATTTCAATCGACTCCCCAAGCACTTACATGCTGATGCTGCTGTTTTAGATCCGTTACTGCCTGAAGGCCAACCTTCATAAAGCTATTCTCGACCACCAAAGGATGCACTCATTCCCATTGTTTAATTTGTTCTTCATACTGTGTCCTCTCTGTCTCAGATAGCTGTAAATGGGGCAATAGCGATAGCAATTCCTTTTTTGATAGAGCTCCTTTCAAAGCACTCAGATTACCATCTAGTAGTATTTTTCTAAGCATCCAAAGGCGCTCAGAAGCTGAGGGATCATCTTCAATATAGGAGCCTCTATTGGCCTCTATGTCTGACTGAAATCGTCCAAAAGCCTCTATTTCAGCTTGTAAACGTCTTTCGACCTCTCGAAGCCATGTTCGTTCAGTTGGAGACAAAGACATCTCTGCTAATAGGTGCTTCACATCCTCTAGGCGAGATTGCAACGCTATGCTTGGTAATCCAGCCATCACACTTGGCGGAGAATCTGGCCGTAGAATAGGGGACAGAAGCAAATCCCTGACCATCACATCAGATGGATAGCGACGCACTAACTCGAGCGCAATGGGCCAGAATCCTGACTTGCCGGCAGTTAGACATTCACAAACGACATAGGCACGTTCTACCCCGTTCCCCGCAAATTCGATGAGTATATGTGCGTCACGCTCCTCATCGAGCCATTCTCTTAAGCTGCTTGTAATCACAGGTCGAACATACCTGTCCTCTAGCGCTAGAGATAATGGTATCCATAGCGTTCGTTTTTGCTCAGCTTTATATAAAGCCGAGCAGAACAGTTGACCTGTGTACGAAGATAAAGGATTCCAGTGTGTGCTGAAACGTAGCTGCCTAAGCTTCTTTTCGTAAAGAGTAAAACCCCGCTCTACATCGACTTCCACGAGTTTGGATGCCAGAGTATCACAGCGGTGTGCATCCTCAAGGCTGTTTGGAGACACTTGCTCCAAACATTGCCAGGCAAACTCTGCTAACGCTCTATTCATCTCTTCATGAGTATAAAGCCAGGTGATAAGGGAACTGACAACGACAATGGCATGCTCAAGATCATCGCCTGCCGATACCTTCAGAAGTCGTTCATAATCTTTCACACTCAGCGTGTTGAGCCAGGGACTATAGCGCAACAGGCGCAGCTCTACATCCACTCTCTCCACTCTTCCCTCCTCCAACAGTTTTACTACACGTTCTACGCTTGCTGAATCAGCCGGTAGATCGGAAGTTGCCCAGACAATAGCCCTGCCGGTTATTCTTCCTTCCAAGGCGAGTTGACTCAATCGTTGATTGACAAAAGGCCTATCCCATGTGCTGAGACCATAGAAATATGAAGAAAAAGCGCCCGCGCCTTTCATCAAACTTCCCAGCTCTTCTATTTTTGCCAGCCAGAAACGATCAGTATCCTGTTCTCCTAACATCCGGAAGAATGGCAGACCTTGTTTTGCCTCTTCAGATATGAGCCATTCCAGAAGAGGCTCTGTCAGCAGATGAGGTTGATCAATGACCTCTCGAACGAGAGCACGCACTTTCTCCATATGCTGATCATGGTCATTCGAAACCCAAATACCGACCCAGCGCATCAATCGCATGGAGAAATCATCCCCTTCGAGCAGACTCAAGATATCCGATATAACCTGTTTGGCGTTCTGAATGATTTCCTCCACCTCAGCACTTTGAGCTTGACGTTGGTTGATGACATTCTGAATGTGAATGATGGCTTGAGACAGGCGAGAGACAGATAAAGAAATCTGTTTTGCCATACACCATTGAGCCACCTGATAGAATCGATTCAGCCCTCTACCGATATGTCCAAATAAGGTAAAACGGATAAGAACATCTGGTAAAGCTTCTTGGGCTAATTCAGCTAATTCTGAATCATCTGAACGCACGATATCAAAGAGCATGTCGAACAGACTATTCCAATAGTTCCAGATATCAGCCCATTTCATATCTGGGGGTGTAGATAATGGCTCAGGGCCATTCCCCTCACGCAGGGTAAAAGACAAACCTCCTGCCAGTCCATGTACAATGGCTTGCAGTCCAATCTTCCGTATATGTGGCGAAGACGCTGGAGATAAAGTGCTGCGAAGTATATCTAATCGATCATCCAGTGACAGTGGACATTGCGGATGAAATGGATGGAAGCAGTCATAGAACGTTTCTAAAGAACTTGTAATGCCTAAGCCGACTTCAGGTTCAGCTAGAAGCAGGATGCAACGCAAAGCACTTTTGCTCGTGTTCTCTCGGAAGAGCAGGTCATACACAATCGACACCAGGTATCTTCTTGCCTCACCTGGAATTGCAGCTCTCTCTTCTATTTGTAACGCTCCCAAGCCATTTTCAAGCAAGCTGACGACATGGGTAGGAACTGCACTACTGATAGCATACAGCAATTGAATATTCATTAAAGCAGCCTGGAAATCAGCAAATAAACCGGTTGATGAAAAGAGTTCGTCCCAAAAATGGGCAACTTCAACACTCTTTATCTCTCGCAAACGCTCGATGAAACGAAATCGCGCAGGACGATTAAGGGTGACAAACAGATCTTGGATGAGTGAGTATCGTCCTTTCAGCGCCGTTTCCGCAAAATGATTTGCCAGCAATGTCGGTATCACCTCGACGTAACTGCCATTTAGACGTATCAGGCCACTACGCTGCAAACTTGGTAGTTCGTTCAAAACATCATTTGGCTTGATGGTGTCATCAAACAATGAGGAGAGAGCAGCTAACTCTTCATACAAAGGTCCGAGAACATTGACACGTTTGAGTAAGCTGGCCAGGCGTAAAATCTCGACAACTCGGTCTCCTTGCTCCCGCCGAATCTTATTCTCTAGTGAAGTAGCAACATCGTCTATAAATGAATTCGTTGATTTCCGTAGGTCTGGAATACTCGCTGCAACAAGGAGTATTTCTGGATTGCCATTGGCCTGTGCAATGATCCAAGACTCTATGCCAAAGTCGAAATTCGCGTGAGCAGCCCTTAATAGCTCGCGGGCTTGTTGGTCAGTCAGAATCTCGAGAGGAATCTGTTTCACCCTCTCGTCACGTCCAAAATTCGGCATAAGTACATGTTCGGAAGTGGATAGTGTGATCACAAGCTTCAGCTCATGATGGCTAAGGGTATGACGTACAAAATCTTCTGCTTTCTTTGGATCTGGATCATCAATGATCACAATGGTTTCTGTACCCGGGGATGCAAGAGCGAGCAAGTCGTTGACGGTCATACTTGCTGGATCCAGGGCGATAATCGTTTCGACCTGGTTTGCTCTCGTCGCTTCGAGAGCAAGACGGGATTTACCGATTCCTGTAGGGCCAGTCAATATCATCGCTCGAATAGAAGATTCTTGCAGGTAGGACGCGAGGGTTGTCAGTTGAGTACCTCGACCAATGAGAGGGACGGAACCTCCTATAGGATTTTCCTCTGCATGAGATTTCCAAGCTTCATCCCATGTACTAAATTGGGAAGGGACAAAATATGCCGATCGAAGATGAGGTAAATCATTAAGAAACGCTGCGAGATCTGCCGCACCGTAAACGACAACGGTCACCGCCTCAGGTTGGTCGTATCCTTCGAGAATAGTCTTCTTGAGTTCTTGCTTCTGCCTATGAGTAAGATCGATGTTGGTGAACAGGGTATACCGCGTAGAACGCTTGCCGTTTCTTTCATACACGTCTTTGAGCGCTCCATGATATACTTTTTCCCCATCCGTAGATTGTTTGCCTGTAGATATTTTCAACTGGTTTTTAAGGCCTGAGACGATCTTTGAGCGGTCTTGAGCCACTATATCACGTTGTTTGTATTGCAGAACGTTCCACCCGGCACCAATAAATGGCGAAGAACCACCCACTCCAGGATCGAGTAGCACCAACTCGGCATCGATCCCCTCATCTTTAACATAGACCCGCTCGGTAAATGACGGCAGGATAGTACCTTGCCTACGCGCTGAGGCCCAGACAATAGCGTTGCAAAACGATGCAAACTTATCGGGAGGCCAATAGCTGACTCCTATTTCTATCTCCTGCTTGGTTATCGGCTGTCCGTGACTAAGTATAGTACACCTTCCCTTGTCAGTTGGGTATGTATTGAACGCCAGAGTTATATGTATAAATCATTCTGGCCAGAGTGTGATAGTATTCCTCTTGCTCATTCCTCTCCCTCAAACAATCCCAGCGAACAAATGATCTGCGGCTCCTGCTGCTCGGTCTCATCCTGCACAAGGCAGAGACGATCATCGGCCCGCAGGCTTTCTACGAGCTGCGCCAGTTGTTCGTTATCGATGCCGCTGCGAAGCTGGCGGTTGAGCGTGTCTTTGGCTGACTCACGCAAAGGATAGCGGTAGATTTCATCGATAGCAGCCAGCAATTCAGGCGAGGGTGGAAAGAGCGTCCCTTTGAGGGATTCGGCATACTGCTTGAGCCGTTCGTAAGTACGGCGACGCGCCCCCGAGGGACTACCGAGCTGGCCACCACCGCTTTGCGCCTGCTCCTGGACGATATGCTCGACACCTAGCTTGACCAGTTCGTGCTGCTCCGGTGGGCGTGCGATGGGTTTCTCTTCGATGGTACAGGCAGCAGCACGCAGGATCGTCAACTGCGATTGCGTGACGCTCTCGCCTTTGCGATTGACCCAGGCCAGCGCATCATTGCCATCGGTGGTACGCATATAGACCAGCACCCCCTCTGGCGCTGCCGCCGTGCTGCGATGAGCGCGAGTCGAGAAGACCACGTTGGGCAAACGTTCGATGATGCCTTTGAGCTTTGGATTGGCATCGGTGGCATTCTTCCAGATCTGATAGGCCTGCGAGGCCAGGTCTACCTCGCTATCGGCCTCGCCATCCAGGATGCCCGCCTTTTCATTATAGAGATCGACCAGGGACTCTGTACTCGTCTCGTCCTCAAAGAAGGCTTCGTCGGTGCCCACCACCTCGGCATTTTGCTGCAAGCGGACACGCACGCGCTCGCGCAGGCGAATGATGCGCTCCACGCCCTCGGCGGGCAGGAAGGAGTAGCAGGTGATGGTATCGGACTGCTGCCCGATGCGGTCCACACGCCCGGCTCGTTGGATCAGGCGGATAATGGCCCAGGGCAGGTCGTAGTTGACCACAATGGCGGCGTCTTGCAGGTTTTGCCCTTCGGAGAGCACATCGGTGGCCACCAGGACACGCAGTTCTTCGGTCGGTTTGATCTGTTCTCGTTTCTCGTTGCTCACGGGACTGAAGCGCCAGGCGAGCGCCGTGGGATCGTCCGAATCTCCGGTCACGCCTTCAAGCGCCGAGATGCCTCGTGCCTTGAGCTGCCTGGTCAGGTAGTAGACCGTGTCGGCAAAGTGCGTGAAGACCAGGATTTTCTCGTTGGGGTGCTGTTGCGCCAACAGATCGACGAGTGCGGCCAGCTTGGCATCCTTTGCCGCATCCCATGTGCCGCACCAGTTCAGCACCGAGAGCAGCGCCCGCGCATCGGAGAGCAAATCCTTTTTCAGGTCGGCAGTGAAGAAGGTGGGACGCAACCACTTGAAGCGCCTGCGGTACTGCCCAGCATATTGCTGATAGACCTGCGCGGCCCGGCGGCGGTACTCGTCCTCGCTACGCAAGGGTGAGGCGATCAGGCTCGCCATGGTTGTCGTTTCGCCGCCATCTGCATCATCTATAGCGTCTGGCAGCAGGGCGTTTTCGTCCTCGTCGCTCACCCCTGGATCGAGCAGTTCGGCGTCCTGGGTGCCAATGGGCAGGTCCAGATTGTGCTCAATGGCATGCAGAAAGATGTAGTTACGCAGCACATGACGTTCGATGGATTGCAAGAAGGCCGGCCCACCGCTTTCCAGGCGTTTGAAGAGGTTGGTGCGGCAGAACCCCATGAGGCGCTTGCCCCCTCTTGAGAGACTGGTAAGCTGATTTGCTTCCGCCGGCGTGGGCCGTTCTTTCGGTCTCGTGGCAATGTAGGTGGCCAGGCCGTAGCGCGGCAGGTTCAGCGTGTTGATGGCCTCGACCACATTGTCCGAGTAGAGCAGGGCGTAGGGATCGCTCCTCTGCTCATCGCTGATGGCGAACTTGACGGTGCGAGGCACGCGCACCGGGAAGTAGGAGCGCCTGCCATCGGGGAAGAGCAGGTACTTGCGCCCTGTGTCCGGGTCGGTCTGGGCGTAGTTCTCTTGAATGAAGCTGCGGGTGCGCCGCACGAGATAGAGGCGCATGAGGTCGCGCCAGTCATCGGCATACTCGCTTTTCTCAAAAGCGGTCAGCGAGCGCACCGGGCATTGGTAGAGGCCGGTGAAGGTGCTTTCGCCCAGCTTGCTGATCATGCGTTCCGGGCGGATGCCCAGGTTCTTGCTCTGATCATCCGAGAGGAAGAGGCGCAACTGCGCCGAGAGGTCAAGATATGTTTTGTTGTAGGGGGTGGCCGTGAGCAGGATGCACTTGCTCTCGTTCTTTTCGATATAATCCTTGATGACCTTGTAGCGGTTGCGCTCGCGGTTGCGCAGGTTGTGGCTCTCATCGATGATCACCACACGAAAGCGGCGCAGGTCGGGCAGTTCGTTCTGTACGTTGCTGATACTATGGACTTCGCCGACGAGGTGATAGTCGTGCAGGTAGTCGCGCCACATGGTGACCAGGTTTTTGGGGCAGAGCACCAGCGTCTCGGTACCGTAGTCGTCCTGCATGATGCGCGCCAGGGTCGTGGCCATGAGCGTCTTGCCCAGGCCCACGACATCGCCGATCAGCACACCGCCGCGCCGGTTCAGGTGATGGGCCGCGATCTTGACAGCCGCAACCTGGTACTCGAAGAGGCGATCTTTGAAGTCGCGGGGAATGCGAAACTCCAGCAGACCGGTTCTCGCCTCTTCTGAGAGGTGATAGGCCATTTTGAGGTAGATGTAGTAGGGCGGGAGCATCTCCTCGCGGGCCCAGCTTTCGTCGATGATGTCGGCCAGTTCCTGCGAGATGTCCAGGCACCAGCGATCGTCCCAGCGGTCGTTGAACCACTGCTCCAATTTCAGGCAGGCATCGCTATCGACGACATCGACGTTGAGTTCGCCCTGGCCCGACAGTCCGGCAAAGGTGAGGTTGCTGCTGCCGAGGAAGCCGACGATGGGCATGTTGTAATTGTCCGGTTGGTGCAATAAATAGAGCTTGGCGTGCAGCTTGTGGCGCAAAAAGAGTTTGACGGCCAGCTTGCCGCTGCGTAGTTCGCAACTCAGGCGGCGCAGGCCCTCTTCGTCCTCGTTCGATGGCGCACCGATGAGCAACTGCTGGCGGAACTCCTGCGCCATCTGCTTGCGCAGGCGCACAATGGTACTCTGATCGATCTCCTGTGCTCCTGTGAGGCTAAACAGGTGGCGCAGTTCGTCTTCCGGCTTCTCCTGCATACCAATGAGCAAGCGGCAGCGCCCGTTCTCGTCGCCGCGCCAGTTTTCCATCAAGCTGTCGATGGCGCGCCACCCACGCAGGTTGAAATAGCCCACGCAAAAATCGGCGCGCTGTGCCGTTTTGAGGGTATTGCGTAAGGCGTCCAGCAGCTTCTGATCGATGTTGTCGAAGATGCGAGGCATACCCTACTCTCCCTCGTCCTCTTCATCACTGCGCCCCATACGATACTTGATATCATAATTGATGATAAAATCCAGTTCTTCGTCGGTGAAGCCGTAATGCCACGCCAGCACGCGATCGATCTCGTCGATGATCGGCTTGGATTGACTCGGGCGGAATTCTTGAAATTCACAATCCTGCCTTACCCGAACAAACGAATGACGTTTGTAATCATCCATCAACTCATCAAAAAGAGAAACGAGACGTTGGCACACAAGATCAGAAAAAGAACCTACGGGGAACTGTTCGACATCTGTGCCAGTAATATTGCGCCCATTTCCTACCGAGATAAACCAGAAGAAAAACAGTGAGCTGTTTATGACGGCTCCTATACTTTTCCCCTCAGCTTCCGTCCGAAAATGCAGATCGCGAAAATGATGGACTGATCTGGTGCGGGTATCACTTTTGAAGTACTGCTCAAAGTCCATGCCTCGAATCCAGTAGCGTGGGCTACGATGGTAATGCATGAGGAAACCGTCCTGGCGAGAAGCATAGTACATTTTTATAGGGGTTGCTTGCATCGCTTGCAGTCGTGTGAAGACCCCTGCTGCCTCGCTACTCCCGATTTGCGGGATACGATTGAGCATAGGATAAATCTCAGAGACATGATACTGGAGCAAGGAGAACAAGGCGGCTCGCTCTTCTCCATACCAGTGATGGTAGCGAGTGGTCAAAATCCTGCTGCCTGGTTGGTGAGCTGAGGCAAGGTGTATGCAAAGGCGCTGGTCTACCCCTTCAAAGAGTTTCGATGGCCGAATAGCAAAGGTACTGAACCAGTTGGTATCAAAGCGTTGCAGTAGTATCTTCCGTAAGTCTACGGCTTCATCCAACCCGAGCAGTCCTGCTGGAACGATCATGCCAAATCGTCCTTCCTGGTGTAATAATCTGGCTGATCTCTCCATGCAAAAGGCATACAGATTACTCGCGGATTCTGAGAGGTATTGTCCTGCTGGTAATGTATACCTGTTCCGCACTGCGCGATACTCCACATATGGCGGATTGCCAATAATGACATCGAAGCCACCGTTTTTCATGATGCCATAGAACTCCACGAACCAGTGGAACGGTTGGTGGCTCTGACGCCACTGTTTAAAGCGTTCTTCATACTCTGCTTCATTGGGGATGTTGGAGCGGTCGATGCCATATTCGCCGGCGAGGTAGCGGTCAAGTTCATCGTTCAACGCATGGAGCTGCGAGCGTACCTGCTGCTTCATGTCGGCCATCAGTTCAGGGTCAACGTTGATGGCCGTTTGCATGGTACGGAAATCGTGAAATGCCCGCTCTACCTCTTGCGCCTTTTGCTCTATACGTACCAGTGCGTCTCTTGAGCTCAGGGCACTGCGGAGATCGCGTTCAAGCGCCTTACGCACTTCTTGTAGAGCAGCAAAACCGATGAGCGTGTTGCCGGCACGGATATTGAAGTCGATATCGGGCAAGGGTTCGATGTGTTGATAGCGCTCAATCTGAGCGACCAGCTTGAGAAAGAGGCGCAGTTTGCAGATTTCGACGGCCTCTTCCATGATATCGACGCCGTACAGGTTGTTGATGATGATCGATTTCAGGATGAAGTAGCGGCGATTTGGGTGTCTTGCTACCTGTACCAGGATGTCACGGAATCGGGGAATGTAGCTGCCGGGATAAGCTGCCCGGCGTTGGGTATCGAGGGCCTCGAGTCGGTCGCGCTCGGCTACCATCTCTTGCATCCGGTCAAGGCAGGCTTCGTAGAGCGGTTCGAGAATGTTGAGGGCGGCAAAGAGGAACGCACCTGACCCGCAGGTTGGATCAAGAATGGTTATAGTTTCCAGGCTCGCATAGAAGGCATTGAGCAGGTCTACCCCCTCGCTGTAAGTGATGACATCCTGGGCAAACTGGCAGATATCGAGATTGTAGGTGATGAGATCGTTGACGCTGGTAATCGCCCCGTTCGCCAACTTGGCTCTGACCTCTTCATAGCGGGTGCGGCGCGCAACAACTTCACGCCAGATTTCGGTCGGCAAGGCGTAGGCTTCGGGCGCGGGTTTGTTCCACTCGCCTCGCTGGCCCACATCGTGGATGCCGGCCTCGATCTCCTGTGGGAGCGGCAGGTCGCATCCATGCTTCACGGCCTCATAGATATAGCGGTCGGGGTCGCGACGCAGCAGGGACCAGACGAAGCCGTCCGGGGTGAAGGCGATCAGGCATTTCTGCTCGGTCTCCTCAAGCAGACGAGGAATGATGGTATTTTTGCTGATATAGCCAGTGATATCCTCTTTGGTGTAATAAGCCCCCATTTGCTTCTGGTTGATGTATTTCTCAAAGATATAGCCCAGCACGTCCGGGTTGATCTCACGGTCGTTGCGCAAGGGGCGATCATCCAGATGCCAGTCGAACTCATTGAAGAAGGCAAACATGTGCTCGAAGGCTTCATCAGCAATCTGGATGTCGGGGTATTCCCGCTCCAGGATATGTACATCGAACAGGCCACCATTGAGGTAGGGGACGTTCCCCAGCAGCGCTTCTAACTCTGGCGACCGCTCGCGCCTGCCCAGTCCTTCATGGAAGAGCCGGAGCAGAAAATAGCGATAGAAGGAATAGAAGTGGTTATTGTCATAGCGGGCCTGCACTTCTGTAAGCTTGTGCGAGAGATAATCACGGTCGCCATCCAGTTCTCCACGCCCACTGGTAGCCAGCAGGCCCTTTTTCTGAATGAAATAGACGAACATCAAACGGTTGAGCATGAGTGAAGCATACCAATCGCGATCGGCCTGGGATGTGATGCCCTCAATGAAGTCAAGAAAGGTGTCATGTTCTTTCTGGAAGCGGTCATAGAAGCGTTTGGTGACGCGCTCGGCATCGAGTGCCTGGCGCACGCGAGCCGCAACCACAGTGGTGCCCAGGCGATCTTCTTCCTCGATGCTGAAGGCCAATGCCTGCAGCTTCTGGGAGAGCAGTTCGCCGGACTGGCCTTTATGCAGGCGATAGAGGCGAGTAGCAGATGCTTTGCCCGGTTCGCGTTTCACCCACTGCCAGACTTGGCTCTGTTGGGCCGCATCGACATAAATGATGAGATGCTCGTAGGCATGTTTGGTCAGTTCGCGCTCGATCTGGCGCATCGTGGCACTGTTTGGCATGTGACCCTGTGCATCCATGCTACAGGTGTAGACTTTAAAGCCGCGCTTCTCTACCAGAGGCCGCAAGAGATAGGTTTGCCCATCAACCGAAATTGCCAGTGCTGCTTCTTTGAGGATATCCCAACCGAGTTCTTCAAGAAAAAGTGCCTTGAAATTGCATGTCGTGAGGTAGCGCTGAATATGGCGCGTATCCGCTGCCATTGCTCTGTCTTCTTCCCCTCTAGCCCAATTTTTAATAGATTACTCTGGCGAAATATGGAAGCATATCATTACCGCACGTCAAGGATGTGCTATTGCTCTTCATGATACCGCCTGATGGTGCTTTTGTAAAGCATTGTGAAACCGAGAGCGTACCATTGGGGATAAGCTGTATATCGAAGTTCGCAACTAACAAAGAAATATGTAAGGTACATGCTCACCCTTTCAAGAAGTCATCGACCCAGGTAAAACCATCAGGAGAACCATACCAAAAGAAGTGATCGACCCAGGTAAAACCCTCAAAGAGAGCCATACCAAGTTCGGGGTATTGTGGAATGAAGTGGGTTACTAGTTCGAAATGTTGAAATGCTTCGCCTCTTGTTCTGGTAGCTTGCCAAGACTGGCGAACGAGTTGCAAGAGTTCTTTATAATTACGAGCTTGGGCCAGCTTCTGAGCCAATGTACTTAAGACCTCGGCTCGCTGCCCCTTATCCCAGATGGTGTTTATAACTTGCTCTGCTTGGTCCCAGACCTGGATGGCTTCGGTTGGCTTGCCGGCTTGTGCGAGCATCTGCCTTAACTCCCTCAAGGCCTCGGCTCGCTGCCCGTCACTCCAGATGGTGTTTATAACTTGCTCAGCTTTCTGCCAGACCCGAATGGCTTCGTCTTGCTTGCCGGCTTGGGCTAGTGCCAGTCCTAACTTACCCAACGCTTCAGCTTGCAACTTCTCATCCTTGATGTTATCCATGATGAACCATATGACTCGCTTAGCTTCTTGCCAGACCTGGATAGCTTCGTCTTGCTTGCCGGCTTGGGCTAGTGCCACTCCTAGCTCGCTCAAAGCCCGCGCTTGCCACTCACTCTTGATGGACATGATGATTCGTTCAGCTTCGTGCCACTCGCCAGCTTGTGTCAGCGCCTGACTTAACTCCCTCAAGGCCTCGGCCTGCTGCTCCTTATTCTCCATAGCCCTGATAGCTATCTCTGCTTGGTGCCAGACATGAGTTGCTTCAGTTGGCTTGCCGGCTTGGGCTAGTGCCAGTCCTAACTTACTCAACGCTTCGGCTTTCAGTCTCTTATCCTTCATGATGAGCCATATGACTCGTTCAGCTTCTTGCCGCTCGCCGGCTTGGGCTAATGCCACTCCTAACTTACTCAACGCTTCAGTTTGCAGCCTCTCATCCTTGATGTTATGCATGATGAACCTTATGACTTGTTTAGCTTCTTGCCGCTCGCCGGCTTGGGCTAATGCCACTCCTAACTTACTTAAAGCCGCAGCTTTCTGCTCCTCATCCTTGATAAATCGTATGACTCGCTTAGCTTCTTGCCAGACCTGGATAGCTTCGTCTTGCTTGCCGGCTTGGGCTAGTGCCACTCCTAGCTCGCTCAAAGCTCCGGCTCGGTACTGCCACTTATTGTTGATAGTCCTGATGACTTGTTTAGCTTCGTGCCACTGGCCAGCTTGGGCTAATGCCAGTCCTAGCCTACTCAAAGCCGCAGCCTGTTCTGCTGCATCCTTAATAGACTGTATGACTCGCTTAGCTTCCTGCCACTCACTTGCCTGGGCCAGCACCTGTCCTAACTCCCTCAAGGCCCTGGCCTGCTGCTTCTCATCCTGGATGTTTTGTGTCACATCACTAGCTCTCAGCAGCAACCACATCCAGACTTTTCTCTCCTCTAATTGTTCTTGCAATTGCTCCGCAATCTGGCACAACACTCGAACTTTCTTTGCTGGATCGGTCTCCAATTCGGCCAAATTCCTCGCTATTTGCTGTTGCCCCAGCACCGTCATCAATCGAAATGCTGCCTCGGGATAACGATCGGCACGGCTCCCCAGACTACAACGTAGTAAGGTGTAGCGCCAAAGGAGGGATAACATGGCAACTCCCTCTTTGAAAGCATATCCTTCCCAGGATGCGGTCTGCTGCCCCAACTCCACATCCTGGGCGAATAAATGTGTGCTGGGGTCCCAGTGAATCTTCGCCTGCCCGTACTCCTGTGCATCCAACACACTAAATAGGCGTTGCCACTTGTGAGCGTGATACAGATGGGTGATGTAGTGGTAGCGTGCATATTCGCGGCGTCCTTGTTCCACCGCATCGGTGCTGTTTTTCCAGATATAGCTTATATCTCCTTGCTCGCACCAGTCCGCAAGCCATGCATGAAGACGCTGGACGTCTTCGGTATCGAACACCCCGGTACCTTGATCAGGCAGATTCTGATCGCCTGATTCATCACGCTGCTGATACAGATAATCGCGCAGTTTGAGGTGAAACAGGGTATATCGTTCCTGCCCAACACTGATGACCAGACCGCCAAGCCGCGTCAATCCTTCGCGAAGCCGATCTTTGTCAATAGGCTCCATTTGATGACGATGGAGATTGACGATCTGCTTCAGATGTACTTGCGCAAGTGGTTCGCCTGCGACCAACAGAATGCCCAATAGAGGTTTCATGACTTGTTCCCAAAGCACTTCACGCCACGATATGCGCTCTATGGCAAGCCCAAAAAGATTGTTCGGATTGTCGGCAATCCTCTTGATAATTGCTTCCACTTCGGCCGGCGTTATCTGGCCACGTTCCGCCAGTTCCTTCGCCACTAAATCGAGGAAGAGCGCATTTTCATTCAGATTTTGGTAAAACTGGTCGGCGAGACCTGGCTCCAGTGCCACGCCACGGTGGCGTAAGATCGCATCGAAATCATCACGGCTCAGATTAGGAAGCTCGTAGGTGACATGCGGCTTTTTCGATTGCAGCGGCTCAAGCGTATCGTTCGGACGAGTTCCCAGGACGAAGATGATCCCTGCCGGAACTTCAGATGGTAAGAAACTGAGATCACGTTTTGGTTTCAGATCTGCTCCCCCACCTTCTTCGAGTTGATCTAGGCCGTCGATATAGATGACTTCTCGTCCCCCTTTTTTCGCTATCTGCTGTAGCACTTTGGGAAAGTAATCATGCGGCGTGACAGTTATTAGCTCAATAGGATAGAAGTCTGACAAATCGTATTTCAAAATGAGACGTGCCATCAGGTTGAAGAGTAGGGCAAACTGGTGCTTCGGGCTTGGATCGAGCGGGATGAAGTGATAGGCGATGCGCTCTAATCCTTCTTCCTTACTTGCGTCGTGAATCAAGCGGGCTATTAGACTGCTCTTGCCCTGGCCTGCTGGCCCGGTTATCGTTAGGTAGCCCCCAGTCTGCTGTAACTGTGCGATCAGCCCTCGAACTTCATCTAATTCTTGCTCTCGCCCAACGAAACTACTGAGACGATCTCGCAGGAACGCTTGATAATCGAAGATCATGGCTCGCAATCGCTGCTCGCGTTCGGCTCGTTGCTGCAAGAATTGAAGTTGAGCATACTTTTCGGGATGGCACGCTAGTACCAATTGTTCGCCTTTTCCAGTGTATATCGGCTTTTGCTTCTTGGGCATATTTGAGGAGACGTAGCTGAATAAACTCTCGAACGTGATATTCCCGATTGTATTATCTATTTCATTTATATCGAAGGCTTTAAGGCGCTCACCTTGTAATGCTGGCAGGAGCAGGCCCGTCATAAGGCCATGGCCGTCACGCTCATGAGCAATTTCCCCAGCATTCGTAGCAGCGAGAGTCAGACGTAGTCCACGCTGTGAAGCGCCGCTTGTCGCAGGGGGAGCATCAAAAAAGTAGGCAATCCGTTGACGCAATTCGTCGAGATAGAGGTCAGGGCTTAGATCCCCAATGTTTCCTGCATAGCAGCATTCCAAAATAATCAGGACATCCACCGCTTTCTTATGTTCATACAGCACTTTGCGAAGGATGCGCATTGAGAGGTGAGTCTGTTCATAAAATTCGATGTCTGAGACATCAAAATTGTGGGTTACAAAGTAGATATCATCCACACCGCCTGTTACTATCATTGGCTCACCATGGCCACTGAAAAAGAACACGACCAGATCGCCATCAGTGAGTACTTTTACCAGATCAAGAAGTGCTCTCTGTACAGTCTCCGTCGTAGCCTGCTCTCCTACAAGTGGAGAACGAAAGAGTTCGTATCCGCAGTCCTGCAATACCTGGGCCATCTCGATGGCATCTTGCTCGGCGTACTTGAGGGAATCGCGTCCCGGTACAGCTGGGCCGTTCACGCCAACAACAAGTGCGATGCGCCGTCTAGCTGACCATGCCGGTGATACTGATTCCTGGGCTTCAGTGGACATAATGGCCGCTCAGCTTTCTCTTTCACTCCGTTGCGAACAAGTCTATCATGGGCGTGTACTAATTTCTCGCGTCTTTCTGCCGGTGAAATACACTACACTCTCTCGTTATTTCCGCCGGCGGCGTAGCCTGGATGGAACTCGGCCCTTTACTCGCGTCTTGCTTTTTGTTGTCACTTTCCGCGCGACCTGTGGATGGGCAGTGGCGAATTTACGAGCGACGACGAGCGCAGCATCGGCCTGGGCTACGTCCTGCGCCTCGACCTCAATGAGCGTGCCATCTATCATCAAAGAGATTTTGATGGGACGAAGAGCCTCTTCCTCATTGCCTACCTGCGCTTTATACGCCTGTAAAACATGCCTGATCAAGAGAATGGCAGCAGTCGTGATCGTCACCAGGGCGCTGGTATCACCGGTAACCTCTTCGATCGTTGGGTGGTTGGCCCAGGCAAAGGTAGCGGCTTGCGTGATCGCGTTGACCACTTCGACAATGAAAGGGCCACCTCGCGTTCCGGTATACACCGGTTGCAGGTCATAGCCCTCGCGTTGCAGCGAATCAACGACGGTTCGCCCGATATCGTTCACCAGAGCTGGACTGGTCTCGTCTGACTCGGGCACGAGTTCAAGCATAATGCTCATAATCGCATCTGTCTCAGTATATAGGAATGAAGCTTGCTGATCCATCGTTGTTGATTACTCCTTTACCCTGATCGCTTGCCACACCCTTCTCTTGCAATTAAGGCTGATGTTAGTACGGTACGATTCTTTTTCCGTCTTGTCGCTCCAATGAGCATATCTCATCTTGCAGGGTTTTCAAAAGCGGCCCTCTTTCTTTCGGATCGAACGATTCGAACCCTCGTATATCAAGGTCGCGCCTGAGTAGGAACGTGGCAACATGTCGCCATTCACCGATTTCGGTCGGTCGCTCTTCATGTTGCCATGTCTGACAAGCATAGCGCAGTCCTTTGAGCGCCCCATGTGTGCTGGATTCTGCTACTTGAGCGGACATCACATCTTCTCCTTTTTCTTGAAGACCGAATACAGGCGATTGTTGTATGAGACCACCTGCTCTCCCACTTCTCTCACCTTAGCTGATCTGATTCTCCGAATTGCTACCCAATCCCTGTTCCTGCTTACCCCACCGTAGCTTCACCTCGTAGTTCATTTCACCACCGACTTTGCAGACTGCAAACATGCCTGCCTCTCCCATTGTTTTGATGCCAAAGGTCACTTCTACCTCATCGGGCGCAAGTTCCGACAGCTCCTGCCCTAGCGTCTTTACAGACTGCTTGACCGATGCCAGCGCGTCTTTGAACTGTTTCTCCGCTTTAATGATCAGGTTTCCGCTGCGATCAGACGCTTTGATAGCTCCTTCCGTTGACTCATCGACTTCCACCAACAGGGTACTGCCGTCTTCCAGTGTATATTCGATATACGTTGCCATCT
This sequence comes from Chloroflexota bacterium, assembly GCA_902812455.1. The sequence goes on along the minus strand of CADDZH010000102.1, from coordinate 1,865 downwards.
TCGTTCCTTTCAGTTGCCTTCTCTAAAAGGTACTCTCTCATATGCTTATGCTAACCATCCTGCTACTTGCAATAAAGCTGTGTACAATGCATCTTCCAGCGTGCCTTTCACTTGACGTGCTATGATGACCTTCCGTTGGCTACGGGGATTCTTGATCGCCTCTACCAGTGCCTCGATGATCTGCCCGTGTAATTTTGCTGCCTCACCGGCCATCGATGTCCCTAACGCTCCTAGCACCTGTGCTACGCCATAAGCTGTGCTCACACTCTCTCCGGTGAGCCAGGGCACCAGGTCGGAGAGAACATCTCCTTGTATTTCCTGAAACCGGCCAGCGGCAGCAATCGCATCTTGCTGGACGACCTCGATATCCCGGCATCCGGCAAGCAATGCTGGAACAATAGCAGGAGTTATTGTTCGTAAGTAACTAAGGGCAGTGAGCGCAAAACGACGAGATGTAAAGCTTTCAGCATCAATGGTTCCTTGCACTAACAGCGCTTCGAGTCTTCCCTGAGCAACCTGCTCGAGTTTGGTCGGCATCACTTCGGCACAAGCAGCAACGGCTGCCAGCGCCATGCGGCGCGCAGGCCAATCCTGTTCGTTCAGGGCACGCTCTAAGCGGGCAAGCAGCTTAGGAATCAGGTCTGGGTGTTGCTCCAGGTGTCTCTCAACCACAAGGGCCAGCAGGCCATGATAATTGTCATCCCAAATATCATTATCTATTCCCGCTTCTATGAGTGCATCAAAACAAGATGACGGATCGGGGATAATCGCTGTAATCATCGCCAGTAAAGAAGTGCTCATCCTCTGATGAGACTCCCGACCTTGTTCATCGTCAAAAAAGATCTCACTTTCAGTAGCTTGCTTTGCCACGATGAAGCGAATGAGCGCTGCCTGGGCAGGTGGTTGTTGACAGTTACTCATTAACACGGTTCGTACAGCTTCTATCATGCTAGTTTCGCGTGCAGCGAGGCGGGCTAGAGCAATATATATTGCTTTGCTTTCCCATTCCTCTATCCCTGTATGAAGGCTTTCCAGGAGTTTCTCTATGATAGCTCTTGCTGCCTCTGGTTGTTGCCAATGGCCTAAAGCGTCAACGATCGCTCGGCGGCTCGCTGGCTCTTGTTCCTCTTGAAGACAGGTAGTCAATTGCTCCAGAAGAGATGATTGCTGCTGTTCTGGTATCTGATTCAATCGAATAAGCCAACTGAGCGAGTTCAGTGTTGCTTCCTTTGCCTTGACCGAGGCTTCTGGTAGCGCCCGGAGCAGCGTTTCAAAGACCTCGGGTATGACGCGATGGATGTTTGCAAGAACGGTATAAGCAGGAACTTTCTCCTCTGCATTTTGTGCCTGGGCAACCCACATGTCGATCCATTCTGGCGCGTCATGCGTTATTTTGTGGAGCGCCCACTCCAACTGGGTGCTAATTTGTGGAATGGAAGCATGTTCTTGTGCGAGTGCCGCCATTCGCTCGATACAGGACATTCCTAGCACAGATGCTGCTCGTTCCTCGGCAAGGAACTCGCGTGCCCGCTCACGCCTCATGTCATCCAGACTGATCAGATCCTCAGGAAGCCGCTCCAGTATGTCCAGTGTCGCCTCGTCCTGCTGGTTTAAGAGAATCTCTTGTTGTGGTTGAAGAATGATAGCCGAGCGCTGCTTGTCATACGCGTCCACGAGCGCCTGCCATACGGCTGCTATGGGTTGAGTAAATCCCAAGAGATTCTTGATCTCCTGCAAACGCTGAAGAGCCATATCCAGGGAACGCGCCAGGATTGGGTCATCTTCCCATTTGATTCGTGCTGCTTGAATAGCTTGTTCAACTTCCGGGACGCTGGCGCGGGCGAGGTCGCGGGCGAGGGCGAGGT
>CADDZH010000101.1 GCA_902812455.1 Chloroflexota bacterium | reverse complement strand
CAACGGCGGATGGCTTCTACGGTAGTAGTGCGGCATTTGGATTGGCCGCCATCGCAAGCTTTCTGGTCAGCGAGCAAGGCTGGATTCGTGGCATTGGCGGCCTGTTCCTACTTTATCTTGGCATTAGAACTATGCTCACGAAACCGGCTGAGCGAGCAGCGTCAACAACGAGAGCTTCTAACCTGGCAGGAGCCTATGTCTCGATACTCCTGCTGACGCTCACCAATCCTCTCACAATTCTCTCGTTCGCGGCCATCTTTGCCGGCCTCGGTGTAGGGCAGAGCGAGGGTAGCTATCTCTCAGCGGCATTTGTTGTTATGGGTGTCTTTCTCGGCTCTGCTAGCTGGTGGTGCTTGCTGGCAGGTGGAGTTAGCCTGCTGCGAAAAAGGATCACTTTGTACTGGCTTGCGTGGCTCAATCGTATTTCGGGTGTGATCCTCACGGTCTTCGGGCTACTCGCGTTACTAAGCCTGATCCACTGAGGAGTAAATTATATGCAGGGAATGAATAGGTCGTAGGCCGATGATGAAATTTAACGATCAAGATCGGCAAGATCGGTGTGGGACATGTCATGTTGAGCGAAGCGAAACATCTGATGCCGATCGGCAGAGATCCTTCGCTTCGCTCAGGATGACAATTGAGGAGGCAAGCTCTTCATCAAGGAAATGCCGGAGTATGCACAATCTTGTATTATACAATGAAGCACGGTGTAATACCGTGAGCAGAGCGAGCCTGGTAAGAAATCGAAGAAAGATGGTGTTTTTTGTACAAGGATGTAACGAGACATTTTAGCGAACTGTTGCAGCTAAAGCAGCCACCGATCGGGTTGGCTTTTGTTGAAGATGTTCCTGAGGGCGTTCAGCATTCAACGGTGGGGGTGCCTTCGGCCTGCACCTTCTGGCGGCTGGCCGAGCAAGGTATTTTTTATGCCACAGCGGAAGACCACAAGCAGTGCCCGATTGGCATGATGACGATGGGCTTTATGATGCCAGAAAGCGACCAGCAGAGAGCGCAGGCGCTGGTAGAAACAATGGCAAGCATACAATATTTTTCACCTGCCGAAGTCAGCGCCCTGCCCGTTGTCCAGAAGCCGCACCAGAGCATAGTGTACGGGCGACTGGATCAGTTTCCCATAGAGGCTGACGTGGTGCTATGCATTATCGATACCCAGCAGGCCATGTTGATAGCCGAGGCGATGGGCAACATGGACTGGCTGCAGGGAGGCGGACAGGCAGCGTTTGGCCGGCCAACGTGTGCCATCATTCCCTGCACGCTGCATACTGGAAACGTGTCGATGAGCTTTGGCTGTGTGGGCGCTCGAACCTACACCAGGTTAACGCCATCCGAGCTGGTATTGACCGTTCCAGGTAGAGAGCTTGCGCCGCTAGTAGAGCGCTTGCAGGTTATTGTTGATGCCAACGCTGCCCTGGCGCCATTCCACCAGCAGCAGAAGGCACGGTTTACAGCCTGATGCAGGCGTAGCAGTTAGCCCGGGGTGGGTATAGCGCCGAGCTGCTGCAACAACCCCAGCGTATCCATCTGCCCCCATTGTTCTACTATCTTTCCATCCGCGAAGCGGGCGATATCAATTGCACTTAAAGTTATCTCGCGGCCGGTGGGATCAATCCCCATGATTGTTCCCTGGTGTGTACCTCGCATGAACATGCGAAAAGATACTTTGTCCCCTTCTGCAACCATGTCTTCAATAGCAAGGTGAAGGTCAGGAAAAGCCTTGCGGAACCCCAGAATGCGCTGTTTTTGTCCTTCGCGATTGAGGCTTTTCCCAGGCTCATTCATGTACCGGATGTAGTCAGGAGCCATGACCTCGTCAATGATATTGACATTGCCCTTGTTCCAGGCCTCGTCGATGTACCGGCGGATTGCTGCCTTATTCTCCTCTGTTGACATACAAAATATCCCTTTCTGTTTGACTTGTTGGCCCTAATTTCCCTACTTCTAACGTCATCTCATCAACTTTGGGTAAGGGGGTGTGATCAGACGGGAAACTCTGCTTGCCAGTCGCTAAAGAGCGCGCTGATCGATCTCCTCTCATGCAAGCGCAAGATTGCCTCGGCGAGCAGGGGAGCGACAGAGATGACTGTCGTCTTCTGCCGGAGCGATGCTATATTCGCCGGAGGAATGGTGTTGGTCGTGATAATCTGCTCAATCTCGGGAACCGCTAATCGTTGCTCGGCAGGCGGGCTGAATACTCCGTGCGTAGCTACTACTGTCATGCGCGGCAAGGCTCCGACGCCAAGAAGGGCTTTCGCACACGTGGAGATGGTGCTGCCTGTTGAGATGATATCGTCAACAATGATGGGGCGTTTTCCCTCCACCGAGCCGACAATCGCCCCAACTTCAACTCTCTCGCCCTGTTCGCCGCTGCGCCACTTGTGCGTCACGACCAGCGGCAAATTGAGCAGGTTGGCGTACTTTTCGGCGACTTTTACCCGGCCAGTGTCCGGCGCCACGAGCACTGCCCCTTGCAAATCGAGATGCGAGCGGACATGATTGGCGAGCAGCGGGATGGCCGTCAGGTGGATCATCTCGATGTCAAAGAAGCCTTGAATGGCGGACATATGCAGGTCGATAGTAACCACCCGGTTCACTCCGGCTGTAGTGAGGAGGTTGGCTACCAGTTTCGCTGTAATCGGCTCGCGACCGACCGACTTTTTCTCCTGGCGTGCGTATCCATAGTAGGGGAGGACTGCCGTGATGTGACCTGCCGAGGCGCGGCGGAAAGCATCGGTCATCACCAGCACCTCCATGAGATGTTCGTTCACCGGAGGTGAGGTCGATTGCACAATATAGATATCTCGTCCCCGCGCGTTCTCCTGTATCTGGACGTGGAGTTCCCCATCGGGAAAATGATCCAGTAGGCGCCTGCCCAGGGGACGCCCAAGTCGATCGGCGATGAGTTGTGCCAGTTCCGGCGTGGCCGAGCCACAGTAGATATCCAGGTCAGGAGGCGCTGCTTGCACGTGTATACCTCGTCTACTCTGTTTTCCCTTTCACCTTCTTTTAGTGTTAGTATAGCGCCTCGCCGGTAGAAACTGCAACTATCTCCGGCCTTTTATCTCACCTTCTTCTGGAATATGTTCCCACCAGTTCAGCCGTAGCAATCACGTGTCCTTCCATTTTTTCTCGCACTTCCTCTTTTGTCTTGCCTGGCGGTAGCGCTAACGTTGTATCCAGGGCAGAGAGCCGGAAGATGTAGTGGTGCGTGCCAGAAGGAGGACATGGTCCTCCATAGCCACGTTTGCCAAAATCTGTCATCCCTTGCGTGCTCTGGGGAGGAACTTCGTTTTCCGAGATGTGCTGTGTTGAGGGAGGAATATCGTAGACGAGCCAGTGCGTAAACACCCTGCCTGGCGCGTCCGGGTCCTCAACCACAAGGACTAAACTTTGTGCCTCTTTTGGCACCTCAGAGAAGGTGAGTGGTGGATTATAGTTAGCTCCATCACAGGTATACTTTGCCGGTATCGGCTGGTTCTGCTCAAATGCCGTACTGGTGAGCTTCATAGACATCTCCTTCCACTTTGTGCAATCTTCTTGCCGAGCTTGTTGCATCAACGCCTATTACTTTGTCAATGTTCACATGACGGGTGAAAGCCTGGCCCCCACAAGGGAGGCCACGACATGGTATCGGTCACATGAAGTGAAAGCCTGGCCCCCACAAGGGAGGCCACGACATGTTCTCAGTCAATTGAAGCTTGACAGGGCACTATGATTTCCTGGATTTGGCATATTCTTTTTGCGCTTGTTTTGCTTTTTGCCTTGCTTCTTTTTCTGAGCTTGCTACTTTCCCGCGCGCTGTCGGTGCGCGGGGTTCTTCAGTTGATTTTCGTTTTGTTGTTGGCCCACGAGCTGCCTGGGGATCAGAAGGCCCCTTCTCAGCTTTTTTTACCCATTTGTCCCCTTTTTTCTCATATTCGTGCTTTAAGGCCGCGTATGCGACTCGGTGTGCTCGCCCGCCTTCCCCATAGGTTTTGACTGCGCTGTCATGCGCTTTTTCCCAGATTTCTTGCGCATGTTTGTCTGAACGCAAAATTGTTTTTGGTGTTGCCATATTTTTCTTCCTCCTTAACTCCTAACAATCATAGGCCGATAAATCTGCGGTGGCACGCTAATAGGCTTTAACCAATTATTCCGCCAACGGCATGGCAGGATTTTGGCCGATGAATCGGCGGTGGGCACGATAAATCGGCCCCTACACTTGATTGGTGGATTATTTCGTCAACCCGCATAATCGGCCCCTACAGTTATCCCGATGAGTGTTTATGTTCATTATCCTCTATGATCTAGCACGATAATGAAAAATTTTTGTGTACATGAACGAATCTTGACAATGCTGGCTTTGATAAGCCAAGATAAACATGTAACCATCACAACAGGATAGATAATAGAATGCTCTTGCGCATTGCCAAAAGGAAACGACTATGACCACAACCGGAAAACGAACCAAACCCGTAGGGGCGCAATTTATTGCGCCCACTGATACCGGGCTCACCGATACTACACCTACCAATACCACGTCCACCGGTACCAGGCCCGCTTACCCTGTGCCAGCCGGCGCAAGGCTCGAATATGAACGCAACCCGGGCATCCCTCTTGATATGAACTGGGTCAGCAGGGTACATATCAATCGCAGCGCGGTAGAGCGGCGAGCTGCCACGCTGCCCACGCGGCGTACCGTGAAGAAAGAGTGGCAGGCGGCCTGGTTATTGCGAGCGATCACCTGCATTGATCTCACCACGCTGTCGGGAGACGATACGCCTGGCAATGTGCTGCGCCTCTGTGCCAAAGCTCGCCAGCCCGTGCGCCGGGATATCCTCGAAGCTCTGGGCATGGGTGATTACGATTTGAAGGTTGGCGCGGTCTGTGTCTATCATAATCTCGTGTCCGTGGCTGTTGAGGCGCTGCGGGGTTCGGGCATTCCCGTAGCGGCCGTTTCTACAGGCTTTCCAGCAGGCCAAATTGGTTTTGAGCAGAAACTTGAGGAAATCGAGGCTTCCCTTGAGGCTGGCGCGAGCGAAATCGATGTTGTCATTTCTCGCGCACACGTGCTGACCGGCAACTGGCAGGCGCTCTATGATGAAGTGCGGGCGTTCCGGGCGGCGTGCGGCGAAGCTCATATGAAGACTATTCTTGCTACTCATGAACTTGCTACGTTGCGCAACGTAGGTATGGCAAGCCTGGTATGCATGATGGCCGGAGCAGATTTTATCAAGACCTCTACAGGTAAAGAAACGGTCAATGCCACGCTTCCCGTTGGCGTTGTCATGGTGCGAGCGATCCGTGACTATTATGAGCAGACCGGCTATAAAGTGGGCTTCAAACCTGCTGGCGGTATTCGCAGCGCAAAAAGCTCGCTTGACTGGCTCATTTTGATGAAAGAGGAACTGGGCAATGAGTGGCTCAGCAACCGGCTCTTCCGCATTGGGGCAAGTGGCCTGCTTTCTGATATCGAGCGGCAGCTTTCGTACTTTGTGACGGGCCACTATGCGGCAGCACATCATAACCCGATGGTCTGAACGAGGAGAACATATCATGAGCGTCCTGGACATTTTTGAGACGATGGAATATGGACCGGCCCCGGAAGCAGCAACTCCGGCCCTGGAATGGATTCGAGAGCGCCAGCCCTTTGGCCTGTTTATTAACAATCGCTGGGTGAAGCCTGCGGGCGGCCAGTATCTCGATAGCATTAATCCGGCGACGGGGAAGGCGCTGGCTCAGATCGCTGCCGGCACTAGCGCCGATGTGGACGCGGCTGTAGAAGCTGCCCGGCGAGCGTTTGAAAGCTGGGGCAAGACGCCGGGTCATGTGCGGGCGCGTTACCTGTACGCCATAGCGCGCCATATCCAGAAGCACTCGCGCCTGCTGGCAGTGCTGGAATCGCTGGACAACGGCAAATCGATCCGTGAAACGCGCGATATCGATATCCCACTCGTCGCTCGGCACTTTTACTACCACGCCGGCTGGGCGCAGCTCATGGCTTCAGAGCTGCCTGGCTATGAGCCTGTAGGTGTGGTAGGCCAGATCATCCCCTGGAATTTTCCCTTGCTCATGCTGGCCTGGAAGATTGCCCCGGCGCTGGCAATGGGTAATACGGTTGTTTTAAAACCGGCGCGCTATACTCCGCTCACCGCGCTCAAATTTGCCGAGATCATCCAGGAGATTGGCCTGCCTGCCGGGGTGGTCAACATCCTGACAGGCGAGGCATCGCAGGTAGGCGAGGCTCTTGTGCGGCATCCTGGGATCAACAAAATCGCGTTCACAGGCTCGACTGCCGTCGGGCGAGATATTCGCCGCGCCACGGCTGGTTCCGGCAAGAAGCTCTCACTGGAACTGGGTGGCAAATCGCCCTTCATTGTATTCGACGATGCTGACCTGGACAGCGTGGTAGAAGGCGTGGTCGATGCCATCTGGTTCAATCAAGGACAGGTATGTTGCGCAGGCTCGCGGCTGCTTGTGCAAGAAGATATTGCTGAGCGCCTGTTCAACAAGCTGCGAGCGCGTATGGAGAAGCTGCGCCTCGGCGACCCTCTCGACAAAGCAGTTGATATGGGTGCGATCGTTTCTCCTGGCCAGTTGAAGGAGATTCAGCGGCTGGTTGAGCAGGGTGTCGAAGAGTGGGCTACGATGTGGCAGCCTTCATGGGCCTGCCCCACAGAAGGCTATTTCTTCCCGCCGACGCTCTTCACTAATGTTTCGCCAGCGACAACCATCGCCCAGGTTGAAATCTTCGGGCCTGTGCTTGTATCCATGACATTCCGTACTCCATCGGAAGCTGTGGCCCTGGCCAATAACACACGCTATGGGCTGGCAGCCAGCGTATGGAGTGAGAATATCAACCTCGCGCTTGATATCGCCCCTAAATTGAAGGCCGGCACGGTGTGGATCAACTGCACCAACCTCTTCGATGCCTCGAGCGGCTTTGGCGGCTATCGTGAAAGTGGTTTTGGTCGCGAAGGTGGTAAAGAAGGGCTGTACGAATATGTTCGCCCTACCTGGGAAGCGCGAGATACTGTCGCCCCAGGGAGAAACGGGCGTGTAAGGATGCAATTTGTTGCGCCCGATCAATCCGTTGCACCCGACCTCATGCAAAACGGCGATATTGTATCAACGTTCCCGCCCATCGATAGAACGCCGAAAATGTTCATCGGCGGCAAGCAGGTGCGACCGGATTCTGGCTATAGCCGCCCGGTGTATGATCCCAATCATGGCGTAATTGGGCAGGCCGGCGAAGGCAATCGCAAGGATATTCGTAACGCCGTTGAAGCGGCCCATGCGGCCAGTGGCTGGGCAACTACTACTGCCCACAACCGGGCGCAGATTCTCTATTACATTGCCGAGAACCTGGAGACACGCGCTGGAGAGTTTGCGCGCAGGATTGTGCAGCAGACCGGGTGCGCGCAGGCAGATGCCATGCTCGAGGTAGAGACGGCCATCTCGCGCCTGTTCAGCTATGCCGCCTGGGCGGACAAATTTGAGGGAGATGTGCATAAGCCTCCGCTGCGGGGCGTAGTGCTGGCGATGAAAGAGCCTATTGGCGTGATGGGCATTGCCTGCCCAGACGACTATCCCTTGCTCGGCTTCATCTCACTCGTAGCTCCTGCCATCGCCATGGGGAACACTGCTGTCGTTATTCCCTCGCAGCAGTCACCGCTGAGCGCCACAGATTGTTACCAGGTCTTCGAGACTTCAGACCTGCCAGGTGGAGTGGTCAATATCGTGACGGGCGATCGCGATGCGCTCTCCCAGGTGCTCTCCGATCACGACGATGTTGATGCCATGTGGTACTTCGGCTCGGCTGAAGGCTCAAAGCGCGTTGAGCTGGCCTCGGCTGGCAACATGAAGCGGACGTGGGTGAACTATGGACATCCTCGCGATTGGCTGGATGCTGTCCAGGGCGAAGGCGAGGAGTTTCTGCGTGAAGCCACCCAGGTGAAGAATATCTGGGTGCCTTACGGGGAGTGACAAACTCCCCTTAGGGAGAGACAAATACTCTGTCCCCGGCTTGAATAGCCACCACCTCGTCCTGGTCTACCACTGTTGCATAAAAGCCGCGCCGCCCACCGTCGAGAAACTGGAGCGTGCTCTTCAATTGCTCTGGGGGAAGTGGCATGCCGTGATTTGCCGCGTATTGCGTGAATTCGACGCAAGGAGCAGCCACCTTAAAGCTGGTGAGATAGACGAATTGTCCGGTTTGCTGGTTCTGGATGGCCAGGCGCTCTCCCAGATCGGCCAGCCTGAATGTCTCCTCTGTTTCCACAAGAACGTTTTCGCCCGCGCATCCATCTACCACCTGTTCGCCGAACCTGTCACGCATAGCCTGGTAATGGCTGGTGAAGCCAATGGAAATGCCATTTTTCCCCCTGGAATTGCGCGATTGAGGATGATCAACATGGTGAACATCGACAATCTGCCTGCCGCCAGCCGTAAGCCCAATTACTCCCTTTGATGAGGGCAACAGGCACTCAACGACCAGTAATGGGGCCGGGTCATAATAGCTATAGAGGGAGTTCTCTCTTTTCATGGGAGAGCGCTGCACCTGTACCAACTTGATACGCCCGATTTCACGCATGATGTTCCTCCTGCGGTAAGGTAAGTAAGAAATAAGCCAGGTTGTCTCAGCATATCACACCAGCAGAAAGTTAACAAAATGGTTGCTTCTTGGGAAGAAATAATATATAGTTGAGGAAGACGGTACTTTTAGGGGGGAAAGATACTTTTGTCCTCCTTGCACGTGCGATACTATAGAAAAGATATGTCATTGTATCTGTACGTGTGTCATTGTACCTGTACCGAGTGGTCTTCTGTAGGGCTTGTGCGCTCATGTTCCCCGTGCTATACTGCATGGGCTTCAATTGAGATATGCCTATTACATCTGGAAGCAGGGAGCAATTGTCAATGGAGTCTCGAAACCGCTCTCAGCCAGCCGGTGCGCAGCCGGGACTGAGAGGACAGGGCGAAAGCGCATTAGAGTACCCGCAAGGGGTACCCATACAACTTCTCCCCATTAATGATCTGGCTCATTGTTGTGCCGAAGAGACCAATAAATTCTTGCGGCAAAGCGTCTCGAATGACCGTTTCTGCCTGGAATTATTCCGTCGTGCTATCGTCAACCGGGATGATGGCGCCTGGGCCTGTATCTATCAACAGTACGCGCCGCTTGTCCTCACATGGGTGACGCAGCACCAGAGCGCAGCGCCACTGCTAGGGCAGGATGGCAGCGGGCCGCTTGTCAATGCCGTCTTTGCCAAATTTGCGCAGGCGCTCACCCCTGCCAAAATAGATAATTTTGACTCGCTGGCTGCTATTTTGAAATATTTGAAAATGTGCGTGCATAGCGTGGTTGCCGATGAAGTTCGTGCCAGGCAGGCTCGCCAGTATGAAGAGGCGCTGGAATTAATGGAACATGAACCGGCAAGCGATGATCCGGCTGACGATGTTATTTCCAATATTTCCGCACAAAGCCTGTGGCAAATCATTCAAGAGGAACTCAATGGTGAAGAGGAGCGCGTGCTTATCTATCTTGCCTATATTCATGGAATGAAACCTAGCGAGATAAGTAGCCAGCATCGCCGGCTATTTCCTACTGTGGACGATGTATACCGTATCAAACGCAATGTATTAGAACGACTTCGCCGGAACCGCCGGTTGCAAGCAGTATTTAAGCACCAGCATCCTTGATAATGCTAAAATAGCAACAAAAGTCGTTTATTGAAGTGAAGAGTTGGAGAGGACAGTTCCTATCCTGAGTAGTTGCCAATGTACTGGTGGCACTGGGGAGAGTCGCCAGCAGGTTGGAGGAAAACTACTAGCTAATATCGAGTCTGAAGGAAACGCTCATGGAGTGTACTACACCTGGTGCTGTTCGCGATGAGGAATTGCTGGCCTATCTTGCGGGAGAGCCGGTACGCCCATTCGTTGTGCAGCACCTTGCACAGTGCCAGCGCTGTTCAAGTTTACTGGCAACCTATCGACGCCTGGAACATGTGCTGAGCAGTAAGCTTTACCGGCAAGATTGCCCGCCCAGCCAGGTGCTTGGCGAGTACCAGTTGGGGCTGCTGAGTAAAGAGATGACGGCTGCTGTTCAAAACCACCTGAGCATATGTAGATTTTGCGCTGCCGAAGTGACGATGCTCGCGGATTTTCTTGCCAATGATCCCATGCTCGAAGCACGTGCAGTTGTTCCTGGTGGCGCGGCTCGATTTCCTGCATCCCAGAATTATCCTGTGGGGCAAAGAGCCAGAGAGGTCATTGAACGCATACGCGATCAATCGAGCGCTGGTGTGCGGCGTATTGTCGCTACCCTCGTCCCTCCGCAGCCGCGCCTGGCATTTCAGCGTAATAGCATAGCGACTTCGACCTGGCCTCGCCGCTATACTGCCGGAGATGTGAGTATATCTCTCCAGGTCGAGCAGGATACTACCCGCAGAGATTTGCTCCAACTGGCTGGGTTTGTCAAGCGCAGCGGGCAGGCATTAGAGGCATTAGAAGGAACGAAGGTGCTTCTTTCGACAGAGCAGGAAGCAAGTTCACGCGGCAATACATATTCGCAAACTATCGATGAGCTTGGAAACTTTTTATTCTCGTCAGTTGTACCGGCCACGTATACTCTTGAGCTGCAATTTCCTGAGAGCATCGTCGTGATCGAGCAACTTCCCATTACTCCTCAAGACTGATGCAGGACTGAGGTGATCGGTAGTCCTATATGACGCCTGACGAACTGGTTGCCACACTCCCTCATATGAGCGAGCAGGATGGCCGTCACATCTTACAGTCGTATGTTGCCACCCTGGATAATTCTACTCTTGATCTCCTCGTCGAGCTTATCAAACGTGAAGCTGATCGCCAGTATAATAGCGATCCCCATATCTCGTTCATGCTGGCGGGCCATCTCATGGCCATTGGCGATTGGACGGACAACAAACGCTACCATGCAGTGGGCTTGCTGGCTCGTGGCGATGCCTTGCGTGCCATGTATCGTGAGCAGGAGGCTATTCCTTTCCTTGATGCAGCCGGCGCGGAGTTTTTAGAGATAGGAGACGAGGTTGGTTGGGCGCGTACACGCACTGGCTATGTCAGCGCTTGCGTGCAACTAAATCGTTCCACTGAAGCCTTGCAGGATGCTGCCAGGGCGCACGATATCTTTATGAGGCATGGGAAGCTTCTGCGGGCCGGGCAGATCGATGTCAATGCGGCAATGGTCAACTATGAACTGGGCCAGTACGAGCAGGCTATCTGCCTCTTCGATCGCGCCATCGAGACCTACGCTTCGCTGGGTGAAGGAGCCGAACTTCATATTGCCCGAGCGCACGCTAACAAAGCCATAACGCTGGCCAGAATGGGGAGATTCCGCGAAGCTGTGGCGCTCCATGAGCAAAACCTGGCCACTTTCGCTCGCTACCCTAGACAGGAAGTGGCCCTGGCCCGCGAAGAACTGAACATGGCTCATATATATGCAGCACAGGGCCACTACAGCCAGGCATTGCTGCTCTTTAATCGCAGTCGTGCTGCCTTTCAGCAGCGTAACATGTTTTACCAGGCGGCGGAAGTTGCCCAGTACATATGCTTGTGCCTTGTACGCCTGAACCGGGCACATGAAGCGTATGAGCTTGCCGGTGAAACCGTTGCCTATTTCCGTACCTCGCCTGAACGTCGCCATAACTTATCATCGCAAGGTCCGCTCCACGAGCTGGCTCTCTCACTGCTACGCCAGGCTGAGGCGGCGACCCTCCTCGGAAAATACCACGAGGCCGATGAGATGCTGCAAGAGGCCAGCGATCTCCTGGAAGAGGGCGGTTTCATGGTTCATGCTGCTATTGTACGACTCCAGCAAGCAGAACTCTATTTTGATCAGGGGCGGCTAGAGGATAGCCAGCGCGAGGCGCAGCATGTTGCTCACGCTTTTGCCGAGCTGGAGGAGCTTCCCTACCTGGCACGAGCGACACTTTTGCAGGCCCATATAGCTGCGGCGACAGGCGATGCGGTAACAGCTCATTATTTTTGTAATGAGGCGCTTGATATTGCCCAGCATCAGGGGTTGCTTGACTTGAAATACCGCTGCTATTCCCTGCTTGGCAAGCTGGCAGAACAATATGGAGAACTGGAGGAAGCAGCAGGATACTATGATCGAGCCGTGCAGGGTATCGACGACGTGCAAAGCCGGTTGGTTATGGATGAACGGGTGAGCTTCCTTGAAGATAAAGGCGATATCTACCAGCGGGCGATCGTCCTTGCCCTCAAACGAGAGAATCTCGAGCAGGCCCTGATTTATGTAGAGAAAGCCAAGTCGCGGGTGCTGGGCGATTACCTGCGCAATAACATTGATATTCGACTGCGTGCAGCCGACCGGGAAGGAGAAGCGATCCTCGATGACCTGCGCAAATTGCGGGAGGAGCAGGCGTGGTTTAGTTCGATTGTCTATGAAGCCGAACAAGAAACCAATCTCAGCGATACAGCTATCATGCGCAGGCGAGCGATTACTCCTATGCAGGCGCGCAAAGAAATGCAACTGCGCGAACACCGCATCGAGCATCTTCTGGAGCAGATACAGCTTCACCTGGCCGGTGACCTCGTATCACGGCAACAGTCGAGCTGGACGAACAGCATTATGCCATCTCTCTGGTCGAGCCTGGGCAGGGAGACGCTCCTGCTGGAATACTACATCGCAGGGCAAGATCTCTATATCTTCCAGCTTGCGCGGCGCAGCATTGATGTTCACGTGGTCAAGGGGGCAATTCCCAGGCTAGAACGCTTCTATTCCCTCTGGCGCGTCAATCTTGACCTAGCTGCGCAGGCCGCCGGCAGCCAGGATCAGGAACAGGCCTTTGCCGGCTTACAAGAGAATGGGCTTGGCTTGCTGCAAAAACTCTATGACCTCTTATTGAAGCCGGTTGCTCATGCGCTCAAAGGCTGCGAGCATGTTATTGTCGTGCCCTATGGGATGCTTCACTATCTCCCGTTCCATTGCCTCTTCGATGGCACGGAGTTTGTCATAGAGCGGGTCAATGTCTCCTATCTACCTTCTGCGGCGCTTCTAGATATTTGCCGCCAGCGTGGGCAGCGCATCCAGGCCAGCCGGCTTCCGCTCAGCAACTCACTCGTGCTTGGTCTCTCCGACCATGGTCGCCTGCCGTTTGCAGTACGCGAGGCAGAAATCGTGGCCAGGCAACTGGGCACGCAACCCTATCTGGATGCTGCTGCCATCACCGCTCTCCTCAGGCGATTTGGAGCCAGCAGTCCCGTCATCCATATCGCTGCTCATGGCCTCTTCCGCCTCGATGCGCCCAACTTTTCCCATATCAAGCTGGCCGATGGCCAGTTAAGCACTATCGATGTGTTCAATCTCGGCCTCTCTGCCTGCTCGCTGGTGGCTTTAAGCGCATGTGAAACAGGGCGTGGCGTTGTGGGCGGCGTGGACGAAGTGATCGGCCTCGGACGTGGTTTCCTCTACGCCGGTGCGGCTTCGCTGCTGCCAACGCTGTGGAAAGTTGACGACGCCAGCAGCGCGGAACTCATGGAGTCGTTCTACCGGGCGCTGCTGGGAGAATATAGTAAAGTCGCAGCCCTGGCAGGCGCCCAACGTGCGTTTTTAGCACGCGCCCGCAAATCAGACCAGTCTCACCGCGTTCACCCCTACTTCTGGGCCGCCTTCCACTTGATTGGCGATCCCGGCCCTTTGCTTTGAGTGCGAGTGCCTGTCAATTTTTTGCACGGAGCCGTAGGGGCGGGAGCGGTGTGGATAGGAGGTGGGGAGGCTTGCCTCGCCCCCGTATTCATGCTTGCCTGCCCGGTGAGAACGCGGGCGGCGCAAGCGCCCCCACACCGCCTCCCGCCTGCTCCCGCCCCTACGGCTTCTGATCCTTTCCCCACCTTTATGCAAAAACATGACACCTGCCCTTTGAGTGCCTCAATCTTATGCCGATCGTGATCATGTGCTACACTTAGGGTGAGCATGTCTCGAAGGAAAGCATTGATATCTACTATCATAGATAGGGAGCGTGTTGAGAATGGGCGAGGCAGTTCCCGAGCAGGTGCTGGCCGAGATGATGGCATACTACCGAGCGCGGGCTAAAGAATACGATGAATGGTTTTACCGCCATGGTCGCTATGATCGAGGACCTGAGGTAAATGTATGCTGGTTTGCTGAAGCTGATGAGGTCTTTGCTGCCCTTGATGCGCTCAAAATTGAGGGAGATGTGCTCGAACTTGCTTGCGGCACCGGCATCTGGACAGAACGGCTCGTGCGCACTGCCAGGTCTGTTACTGCGGTCGACGCTTCACCTGAAATGCTGGCCATTAACCGTGCGAAGGTGGCAAGCGATCGCGTTTCTTACCTGCAGGCCGACCTCTTTGACTGGCGCCCTGCCCGTACATATGATGCCATCTGCTTCGCTTTCTGGCTCTCTCATGTACCGGTTGAGCGACTAGATGCGTTCTTGAACGTGGTTGCCGGTGCTTTGCGGCCAGGTGGAAGCCTTTTCTTTGTAGACAACCGGCGTGAGCCGATTAGCACTGCTATTGACCATCAATTGCCAGAAGCGGGTAGTCAACTCATGACGCGAAGACTCAATGATGGTCGAACATTCGAGATCGTCAAGAATTTCTATGAACCGGCTGATCTGGCTGCACGTTTTGTAGCCGCAGGCCTCGATGTCACAGTGCGCGAGACAGCGACGTATTTTCTTTATGGCTATGGTACACGAACACATATTACAAACACCGATTGGAGAGATCACAATAGAGCAGGCTCAACCAACTGAGCTTGAAACTGTGCTGGATATTCTTGAGGAAGCGGCGCGATGGCTCACATCTAAAGGGATCGACCAGTGGCGGCCAGGAACGTTTCTGGGGGCCAGGCGCCAATCCGTTGCTGAGCAGGTGGATCGCGGAGAAGTGTACCTGGCTAAACTAGATGGGCAAGCTATCGCAACGCTGGCGCTGCAATGGAGTGATAAGATGTTCTGGGGAGATGTTCCAGATGATGCCGGATATGTACATCGCCTGGCTATCCGTCGTGCCTATGCGGGTATGGGATTGGGGCATCAACTGCTAGAATGGGCTGAAAGGAAAGTGGCATCGGCAGGCAAGCGCTACCTCCGGCTCGATTGCATGGCGGAGAATCCTGGCCTGAATGAATATTACAAAAAAGCAGGCTTCCACTACCGTGGAGAGGTTCATGGTAAAGGATGGAGTGCGAGCCTATACGAGAAGAAAGTTTGAGCGCAGGACGAGGAATTTCAGATGATCCAGCTTGCTCCTGAATATGTCTACACTCCTGAAGGCTTGCAAAGCGGTCTGATTATCTCAATCAATGACGATGGCCGCATTGCCTCGATCTCGCCTCCCATTACAGCCTCGGCCCCTTCAAATATTGAGAGCCTGCCTGGCATTGCCCTGCTCCCCAGTTTCGTCAATGCTCACAGCCATGTTTTTCAGCGCGCCTTGCGCGGCCATACTCACCGTCCACTTTCCAAACAAGATACCTTCTGGACGTGGCGCAACGCCATGTATGCCGAAGCCCAGCGCCTGACGCCTGAGAGTCTCTACGAGCTGGCATTGCGCGCCTACCGCGAGATGCTGGCGGCTGGCTATACCAGCGTGGGCGAGTTTCACTATGTACATCACCAGCCCGGTGGGCAGCCCTATGATGAACCGAATGCCATGTCTGAAGCAATTCTTCAGGCAGGGCGCGAGGCTGGCATACGAGTGGTATTGCTCATGACGGCCTATGCCCAGGCAGGATTTCAGCAGCCGGCAACGGAGAGCCAGCGGCGCTTCTGCGATGCCTCAGTTGAGGCCTTTCTAACTCGCGTTGATGCATTGCGAGCACAGGGCATAGCGATCGGCGTCGCTCCTCATTCTGTGCGGGCCGTACCGGAGCACTGGTTTCGTGTGATTGCTGATTACAGCCGTATGTATAACCTGCCGCTCCATGTCCATGCTGACGAACAGGTGGCAGAAATTGAGCAGTGCCAGGCAGCCTATGGCTGCACTCCTATAGAACTGTTAGAGCGTTTTGGCGTGCTCGACCCCCTCACAACTGTTGTTCATGCCACTCATGCCAGCGATACCGAGATAGCGCTGCTGGCCGAGCACAAGTGTACCGCCTGCGTCTGCCCTACGACGGAAGGCGATCTCGGTGATGGCATTGCGCCGTATGCCGAACTTCTCTCAGCCAGTATTCCCCTTGCCATTGGCTCCGATAGCAACACGCGCCTCGACCCGATTGAAGAGTTGCGCTGGGCCGAATACAGCGCTCGTATGCGTTACCAGCGACGCCGTGTTCTGGTTGCCAGCGAGCAGACCTCACCTGGTCCCCTGCTGCTCGACTATGGCACGCGCTGCGGTGCCGGTTCGCTGGGCTTAGAGGCAGGTGTTATTGCTCCAGGCATGCTCGCCGACTTCGTAGGGATAGATATCAATCATCCCTCCCTGGCCGGCTGGACGGCAGAGGATTTCCTGGATGTGCTGTTCTTCGGCGCATCCTCTGATGTGATTAGCCAGGCCTGGGTGGCAGGCAAGCGAGTATAGGCGCGATGGGATTAGTGTACACGGCGCGTATAATGCTGCCAGTACGGTTCGCGCAACTCACGCTTGAGAATCTTGCCGGAAGCGCTCTTAGGCAGGGCATCCAGGAAGTCCACCGAGCGCGGGCATTTAAACCCGGCAATCTGTGTCCGGCAATGCTCAATCAACTCATCGGAGGTGGCAGACATCCCAGGGCGTAGTACCACGATGGCTTTGACCGCTTCGCCCCAACGCTCGTCCGGCACCCCTATGACGGCGCTCTCAAGTACGGCTGGATGGCTGGAAAGCGCTTTCTCTACCTCTACTGAGTAGATATTCTCGCCACCCGAGATGATCATGTCTTTCTTGCGATCTACAATGTAGATATAGCCTTCCTCGTCAATTGTCGCCATGTCTCCGCTAAAATACCAGCCATCGCGCAGGACAGCCGCTGTTTCTTCGGGTTTGCGCCAGTAGCCCGGCATAATGTTGGCGCCACGGGCGATGATCTCCCCTACTTCGCCAGGAGCCACATCGTCTCCCTGGGCATTTACGACGCGAATCCTTACCCCAGGCACTTCACGCCCGCATGAGAGCAGGCGGCGCACGGCTTTTTCATCGCCTTCGGGCTGGTGTTCCTCCGGGGCAAGCGCTGTCACAATAGGGGATGCCTCGGTCATGCCATAGAGCTGCATCAGCTCGCAGCCGAAAACGCGCAGCGCTTCCTTCAAGCGATCAGGGGCAATAGGCGAGGCTCCATACATGATCAGGCGCAAGCTGGAGAAATCGACGGAGCCGACATCGGGATGTGCCAGCAGTGCGGTAATCATAGTAGGCACCCAGAGGACTCGTGTGACGCGCTCCTGCTCGATCAACGCGAATGTGCTCTTCGGCTCGAAGCGCTGCTGCACGATGTGCGTTCCGCCAACCCAGAAGATAATCCAGGCGGTGGGGCCTCCAGAGAGATGGAACATGGGAGCCGAGTGCAGGTAGACGGTATCGGGCGGCGGCATTCTGAGGATAAATCCCTGTAAAGCATTTGCGCAGAGATTGCGATTGGTGAGCATTACTCCCTTCGCATTGCCTGTTGTCCCACTGGTATAAAATAGCCCTGCGATATCTCCTTCAAGCACAAGGGGGAATTCGCGCATCTCTTCAGCATTGTCTAGCAGTTGCTCGTAGTCATATACCTTCATCGCGGCTACCTGCGCAGGCTCATGTGAGGAGGTGGCGGCAATGTAGATGCGTACCGTTTTGAGATCAGGATGTACCTTCTCAACCAGTGGTAAGAAGTTCTCATCTACCACCATCGCAATCGCCTCAGCATCATTGACGGTATAGAGCACTTCAGGAGGAGCCAGGCGCGTATTGAGCGGCACGATGATCACACCTAGCTCAAAGCATGCTGCATACAATTCCAGGTAGCGGTGGCAGTTGAGCATCATCACGGCAACGCGATCCCCTTTGCTGATGCCCAAAGAGCTTAAGGCGTTTGCCAGTTTGCGCACACGAATACCCAATTCGTGATAGGTCCAACGGCCATTCCCGCATACAACTGCCGTTTTGTTCGCGAAGAGGTGCTCTGCGCGGCGGATCATGTCGCGCATCACGCATCCTGTTGAGCCAGTTCCAGAAGCTGGAAGATTCAATGGAGCTGCCATAGCTTGTGATTCCTTTCTTCTACCCTTGACTTGACAATAACGAACTTTACAGTAATGATGAACAGAAACGGAGTGAATCTATGTTATCCCCGGCTTATCTCTCTAGCCCTCCTCGGTCTTTCCCCAGGCTCAGGGGTGAGCGCTGGCTGCTCCTCGATCAAGCGCAGTGCTATCTCAATCGCCTTGTCCAGTTGTGGATCGAGGCCCTGTGCGTAATCTTGCGGAGCAATATCGACCTCGATATCCGGGTCGGTGCCATAGTTCTCCACGTTCCATCCCACGTCCTTAAACCAGAAGGCAAATTCGGGCTGTGTTGTGCGAGTTCCATCGACCAGGTGGTGACTGGGAGAGATGCCGATAACACCACCCCACGTGCGCATACCGATGAGTGGCCCCAACTTCAACAGCTTGAAGGAATGGCAGAAGATATCGCCATCCGAGCCAGCCTGCTCGTTGGTCAGGGCTACCATGGGGCCGCGAGGTGATTCTTCGGGATATGGCGCCGGTTTGTGCCAGCGCGAAAACACGTAGGCCACACGCCGCCGGGCAAGTTTTTCTAGCAGGAGCCCCGATACGTTGCCTCCACCGTTCCAGCGCACATCAACCAGCAAGGCAGGATAGTCGTACTCCACCAGGTAATGGCGATGAAATTCTGCAAAGCCTTCGGGTCCCATATCCGGGATATGGATGTAGCCTACCTTGCCGTCCGATTTAGCATGAACGATTTGACGGTTATGCTCAACCCATTCACGATAGCGGGCGTCCCATTCGCTTGAAAGAGCCTTCACGGTGATCACCCGTATCTCTTTGGTTTTGGCATCTTCAACCGCCAGTTGCACTTCATTTCTGGCTTGATTCACCAGCAGTTCTTGAGGACTGCGATTCGGCCCGACACGCTGCCCGTTGATGGCTACTATTGCGTCACCGGTGGCAACATTCAGGCCTGGAGAGGTGAGAGGCGAGGTTGCATCGCTATCCCATGTATCTCCTTCCACGATATGAGCGATACGGTAACGGCTCGTCTCGTTATCATATATCCAGTCTACGCCCAGGAAGCCTTGCCGGTATTGCGGCCCTTCGCGGTATTCACCTCCAAACTCATAGGCATGAGATGTACCAAGTTCCCCTTGCATCTCTTTCAGGAGGTCCGAAAGCTCAGAGCGCGAACCAACGCGAGCGAGCAGGGGAACATACTGATCATAGACAGCCTGCCAGTCTACTCCCGACATATCCTCAGTCCAGAAGTGCTCTCGCTGCAAGCGCCAGGCTTCGGCAAACATTTGCTTCCACTCGGCAGCAGGTTGCACTGAAACCTTCATCCTATGCAGATCAAGCCATCCGGTCTCGCGATTAGCCTCGTGGCTGTCGGTTTTCGGGGCTTTGTCCCCAGCTTTGAGGACGCGCAAGCGATGATGCGAGCTATAGATCAGGGTTTTGCTGTCGCGTGAGATGTCAAAGCTGCTTACAC
>CADDZH010000100.1 GCA_902812455.1 Chloroflexota bacterium | reverse complement strand
GTTGAGGCTGGGGTGGAGGAGGCAAAACGATGTTTGCTTCGTGGGCAGGAGATGCCGGTGGATGTGCAGCTTCAGTAGTTGCTGTGTCCATCATCATAGGCGCCGGTTTAAGCCCAGAGGCAGGCGCGGACAAAGGTGCAGGTGCAGGCGATACGACAGGCTCGGATTGGGGATGTAAAAGATGCGCTTCTGCTCCGTGTCCTGGTATATCTGCTGGCGGTACTGCAGCCGTTACAACGGTTGGTTCAGAATAGATGGATGGGCTTGCCTGGCTGGCTTTCTCCAGAGCATCTGCAAAGTCCTGCACGCGGGGAAAGCGCCGGTGGTAATCTTTCGCCAGCGCTCTCATGATCACCTGTTCTACTTCTGGCGTCACCGCCGGATTCTTCTCACGAAGCGATGGTGGAGGTGTCATGGCATGTTGTATAGCGATTTCGGTAGCAGAGCCGTGAAAGGGTGTTTCTCCTGCCAGCCATTCATAGACAACGATGCCCAGCGCATACTGGTCGCTGGCAGGCCGCGCTACCCCCTGAAACAGCTCAGGGGCCATGTAGGCAATAGTGCCGATCACCTCTCCCTGCTGCATGTTCTGGTAGCCGGTTGTCTGGGCAACCAAGGCTGTGCCAAAATCGCTGAGCAGCACCTCGTTGTCACGCCCCAACAACATATTTTCAGGCTTGATGTCACGATGGACCAGGTGTTGATCATGAGCATACTGGAGAGCTTCGGCTACCTGCCGCACGTAGGGCAGGATAACCTCTAAAGAGAGCTGCTCGCCCTTAGGATGCCGCGTGCGCAACGTGCCGTTAGGCGCATATTCCATCACTAGGAATGGCACATCGTCCTGAACATCAAAATCGAAGACGCGCACGATATGAGGATGGACCAGGCGAGCAATAGTACGAGCTTCATCGCGGAAGCGCTCCACTTCCACGCTATCAACCAGCCTGGCATGCAGCACCTTGATAGCTGCCTGCATCTCAAGGTAGATATGTTCTCCCAGGTAAACCTCCGCATACCCACCTCTCCCCAATAATCTTATAAGACGATAATTGCCAAGTTGCTGTCCTACACGATCAAGCATATTCACTTACTCTTCAGAAAAGCACCTACATGTCATGTTGAGCCCGTTCCCCTTCGCTGCGCTCAGGGCTTCGGCTCACGCGCTCGGGGGAAACTCCGCGAAACATCCGCTGCCAAGCCTGGACATGTCATGTTGAGCGCAGCGAAACATCCGCTGCCTGTCGAACGAGATCCTTCCCCTTCCCCTTCACTGCGCTAGATCCTTCACTGCGCTCAGGATGACATTGCTTCGGCTCACGCGCTCAGGATGACATGATGCAACTGTTCACACTGTCAAGGTCTTTCGTTTATTTTTGAACCTTGCCTTAGATAGAAATTGAAAAGGCCCGGCTGAATGCATATCATTTGAGAATTTGCCAATAGCTAACCCCCTCATGTATAGAACGTTTGACTGGGCCGGCAAGATGCAGCACTCCGCCTCGTTTCTATTCTATAGGGAGGATGCAAGCAAAGGGGTTGCAGGCAGAGACGCGAGACGCGAACGCGAGATCGCGACCGGCCACTATCTTTTAAATTGCTTGTATGGTATACTTTATCCTGAAATTAACATACTGGTTCTATAGCCAGTCTGCCTGGAGCATAGACAATGCATGCTGGAGATTTGTCTTCTGAGCTTCTTGGAGATGCAAGTGTTTCAAAAGATAGGGAGCGCAAGAGCAAAAAGATCCCTGCTGAAAACATGCCTCACAATGAAGCCGAAGCCGGTAGTCCCCCCACCTCTATCAGCAATAATGGGAATGATGAGAAAGAACAGCCTCCTCCAAAATCAATCCTGGTGGTCGAGGATGACGAGGCTATCGGTGAGTTCATTTTGCTAGCCCTTTCACTAGAAACAGCTTACCGGGCCGTACTGGCTAAAGATGGACCCCAGGCACTAGAGCTGGCCAGAGGCGCCAGGTGGGATCTCTTCATTCTAGATTATTTACTCAGTGGAATAGACGGCTTCGCCCTCTACGACCAGCTCCACGCTATCCCAGGGCTAGAATCGACCCCTGCGCTTATTTTGAGCGCGGCCAACGTCCCTCAGGAAGAAATCGAGCGCCGCAACCTGTATAGCCTGACCAAGCCTATTGAGCTGGATGAATTCCTGGCCATGATCTCGAAGATAGTGCTTCATGATAACGAGCAGGTCGATACCCATCCCTGACGGTGTCTCTATCTTTTCAGGTGAAATGTAGGGCCCGATTTATCCACCCTCTCCGCACCCCACGCGGGGCGTGGGTAATGAGAGGTAATGCCACCGCCGATTGATCGCCCCACTACCTGGCCGGATGCTTTACATGCCGGTAGGTAAAGATGTGATGGAATGAGAAGTTGTAGATCAAGACCAGTATTAAGGCAATGGCTTCCGCGATAATCGGCGGAACATGCGTGAGATAGCTCAGCCCAAACTCGATGAGAAATGTGAGTATCACGCCACCAATCGTGGTGATATGGAAGCGGATGCAGCGTGCAGGCCACGAACGACTATGTCCGGGCAGATGCCGGAACGTAAAATAATCGTTCGGAATAAAATTTGCCAGGATAGAGATCTCGGCAGCCGCGATGTAGGCGATCACATTATGCGCAACGGCACTGACCGGCAAGGGAATGCGATAGTAGACCAGGTAAAAGATGAGCAAGTTAACCAGGGCGGCGCAACCGCCAAAAAAGGTATATGAAAAGAAGCGTTGAACCCAACCGGCTCTCCTCCCTGAGTACCGATCGACAATATCCAGCGTCTTGTTTATAACCGGCCACGCAGTAGGATGGTAGCTAGGCAGGGGGCGCGATGACTTCGCTGCAAGCGGTGATTGAGTTGATTGATCCTTCTCAGGCGATTCCACAGCTTCAAGGGCTTCTGCCGGCCCGCTCTTTGCCAAAAACTTTCCCATACAATCTCCATAGACTCTTAAAAATGAAGCATACACGTATATAATACGTTCTCCCTCTTCAAGACGGTTACCATAAACTAAAGTAACAACGCCCAGTGCTTTTTCTCATTAGGCAAGGTTCAAAAGCATCTAAAGTCGTTACTGATGAGCTTGACAAACATTGCTTTTTCGGGTATCTCGTATTCAAAGTAGCTCATCTACCATGTGTAGTAAGGAGTAATGGTGCCGTCCTGCGGGGCGGCACTAGCCTTTTTGGTTTATAGGCGTCTTGTGCTAGCAAAAGGCTTAACTTCAACTTTCCCCTCCCATAACAATTCCAGCATCTCCTCTGCTGTGAACGTGGTGTTGGGTGTAGAGGCGCTGGGCGCAATAAATTTGGCCCCTACGGTTCCGGTTGCCAGGCGGGCCAGCTTTCCCGCTTCCAGCGAGCCGAGGATATCATCGAAACTGAGAGCGCGAGCGCCATCGAGCGTACACATGCGCAGCAAGTCGTGAGGGTCAAGCTCCACTCCCGCTGCCCGGTGCATCCTCATAGCAGCGATAGCCTCTTCCCACACGCTTAACGAGGGCGAGCTGGAAAGGCTATCGGTTCCCAGGGCTACCAGTACGCCGGCTTCTTGATACATCTCGATGGGCATCCGCCCGCAATTCAGCAGGAAATTGCTGCGCGGGCAATGCGCTACCGGAACGCGGTGTTCCGCCAGCAAGTCCAAATCCCTCCGATCAACCTGCACGCCATGCGCCAGCAATGGATGCGCTACCAGCACGCCCAGGCGATGAAGGTAGGCAACGGGTGAGCATCCAGGAGGCGGGATCATGTCCGTGAGCGGGGTACCGGTAGAGAGCAGGGCAGTCGCAACTTCCCCTATGCCATAGAGCAAATACTGCGTTTCAGCAGGCGATTCTGCCACGTGAATGCAAAGAGGAACGGCTTCCTCGATAGCCCAGGGTATGGTCAGGCGGAACAACTCGGCAGAGACCGTGAATGGCGTGTGGAGGGTGACACCGAAGCGGATGCGCCCCTCACCGTACTCGCTACGCCAGCGCCGCACCTGTTCCTGGGCTTTTTTAAGCACATGTGGAGCATCTTCTGGATCGGGGCTGAGCATTTCATGATAGATAATGCCGTACAGGCCGCTTTCCAGCAATGGCTCCAGGCTGGCGTGGGTATTGCTGATATCGCCAACGGCAGCCGTTGCGCTCTCAATAAGCATGCGGCTGCCGTCACGCGCTCCCTCGACCTGTGTCTCGAAGGGAACGGTTCGCCACTGTTTGACGAGTTCTTTGATCCACTGCACAAAACTGCGCTCAGCGATATGCAGCTTGCCCAGTTCTGCCAGGGCAGTCAGTTCCAGGTGCGTATGAGCATTGACGCATTGGGGCAAGATCATCACTGCGCCCAGGTTGGTCACAGCCGCACCTGGATATTGCTGCAATAATACATCCGCCTCACCAACCGCAATGATACGCCCGCCCGCGTCGTCAATGGCGATAATGCCATTGACGATGGGCGATGATGAAACGGGATAAATATAGCTGGCTCTGTAGAGCTGCATCACTATCGCATTGCTCCCGGCAGCAGGAAGTAATAGATCAGCCCGACGATGATGAGCCAGGCCAGCAGAACCAGCGTCCATCCCATGTTATGGCGAATGACCTGGCCCTCGTTGCGCACGAACTTGGTGGTAGAGACGCCTACACTTGCCGTCTGTGGAGCAACCGGCTTGCCTACTTCGGCTCCTACCGAGTTCAAGGAAGGCAGTAACAACACGGGGAAGCCGAGCAGCCTGCCCACCTGAACCTGCACCAGGCCAAACAAACTGTTGGTGGATGTGTTGCTGCCCGAAAGCGCTACACCGATCCATCCCAGGATAGGAGCAAGCAGGATGAAAGCCGGACCTACTTTTGAAAAGCCGTAGGCCAGCGATGCCGCCATACCGGAGTAGTTGAAGACGAATGCCAGGCCGAAGATGAAGACGCCGACCAGCAAAGCTCCCCACATCTGGCGGAAAGTCTCCCGGAACACCTCTCCCAGAACCCCAATGCTAGGGCGGATAAAGAGTAACGACACCAGCCAGGAGACCAGGATCGAGGTTCCCGCGATAAAGGGTGTAAAGGGGTAGGAGACGGATGTAGCCTTATGGCTGATGGAAGAGACAGCCTTCAGCACGAAGCTGTACGGGCTGATCTTCGGCAGGGGAGACCAGGGGCCTGTCCATAGCACCACAACCACAATGAGGATCAGGAATGGTACCAGAGCCTCAAAGACCGAATATGCCGATGGAGCGGGTTGGGCTTCGCCTGGTGGGTCTGCGGCTCCAGGTGCAGGATCGCCAACGTCAGTGGCAAGCTCTGCCTGTTGAGCTTCTGCGCTCAGCTCCACTCCTCCATAGCCCAGCACGGTCTTTGGACGCCAGAGCTTCAGCAGCAGGAGCAGAGCGCCAAAACAAACCAATGCGCCAATGATGTCGGGGAGATAGGGGCCCAGGAATTGCGAGACCGGGAACTGGCCCGCAATGTAGGCCAGTGACCCTACCACTGCCAGTGGCCAGCCTTCACGAAATCCCTTGAAGCCGCTTACCAGGTAGATCAGCACCCATGGGGGCAACAGCGCCAGTATGGCCACAATCTTCCCAACTGAACCTGATAATGCCAGCAGCGGCAGCCCGGTTACCGCTGCCAGTGCGATAATTGGCGCTCCCAGCGCACCATATGAGACCGGAGCGTTGTTGGCTATCGCCGCCACCCGGATCGCATCCAGCTCCAGAACTCCCAGAGCGATCAGAATAGGGGCGATCACTGCCCAGGGATAACCGAAACCCACCAATCCTTCTAGCAGTGCCCCGAAGGCCCAGGCCAGCAAAATTGCCTGGACACGCACATCGGCTGTAGCCTGCTCAACTAACCAGTTTTTGAAGGCATCGAAAAGGCCGGTTAGCTTGAGCGTATTGAAGATGACTACACCCCAGAAGGTAATCCAGTCTACGGCCCAGATACCGTTGGCGCTCCCTATGAGATAGGACTGGATTCCATTGACGATTGGCAGGTGCCACAACAAAATAGCCACAATTAAGGTGATAATAGATCCGATCAACGTGGCAAGCCAGGCGGTGACGCGAAAGGCTGCCAATAGCACCAGCAGCACCACGACCGGGATGAGTGCGGCCAGTACTGTCAAACCAAGATTCCCTAGCGGATTAAGTACCTGGTGAAACATGGCCTGAATAATTCCTCCTTTCCTGTATCAAGGACAACGAAAATGCCTTCCTGCTGTTATTTTATCCCAGGTATTTTCCCATTTCCACCCTTGCCATCGGGCCAACGAGGAAGAAGGGCGATGGCAAGCATCGCCCCTACCCTCCATTCCTGCCCATGACAGATAAGGGTAATGATCAGTTCTGAACCATTGACTTTACTCGCTTTTCATGGTACCTTTGATCATACCAACCGCATACATATTCTCCACGTACTTGTAGACTGCCGAATGTTAAGCTGCTATGTGATGGGGGGAGCATAGTTGAAACATTTGAACGCATCTATCCGGTGGCGAGTTGCGCTATCTTTGCTCACTACCAGCTTCGTGCTGGGTTTCTGCCTGCTCTATTTCTTCAGGGCTGGGATCATTATTTATGCTGCAAAGGCCAACCCCACAATGCCTTCCATTGTCTTCAAGGGCCATCGCTACAGTATGGCCCTCAGCGGCGCGCTTCCTCCCACAGATCAACAATGCCGCCAGCAGGCTGGTATACCCTGTTACAGCCCGCAGGAGATGCGCAAAGCCTACGGCATCGATGCGCTCCTGAACAAGGGTTACGACGGCGAAGGTCAATCTATCGTGATCATCGACTCGTTCGGCAGCCCCACGATTCAGCAGGACTTGCATACCTTCGATACTGGCTATAGCCTACCCGATCCTCCCTCGTTTAAGATCTATGCTCCACTTGGAACAACATCCTTTGATCCAACCGACTCAACGATGGCAAGCTGGGCTGCTGAGACAACGGTAGATGTTGAATGGGCGCACGCCATGGCTCCAGGCGCAAATATCGTCTTGATGACCAGCCCGGTCGCTGAGACGCAAGATGGCCAGGGTATGCAGCAGTTCCTGCAACTGGAACAGTACGCCCTTGATAACCACCTGGGCCAGATCATCTCTCAGAGCTGGGGCGCAACAGAAAACGCGCTCTCGACTACTCCCAATGGCCAGCGCCTGCTTACTGACTTCAACAATTTCTACAAAGATGCAGCGGCGGATGGCATCACGGTCTTCGCCTCGTCCGGCGATTCTGGCGTTGCCAACCCTGACGCACAGGGCAATACCTATCCGTCCCGTACTGTCAATTTCCCGGCTTCGTCTCCTTATGTTACAGCCGTGGGCGGCACCAGCCTCACGGTGGATACGAACGGGAATTACCAATCAGAAGTTGCCTGGAATAGTTCGGGGGGCGGCGTGAGCCAGTACTTCAAAGAGCTAGATTACCAGCAAAACAATCTCAATCCCTCTGACCAGGCTCTCCTCAATGGCTATCGTGGCCTGCCCGATGTTGCCTACGATGCCGATCCTGGCACGCCTATTTTAATCTACCTTAGCTTCCTCGGCGCTAAGAATGCTGGCTACTATTTCATCGGTGGCACGAGCGAAGGCTCGCCACAATGGGCCGGTCTGGTTGCCGGCGCCAACCAGCTTGCCAGCCAGCTTTCCGGTCATACATTGGGCTTCCTCAATCCCTCCCTGTACAAGATCGGCAACAGCAGCAATTACCAGGCTTCGTATCACGATATCACTGCTTGCAACAATAGCGTGGATGGTATCAAGGGGTACACCTGCACTCCCGGCTGGGATCCGGTCACCGGTTGGGGCAGCCCTGATGCGACGGCGCTGCTGATGGAGATTATCCAGATGGAGCAACAGGGTTAATATCTCTCCAGCACCTTGTAATTACTATCTCGTTTTGAGGCCTTGAAGCCGCCAGCCCGGATATGCTCGATGATTGCCTGTGGTGTCTGGCACGTTCCTGTCCCGCTGCCTGCCGCGCTCACCACGTTTTCCTCCATCATCGTGCTGCCGAAGTCGTTCGCTCCATAATGCAGCGCCTGCCTGGCCAGTTCCACGCCATGTGAGGGCCACGATGCGCTCAGGTTAGCAAAGTTATCGAGCATCAAGCGCGAGACCGCCACCATGCGCAAGTATTCTTCGCCCTGTACGCGCTTGCCGCCCAGCTTTGTATTATCCGGCTGGTAGCCCCAGCAGATGAATGAGGTGAAGCCATTCCCATTATAGGCGAGGCTCTCCTCCTGCAACTCCCTCAGCCGCAAGAGATGCTGTATGCGTTCCTCGGTTGTCTCGCCAAAGCCAAATACCATTGTCGCAGATGTGGTCATGCCTTCTCGCTGTGCTAAACGCATGGAATTGATCCATTCGCGCCACGAGCCTTTGTGAGGACTGATGCTCATGCGAGTGCGATCATCCAGGATTTCAGCGCCGCCGCCGGGGAGACCATCCATGCCTGCCAGGTGCAGCTCGTGTAAAATCTCTGCCTGAGGTCGCTTCATGATACGCGCAATATTCTGTATCTCGATGGGCGAGAAGGCATCAACCTGTATCTCGTAGCGCTCTTTGATGTAGCGCAGCAAATCAATGTAGTAATCCAGCTTGAGATAGGGATGGACGCCGCCCTGCAAGAGGATGCGCGTTCCACCCCATGCTAGCAACTCTTCGATCTTCTTGCCGATCTGCTCGTTGGTCAGCAAGTAGCCTTCCGGGCTGGCCGGCTTGCGATAGAAGGCGCAAAAACCGCAGTCGATGATGCAGACGTTGGTGTAGTTGATGTTCCGGTCTACCAGGAAGGTAACAACTCCATCAGGATGGCGGCGCTGGCGAATCGTATCTGCCGCCACACGCAGTTCGTCCAGATCAGCTTCATCGAACAGGCGCACGCCTTCTTCCAGCGAAAGTCGCTCCCCATCAAGTGCCTTTTTGATGATATCGGATGTATGTATCGTAGTCTGCATAATTATTCCCTTCTATTTACAGCCAGCGCACATCGCTCCACTTGAAGTCTGGCAAGCTCAATTCCAGGAACAGGCGCCAGCCCTCCAGATCGGCCTCGCTCAGATCATAAGTCATCTGCCGCAGGTAATGGGCGATGACTTCAGGTGGGAGACCAATCCGTGCAGCATATTCCTGGCCAATCTCGTCGATGTGGGCCAGTCCCTCGGCTTTGGAACGATAGAGTTCATCCAGGATACAACTCCTATAGATGGCTTCCGCACGGTCCGTGCGCGCTGCCCAGGCACCAAAAACGAAGGGCAGGCCAGTCCATGCAGCCCATTCCTGTCCCAGGTCGAACACGCTAGGAACGCCCACGCCCGCGATCTCGCGCCTGCGATTCCCTTCGATCAGGGCTGTATCGCCGATGACCAGCGCGGCATCGCAGGTTGCAAACATTGCTTCCAGATCGGATGGCATGGTCACAAAACGCGGCTCGATGTGATAGCGATGCTTGCACAATACGCGCAACAAATTCACAGCCGAAGCCGAGTGGTTCGTGACCGCAACCTTCTTGCCATCCAGGGCAAGCCAATCGCCGTAGCGGCTGAACAGCAGCACGCTTTCCACAGCGCCCGGCGCACTGATCGAGAGGTGCGGGATAAGCCGCAGCTCGCGGCAGTGCTCCGCGTAAGCGAAGGCGGAGACGCTGGAAAGATCAATCTCGCCGTTCAGCAAGGCAGCATTCAGGCGCGTTGGCACACCCGAGACCAGGTTGACCTGGTCATGCTGCTGGCCATGAAGCAGGCCATAATAGACAGGCTGCACATTCAAGTAAGGGAAAATCCCCAATATGGGCGTATAATTATGGATATTGACAGAATAATCCGATACCGGTGATGGCGAGGATGAATGCCGATAAATCGGCGTTGGGCGCGATAAATCGGCCCCTACGGATTTCTTGTTCATGATTACCACTCACGAATCACATTATAGAGGGTATCGCGCTCAACAGGTTGGCGCCCGGCCTCTTTGATCAGTCGCACCAGCTCAGAGAGCTTCAATCCGAGCGGAGCAAAGGAGCGCTGGGCATGGCTGATACGCTCTTCGACGATGGTGCCATCCAGGTCGTCGGCGCCGCAGGTAAGGGCGACCTGTGCCAGCTTGGGGCCGAGATCGATCCAGTAGGCTTTGATGTGCTGGAAGTTGTCGAGCATCAAGCGGCTGATGGCAATGGTTTTTAAGTCATCCACGCCGGTCGTTTCGCTCTTGGAGCCGGAACGCGCCAGTTTCGGCTGGTATGCCAGTGGAATAAAGCAATTGAAACCGCCGGTCTCATCTTGCAGCTCGCGCAGCATGACCATGTGCTCTACGCGCTCGCGCCGGGTCTCGATAGTGCCATAGAGCATTGTGGCGTTGGTGCGCAGCCCCAGGCGATGAGCGGTGCGATGAACATCCAGCCACTGCTCGGCGTTGGCCTTTTCAGGGCAAATTTTGGCACGCACGCGCGGGCTAAAGATTTCAGCGCCGCCACCAGGCATTGAGCCGAGGCCCGCGTCGATCAATTTGCGCAGGATATCCTCCACACTCATGTTGTATATCTGGGAGAAGAAGAAAATTTCAACGGCAGTAAAGGCCTTGATGTGAACGTGTGGGTACTCGCGCTTGAGCGCAGCCATCATACCGGTGTAGTAGTTGAATGGTAAGCCAGGGTGATTGCCGGCAACGATGTGAAATTCCGTGACATCCGGGCCAGCCGTGGCTGCTGCTTTGAGAATATCATCGACGCTCATCAAATAGGCGCCGTCTTCTCCTTCGTCACGGCGGAAGCCGCAAAAGCTGCAATGGGCCTCACAAATATTGGTGTAGTTGATATGCCTGTTCTGGTTAAAATAGACTCTATTTCCATTCTTAGCGCGGTTAACACGGTCGGCCAGCATGCCAACGGTCATCAGGTCGCTTGATTCATAAAGGCGCACACCATCTTCAACACTCAAACGCTCGCCGCACTCAACCTTATCGACGATATCGCTCAAAGCGGTTTCTGGAAATGTAACCTGTAACATGATGCCCTTTCTACACCTGTAGTCCGACGCTGCGCAGCAATAACGCTCGCAGCGAAGGAACAATATCTTCAAGATGCTCTGGCTCACCTGTAACGAGCCAGCGCACAACGATCTCGTTGATGGCACCCAGCCAGGCGAAAGACGCCGTCCTGGTATCAATAGGAGCAATAGCCCCTTCTGCCACGGCCTGGTCCAGGTATTTCTGAATGACTCCGGCAACCTGCGCTCGTATCTCCATCAGCTTTTCCTCGAAACCATGACCAAGACCAACAGCTTCAATGAGCAAAATCTTGCTCAGGCGGCGGTGGCGAGAAAACGTATCCAGGACGGTATGCAGGGCCGCATCAACCCTGGCTACCGGCTCCGTCTCTTGCGCAATGGCACGTTCGGCAGCCTGGATCAGGCGAGGTGTAAGCGCATCCATGAGGGCCAGGAAGATGCCCTGCTTGTTGGGAAAATGGAAGTAAAACCCGCCTTTGGACATGTCGGCGGTGCGCACGATATCATCGACAACCGCCCCATGATAGCCTTTTTCGGCAAAAACCGCTTCCGCCGCCTCGAGAATGCGCTGGCGGGTAGCTTCTTTATCCCTGTGTGGGTGCTCGTCCAACTGTTTTTCTTTATTCATCTCACTTTTTTCATTAATCAACAAACCGACGTGTCAGTCGGTAACTTTCATTGATATGATAGAACGGAGAGATGTAATGCGTCAAGGGCGGCCATAAGGGTCGCTCCTCCCATGATACGCCTCGGCCTGCACAGCCGTACCATAGTAGGGGCGGTGGCTTGTCCCCGCCCTGCTTGCTTGCTCAATCGCATCCATGACAAAGCGATACATGCGAAAGGCGCAAAAACGACTTTTCTGAGAGATAGAAAATTCGTTCTAAAACCTCTTGTAATTTCCCAAATTTATGGTACACTCCTATTTGGAACATTTGTTCTATCTTACTAGAATAAATGTTCTAACTGGCTACGAGTACCAAGCTTCTTAGAACTTATCCGAAAACCTGGCCTCCACAAGGGAGGCCACTACACCTTCGGCCTCCAACGAGGGGACATGGAGTGACTCCCCTTGTGGGAGTCAGGCTCTGATCCGGTTTTCGGATAAACTCTTAATAGAATTGCCAGGATAATTTTTTTCCAGAGAGGACGGCGCTGATGTGAAACAGTATAACTTGCAGCAGCAACACCGCGCAACGCGCCCCCCGGCGCGCCAGGTTAAGCGAGAACAAGAAGACGAAGACGAGCTTTATGACGATGAGTACGATGACAACTGGCCGCCCAGGATGCCGAATAGCTCACTGCGCTACTATGAGCGTGGTGACGTGAGAACGGAAATGGGGCGCACACGGCCCGATGTGCGAGCGATTACCGGTGAACGTGCCATACGCGCAACGAATCCTGGTGAAATGCCAGGCGTTCCCCCCAGGCGCTCGGCAACCCAGGCAAGCATACCGGCAGTGCAGGCGAACCGCCGGCGCAGCATGCCGGTTGACGAGGTGCCTGTAAGGCAGCGAGAGCAGGTGACCGAAGATATCTCAAAGCCCCGTTTCCACTGGCTGGTATTTGTAGGGATGGCTCTGTTTATCATGGTCGTGGGCTGGGTGCTGTTAACGACGATTGCCAACTGGTGGCAAGTAACCCAGGATGACTGGCATTACGGGCGGCCAAGAACCTATCAGGTGGACATGGTTGTTGGCCATAACGACTCGCCAGCTCATCCAAGTCATTTTATCGCTATCAACCTGGATAGCCATATTGAGGTCATCGAGTTTCCCGGAGGGGATCCATCGAAAGCAAAGGTCTATGTCGGGCCTACGCTCATCGGGCCGAATTCAAACCTGGCTGTTGTGACCTTGACCTTTAAGGATGTGAACGGGGATGGAAAGCTCGATATGATCATCAATGTGCAGGGGAGCCATTTCGTCTTTATCAATGACAATGGAGCATTTCGTCCTGCACGCCCCAGCGATAATGTACAACTATGATAGCCTGGCACCTTTATAGGTGCCAGGCATCTTCATGCAACAAGACTTTTCCCTGATTCATTCGCTCTCTAGAGGTAATCACTAGATGTATCCTCTTGTGCTTTTGCTTGAAACCTGTCACAATAGTGATACGGCAGTATGGATTGGATGTCTGGAATACTCAGGGAAACATGATATGGGAAAAATTAATTGGTCGCGTACACGTGACATTCTCATAAGTATTATCTGTATTGGGGTTATCGTATACTACCTGTGGGGCCTGCTCCTGGGAGAATTTTTCCATGCTATTTTGCTGCTCTTACTTTCCCTGGCCGTGTCGTTTCTGCTCACGCCATTTGTGAACCTGTTGAACAGGTATATTCCACGTTTGCTGGCAACCTTTATTGCCTATGCACTTACCCTGGCGGTGCTTGGAGGCTTAAGCTATGCCCTTGTGTTTACGCTCATCCAGCAAGTGCTAACATTCCAGGCCACGGTGATCAACTTCTTTAACGCTTTGCCTGCGCAATTAACTAATATTGAAAATTTTTTAGCGCAGAACGGTATTCCCCAGGCAACTATTACCGATGCCCTGGATCAGGCCAGGGCGCAGGCGACAAGTTTTGCCACATCGCTGGCCACCAATGTCCTCAACCTTGTGTTCTTTGTGACCAATGCCATCATAGATGTCATCATCATCCTGGTCATGAGCTTCTACTTTACGCTGGATGGCAAGCACATACGCAATAGTTTGATGAGCATTGTGCCTGAGCGCTCAAAGCCTCACGTGCAATTGTTTGAAGATGCCTTGAACCGTGTTGTGGGGAACTACATTCGTGGCCAGCTTACGCTGGCAGTGATCATTGGCTTTCTGGCCGGCATAGGATCCGCCATTTTCGGATTGAGCGGGTATGCCCTGATCATAGGCGTGCTGGCTTTCATCTTTGAAACGATCCCGATGGTTGGCCCAACTCTAGCTTCTATTCCCGCGCTTCTCATTTCTCTGCTCTTGCCTGATCCCTTCCCCAGGACATTCTGGATCCTCATTTACTTCGTCGCCGTCCAGTTGGCTGAAAGTAATATCCTGGGACCGCGCATAGTTGGTCATGCTGTTGGGCTGCACCCGGTTGCCTCGCTCCTCGCTTTGATTATCGGCGTGCAATTATTTGGCGCCTTTGGCGCCCTGATCGCCACACCCGTTGTCGCCGCTGCCTGGGTAGTTATTGCCAGCTTATACCGCTCTCTTGTGCTGGGTGAGACCGCCGATGAGATCCTTGCTCATAAGCGTCGCACTCCCTGGGTCTTTCGCCCTCCTAATGCACTCAGGTTACATATAAGGAGGACCCGCACTACACCCAGCGGGAAGCTCGAGGTGATAGAAATACCTCCAGAGGAGCAGGAAGAGGCTTCTACTCCTCTGGCCACAGAGGCATCCAAAACAGGAGTGCAGTTTCCTCGTATCAAGAGTGCCAACATGAGGATCGATCAGATCGACCTCTTGCGCCCCGTTCCCGATGCTAAAGAAGCACCCGCGGATTCATCAGAAGAGCATGAGTAAAGATTAAACTGTTGCGCCCACAGCCTTGCGCAGCGCCTCTTCGCCCTCCCGGTTGACCAGTGCGTAGATCTCGTCATTGGCCAGCAACTGGGTATCTGCGCTGGGGAAGATAAACTCGTTGTCGCGAATAATTAAGGCGATATTGCTGGTGCGTGGCAGGTCAATCGCGCTCAGGGTTTTTCCCACAATGGGCGATTCTGCCGGGACATGCATCTCGACAATTTCCAGGCCTGCTCGCCTGAGAGTCATGAGCGGCACGAACGTATAGCCTGGCAGCTCTGCCTCGATGAGCGAGAGAATAGCTTTCGTAGGACTGACCGTCACATCGATGCCCAGCTTCTGAAAAATCTGCTCGTGTTTTGGATTATTGAGCCGGGCTATGGTGCGGCCTACTTTGAAGCGTCTTTTGGCCATCTGGCAAATGACCAGGTTATCTTCGTCTTCGCCTGTGACCGCAATCACCACGTCGGCCCGGCTTGCCCCCACCTCTTCCATGGTGCGTGCCTCACATGCATCTCCTCGCACCACTGCCTGGTCAAGCTCTTCGCTGAGCGCCTGAAAGCGTGTGGCGTTTTTCTCTAGCAGCAATACTTCGTGGCCCTGACTGAGCAGGCTTTTTGTGAGGTAGTAGCCAACATCGCCACCGCCACCGATGATAATATACATATGTCTTGTTCCTTCTTCTCTACTTTACTCCCAACCTGGCCCCCACATGGGAGGCCACTACATGAAATTGCTCATATGAAGTTTGACAAAGTACTACTGAACTCCGCTTCGCTCTCCTTGTTTGTCCTGCCTATTATCCCGCTCAAGAGCTTGAAAGAGCATTTGTGCCCCTATGATTGTCGGGCAAATTGTTTCAAGGCCGAGTTCACTATATGTACTCTGCCGTATAGGGTCGTAGATACGGCAGACAACTTTCTTGACGCCAAAGATCTCTCTTGCAATCTGGCTGGCCATGACATTGCGATTATCTCCATTGGTAACGGCGGCAAAGGCATCGGCATCTTTAATGCCAGCACGGATGAGTACATCTTCATCGACACCATTCCCTATGATCGTCTCGCCCCCAAACTTGGGGTCCAGGCGCCGGAAGGCTTCACTGCTGGAGTCGATCACCGCGACTGTATGCCCTGCGCGATCCATCATCGTGGCCAGGGCGGCGCCAACACGGCCGCATCCAAGTATAACGATTTTCACTCTATTCCTCCTGTTGGCCAGTTGACCAACATCATTTATTGTTTCCAGTTCTATCTTTCTCTTTAACTAAAGCACTATGTTGAGCCATTCGACTCAATACATGCTATTATAGCACCATCATGGGATCGCTTGCAGAGTAGCCATGCTGGCGGGTGTATGAAATAGTTAATAGTTATAAGCATATGACAGGTCAATACATGTTGCGTAGCCTTTCTGCCTCTCAAAGGGAGCAGTGGGATCAATTCATCGATCAGCATCCTCAAGGCCATTTTTTACAGAGCTGGGGATGGGGCGAACTCAAGGCCAGCATGGGATGGCAGCCCCTGCGCTTCGCCCTATGCGATGAGAGCAAGATAGTCGCTGCTGCACAGGTCTTATGCCGCGCTGCCCCTCGTCTGCCTCTACAACTTGGAAACCTGGCATATATCCCGAAGGGACCGGTCATTGATTGGTCACAACCGGCGTTATGTGCCGCCTTTTTCTCACAGTTGAACGCCCGGCTGCGCAGGCGTGGCACGGTAGCCCTGCGCATGGAGCCGGCGCTAGAGATGGGCATATCGACCAGCGATTGCCTCATGGAAGGTCTGGCTTCGATGCTCTTGTATCCCGTCCCGGCTGTACAGCCTGTGCGCACCGTTGTGCTCGATATAACCCAGGATGAAGCGGCTCTACTGGCGCAGATGAAAGAGAAGTGGCGCTACAATGTGCGGCTGGCTGAACGCAAGGGAGTGACGGTGCGCGCCGCGCAATCGACTGAAGATGTGCGAGCCTGGTATGCCTTGATGGAAACGACGAGCGAGCGCGACAGGTTTGGCATCCACACCCTCGACTATTACCTGCGCGCCTGGAACATCTTTGCCCCTCGCGGCCAGGCCCGTCTCTTCCTGGCTGAGTACAATGGAGAATTGCTGGCGGGTATTTTCGTGGCTCTGTTTGCCAGGCAAGGCATCTATCTCTACGGAGCTTCGAGCAATGAACATCGTAACCTCATGCCCAGCTACCTGCTGCAATGGCAAGCTATACGCTGGGCCAGAGAGCAGGGCGCAGCAGAGTATGACTTCTGGGGCATTCCCGCGACAGACGACCAGGATGAGCCTATGGCTGGCGTCTACCGGTTTAAGCGCGGCTGGGGCGGGCGTATAGTGCGCTTCGTTGGCTGCTACGAGTACGTCTACCGGCCCCTTGCCATGCATGTGGCCCGCCGCTTTTTGCCCTCTGATCTCTAACCTTATATATCAACTTATGTCAATTCATCTTCTCCATTCATCTGTCGATAGACATCTATTGTAAATGCCAATACATCATGTCCATCTGGATTGCCCAGGTGGGCTGAGATGAATGGAGGATGTTATGCGACGGATGTCACCGGTGATATTACTGCTGCTGGTAATCGCGGGAGTGATGCTCGTACTGGATGTGCGGGCTGAACAAAGTGTACACTCGCAGGTTGCCGGCAATCAATCTTCAACGCGCACTATGAGCCTGGGTCGCCGGGCACAGGTCCATATCTCACAACAATCACCTGCAGCGTATGTCTATTCCACGCTGAAGCTCTCGGCAAGATTTGTGCTGGCTCGCGCTCCAAAAGGCAGCAACGGGCAGCCGCTGGGAGCTTTTCAGCCGGTCGCGAACTTCGGCGATCAATTCGGCCTGAGCGAATCTGATAGCGTACTCTCTATGCAGCTCTCGCCGGATGGTCGCTACCTGGCCATCAATGCCTCACGCGATCATGGCGAGCAGGTATGGATATTTGATACCCAGCAGGGGAAATTGAGTTTGCTACCTGCCAATGTGCTCGGTAATTTCCTCAACTGGATGCCGGGAGGCAATGGCCATACATTCCTCTATCGCCCGATGTTCCCGCTGGGGCCAAATGCTCCTATGACCAGCACTGGCTGGAATCCAGGCCTCTGGGAGGTCGATGCAGCTACCGGGGCGTTCAAGAATATCGATATCCATATGCCTTCGGCGTTCCTGGTCGATGCAGCCGCGTCACCAAATGGTTCGCGCATTATCTATTCGACAACAGCCGGGCTGGGTATGGAAAGTGACACCTGGTTGATGAACAGCGATGGCAGCAATCTCACGCACCTGTTTACCATTCCCGGCGGCAGCCAATCCATTGCCGCTATGTTTGCCTGGTCGCCTGATGGGAAGTCTATCGCCTACGAACTGCTCTCAGATAGCTCTACGCCATTTTTACCCGCCAGTTTATGGGTGATGAGCAGCAATGGCACGCAGCAGCGCTACCTGGCCGGCGCCGATGGTGGTCATGGCTACAGGCTGGCCTGGTCGCCAGATGGCAGCAAAATAGCCTTCGTCGAGCGTACCAACGTGACCAACCGGCAGGCCGATCTCCAGGCCCAGGCCCTGCAATGCGCTATTGCCGTTGTGGATGTGGCAACGGCCCGCTCCTGGATAGTAGCTTCTCCGAATCAGACCGGGATGCAGCTCAACTACAATCCATCCTGGGCAGCCAATAGCGCCAGCATCACGTTTATCGCTTCCAACCCGGTGAACCTGGTCATTGGAGGCTCACCACGCTACTGGTCTGCCCGCGTTACTACAGCACCGGCGCAGCCCTCTGTGCAGGCGCTCACCCCGGTAATGCAACATGTTGTCGCTGTCGGATGAAATGGCTCTCTATCCTTGCGGGTGACCGTAGGTTCCCGATTGATCGCGCCCATGCCGATTGATCGGCCCTTCCTCAAAATCACCCCAATGGATGGAGACCGGATGAAATGAGGGGATTGAAGACACATCATGAAACATAGTTTGCAACTCAAAACGCTGGCATTCTTCATAATGCTGTTGTCCATTGTGGCTTCCCTTTTTGGCTTCGTAGGGGCGCGCTTCATCGTCTCCCAAACGCAAGCCAGCAGCGGGCAGTCGAATGCGCTGGCTCACTACAGCGCGCCCGTGCCCTTTATGCACCGGCCTTATTACGGTAGCCAGCCGATTTCGCAGCGCACTACCTCCTTCTTCGACCACGATAAGCCATGGTATGACTTCGACGGCCTCTTTGTGCGCTATGATGGCATGAAATGGACAAGCAATGACTCCATCGGCTCCTGTAGCGGCGGCGTCAACTGCTACGATGGACACAATGGCTACGACCTGAACCTGTGGTTTGAGCCGGTGCTGAGCGCTGCGGCAGGAACAGTGATCCGCGCAGGCTGGTACGATCCAACCAACCACGAGAGCGCGTTTGGCCTGTGGGCTGCCGTTGACCATGGCAATGGCTACGTCACCGCTTATGGCCACCTGAGCGCCTTATCAGTCTACTATGGGGAGCAGGTGGGCGTGCAGTGGCCAATTGGCACAAGCGGCACAACCGGCTCGTCAACCGGGCCGCACCTGCACTTCGGCACCTATTACTTGCCCTACTGGTACGCGACCGATCCCTTTGGCTGGACGGGCAACTATCCCGATCCTAACATAGTGCCCGACTATTATCTCTGGGTCAGCAATCCAGGCACGAGCTACACAGTGCCCGACCTGAGCGCCAATGGCAGCGCCATCTATCCAGGGGCAACGCTGGTTGACGACGGCGCAGCAGGCTGGAGCAGCACAGGAAGCTGGGCGACGGCAACATCTTCTACTGACATCCATGGGAGCCTGCACTGGACATCGACCACCAGCGGTTCTGCTACAGCCACAGCTACCTGGCAGCCAGAACTGCCCTCAAGCGGTTATTATGAAGTCGGCGTTTTCGTCAACGATAATCATGCCAGCAGTAGCTGG
Organism: Chloroflexota bacterium; assembly: GCA_902812455.1. The sequence goes on along the minus strand of CADDZH010000100.1, from coordinate 421 downwards.
GCACCCTATACCATCTATAGCGCTGACCCGAACAATCCTGGAGTAACGGTAAGCCATATAGTGGATGTTGATGAATCACATATTGGCATCTTTCAGGGACCATATGGCTGGGAAAATACTGGCCCGCAGTGGGTGAGCCTCGGGGTTTACTACTTCAACGCATCCCAGCCTGGCCGGGTTGTGCTCAGCAATGCTACAGGCGAGAATGGCTTGCAGATCTCTGCCGACGGAATGGAGTTTGCCCCTGTCCAAGGGTTGAGCACTCCACCTCCGCCAATACCACCAACTCCTGCCAAAACGCAGTGGTACTTTGCCGAGGGCAGCGTGGGCGGCGGCTTCCAGGAATTCCTCACGCTGGAAAATCCCAGCAGCAGCCAGACAGCCAGCGTCACGATCACTTACCTGATCCAGGGTGGACAGC
>CADDZH010000099.1 GCA_902812455.1 Chloroflexota bacterium | reverse complement strand
ACCCACGTGTTCCTCACCCGTGCGCCACTCCCTCCCCTGCTCTCGCGAGCAGGAGAGGACGTACGACTTGCATGTGTTAGGCACGCCGCCAGCGTTTGTCCTGAGCCAGGATCAAACTCGCCATCCAGTATATGCTACCTGTAGCGCGCTCCTCTATGGAGGCGCGTAGCAGGTAATGCTCGAGTTTGTTTCATACATCGTTGCCTGCTGGCTTTACCAGGCAACGGGAAATGACAGGAAAGCCATGCATAGCCAGGCCTACATTCTCGAGCCAGAAGGCTCAGCAGGCCCATAGCTACACAATGGTTGTGTTGTGCTTGCTGTCTTGCTTGCTAGCTTGCTTGTGTGCTACTTTCCACTCTTCAGTTGTTAAGGTGGCCCGGGAAGCAAGTCATGCCTGCTTCACCGCGTCAATTACAGGCAGTGATGAGAAACCAACGACCCGTTGCTCTCAAGAAGAGCACACAGTCCTTGATTTCCGTACTCTTAGGAGAAACTTTTGAGAAGTTTACTGACTAGAAGTTTTGCCTGTCTCAATTGACGACAACGGTATTATGCCATAAGTCTCGTATGATGTCAAGAGCTTTAGGAACATTTTTATAAAATTACAAAAACTCAAATTTAAGCATGCGGCGGCACGTGCGTGCCTCACTTTCCGATACAAAAATCGCGGAAGATTCTCTCGAGGAGATCATCACTGGCCGTCTCACCGGTAATCTCTCCTAATGTATCGTAAGCGGCCCGCAAGTCGATGGAGACAAAATCCAGGGGCAGCCCCTGCTTCAAGGAGGCGACCGATGCGTCTAGATGCTCAGCGGCACAGCGCAGGGCTTCCTGGTGGCGTGCGCTGGTGATAAGCACACTATCGCTTTGCAGCGTTTTGCCAGATAATACCTGATCGGCAATCATCTCTTCGAGCTGCGGCAAACCAGCACCTGTAAGCGTGGACGTATGAACAACCGGGGATTCAGGCCACATACAGCGTACTTCTTCGACTTCCAGGCGCTGTGAACAGTCTGATTTGTTGATTACCACTATCACTGGCCTGTTCGCATTTGCACCATCCCATTGCAGCCCAAAGCCCATCTCACGCAGTTCTTGCGAAACCTGCCGGTCCTGCCTGATAAGCAGCTCAGAACCATCGAAAACAAGCAGCACCATATCGGCTGCCTCGGCAGCGCTACGGCTCCTCTGCACACCTATCTGCTCCACGGGGTCGTCTGTTGGTGTAATACCGGCGGTATCGATGAGGTGAAGCGGGATGCCGCGCAGATTGGCTACTTCCTCCACTGTATCGCGCGTTGTGCCGGCAACAGGCGTGACAATGGCTCGCTCAGTGCGCAAGAGGGCATTGAGCAGGCTCGATTTCCCCACGTTTGGCCGCCCGATGATCACTGTGCGTAGCCCCTGCCGGTAAAGCTTTCCCTGTTCTGAGCCAGCGAGCAAGGCATCCACCTGCTGCTGCGCTGTGGTAATCAAAGGGGCTAGCTCTTCTGGCTGCGGTATGGGCACTTCTTCTTCGGGGAAATCGATGCTTGCCTCGATACGCGCCACGACTCCGAGAATGGCCTGGCGCGCTTCCTGTACCTGGGCCGAGACACGCCCTTGAAGCTGCTGCATCGCTAAACGGTGCCCGGCTTCGGTCTGCGCGTTAATCACATCCATGACGGCTTCGGCTTGGGCCAGGTCAAGCCTGCCGTTGAGGAATGCCCGCAAGGTGAACTCGCCAGGATTGGCCATGCGCGCTCCCTGCGCCAGCACTAACCTGAGCATGCGCTGGAGCAGAAGCGGGCCACCATGCCCCTGTATTTCCACCACGTCCTCACGTGTATAGGTCCGAGGTGCCTTCATAAAAGCCACAAAGACCTCGTCCAGCGTCTCCCCTGTCTTCGGATCGACAATGTGCCCATAGGTGAGAAGATGCGAGGGCGGTATACCAGTATGGTCCCCTGGCCGGCGCAGCAAAGGGAGTACGAGGGCAAAAGCTTCTGGCCCACTCACGCGGATGATGCCAATCCCACCGGCTCCAGGAGGCGTAGCAATCGCTGCAATTGTGTCATTCTGCATGGAAGCATTATATACAAATCACCAGGCGCTCACAAGAGGGTTAGCTTCGATAAATCGAGCTTCTACAGCCCCTACGGCTCCGTTCCAACGACACGTTCGCGATGCGTATAGACATTCATTGAGCGATTGCGCAAAAAGCCAACCAGCGTGATGCCGCCCCGCTCGGCCAGTTCAACTGCCAGGCTGGATGGAGCTGAGATGGCGGCGATGCAGGGAATGCGGGCGAGCAGCGCCTTTTGCACAATTTCAAACGATGTGCGCCCGCTCACCATCAAGATATGCTCAGAGTAGGGGAAATCACCATGCAACAGCCCATGTCCGATGATTTTATCAACGGCATTATGGCGCCCGACATCTTCGCGCACAAGCAGCAGTGTCCCTGTAGAGCTAAACAGGCCGGCAGCGTGCAGGCCGCCGGTATGGGTGAAGACAGATTGGGCAGCACGCAATTGATCTGGTAGCTCGTAGAGAACTGAAGCAGCAATCTTTATGCCGGTATCTTCCAGCGGGGGCGTGGAGATGAGAAGATCGCTGATACTATTTTTGCCACAAAGCCCACAACTTGCAGAGACAGCAAAGTGTCTCTCGAAGGCCGTGGGTTGTGCCTGCAAGGCATTCTGTTGGGCCAGGCTGCGCAGCGCCACATTGACCACGTTGGGAAGAGGTATGCCATCAGCATCAATCTCATCTTCGACGCTCAGCACATCGCTAGCCTGGCCGATCACCCCCTCAGTAAACAGGAAGCCCATGGCTAACTCGTGATCGTGCCCAGGAGTACGCATAATGACCGCCAGGCTCCGGTGGTCTATGCGCACCTCAAAAGGTTCTTCGACGGAAAGAGCCTCCTCGCGCTCTTGATGCATTTGTTCTTGCCAGTGCGTTACCCCGGCAGTCATTACACGCTCTGGATCAAGTGACGAGCGCCAGAAGCCTGGTAGTGACATGGATCATCTCACTCTTCTCTCAGCATGCGCAGCAACCTGCATATCTGTTGCTGTTGACCGGTACGGTGACGGGCGCTGGCGTTTGAAGTAGTACTTGCAGGCGCCTGGCCGTACCGGGTCAGGCGGTTCAATAGCAACCAGTCCCCATCCTTCCCGCTCCAGCCAGCTCCACGCCTCGTATTCCTCATCGAAGTCACGCACAACATCTCCTGCAATCGTAAAGACCATTGTTCCCAGTAAGTAGCGATGTTCCCACTGTACCATGTGTTTCTCTCTCACTTTTTTAATGGTGCCAATTCATTAGCACATTGACCAGTACCTGTGAGGAATCAACGCCAGCAATAGCCTTTGTTGTGCATGTACGTACTAATACCTGAACACCGCCCCCTATCTATCATAATACAAAATGCGCCCGCAGTTGGTACATGTCTGCAACTCCGTGCTTGTGCGAACGCGCTGTAGCTCGCTGGCTGTCAAAACGACGCGGCACCACTGGCACGAATTCTGTTCGACTCTGGAAACAGCGCGCCCCTGCTTTGCACGGCGTATGGCGTCATAGCGGGCGATGATTGGTGCATCGAGGCTGGCTGCCAGTTGCGCGCGCTTCGCTTGTAATGCCTGCCTTCGTTCCTCGAGTTGCTCTCGACGTATGACCAGCGCTCCACTTTCCTTGTTCCAGGCAGCTTCGGCCTGCTCGAGCTCCTCGGCTTTACGCTGCGCCGCCTCTTGCAGCGATTCTACGGCTTCCATCCTTTCCAGCGTCTTATCTTCCTGGCGGCTGCGCTGCTCTCGCAGGTGCTGCACCTCCTGCTGCAAGGCCTGGAGCTCTTTGGGATTAGCGACTGCTCCGCTGTAGAGGCGCTGCTCTTGCGCGTTGAGGCGGCGGTTCAGTTCCTCGAGTGCCCATTCCGCATCCTTTTGCGCTTGCAGGCCTGCTCTCAATTGTTGCTGTGCAGCCTGGTGCTCTGCATGTAATCTCTGCAATTGGGTGTTGCCTTGAAGAGCATTCGCCATCGCCTGCCGCTCGGCTGTAAGTCGTTCCAATTCGAGGTCGAGTTGCTGCAACTGGAACAATGCCGCAGCTACTTGCGTTGTGCTCATAGGTAGGTAGCTTTCCTTTCTGAACCTATGACATCCTATGCAGCTAGCTTAGATACTCATTGTACTTCACGCTCACGCTTGCAGCAAGCCCAATAAAGGCCATCACCCTGGCTCTTCCCGCTGGTACTTTCTGGGCCGTTTGTTGCAATAAGGAACTGGAAGGCGTTTGGTAGGAAGAAAGAGATATTTTGCAAAGATGGGTATCGAACGGCCAAATCTAGAAGGATAGAGAGATGAAGATACTGGTCACGGGTGCCACTGGCTTGCTGGGTGGCCATTTGATCAAAGAGCTGCGGCGGCGCGGTGAAGATATCCGCGCCCTGGTATTGCCGGTAGAGAATGCGGATTACCTGCTAGAGCAAGGCATTGAGGTGGTGCGAGGAGATATCACAGATGCGAGCACGCTGGTGCCGGCAGTGAAGGATGTTGAGCTGGTCTATCACCTGGCGGGTATGATGGGCGTGTGGCGCCCGCTGGCGGATTACCGCCTGGTCAACGTGGATGGTTCTGTAAACCTGTACAAGGCGGCTCAGGCAGCGAGAGTGCGGCGCTTCGTTCACACGAGTTCGCATACCGTCTATGGGCTTGGGCACGCTCGCTACTTAACTGAGAACGATCCTTTACGACCAGACCCCGATCCCTATAGCCTCACAAAGGCCGAGGCTGACCGCCTGATACGGCGCATGATGCTTACCAGCGATATGGAAACGGTTGTCCTGCGGCCTGGCACCTTCTTTGGTCCCGGAGATCGCCTGCACTTTGGGCGCATTGCCCAAAAAATGAAAAAGGGGACAGGCGTCATTATTGGTCGCGGTGACAATGCGCTGCCTTTCTGCTATGTCAGCGATGTGGTGCAGGGCTTCCTGCTGGCCGGCTATCACGAGAGCGCGCCCGGCAATGTCTACAATATCAGCAATGATCGCCCGCTGACGCAACTGGAGATGTTCAATGCGATTGCTGACGCTGTTGGCGGCACGCGCCCGAAGCTACATCTCCCTTACTTGCCGGTCTATCTTGGGTCAATTGTGGCTGAAAGAGTAGTTGCTCGCCTGACGCGGACAAAGCCGATTGTGACACAGCTTGGTGCAATGATGTTCGGAACCGATAACCGGCACAGCATCGAGAAGGCCCGGCACGAGCTGGGCTACGAAGCCCAGGTTGACCTGCTCGAGGGAGTCAGGCTGGCGGCAGAATGGTTCAACGCGGGCGGGATGGAGCAGCCAGCCGTAACGGAGGCTGGCCAGCAGGCAGCAGTTGGGGGAACTGCCCGATCTTCTTAAACGTTTGGTGTGAGATAGAAAGGAGTTGAAAAGAAGGAGATCCACCTCGTACAGTTAGCATATCAAAGTCATTGATATGAAAAGGAGCTAACTGATGATCGATGTGGATACCTTCTTGACTACACTGTACGTCATGGTCGATGATTTTTGCCAGTCCCAAGCCGAGGAAGACCAGGCCAAGCCAGGCCCACAGCCCTCTTTGAGCCAGAGTGAGGTGATCACATTGGCCCTGTTTGGCCAATGGACGCAGTTCGAGAGCGAGCGGGCCTTTTATCGGTATACTGAGCAGCATCTGCGAGCGGCCTTTCCCCAATTGCCTGATCGCAGCCAGTTCAACCGCTTGATGCGCGAGCAGCGTGATGCGATCACGGCCTTTGGCTTGTATCTGGTTGACCTCATGCAGGGGCAAGACTGCTCCTATGAGGTGCTCGATAGCACCGCCGCTGTCACGCGTGACGCCAAACGACGCGGCACCGGCTGGCTGGCGGGTCAAGCGGATATTGGCTGGAGCAATCGCCTTGGCTGGTACGAAGGCTTTCATTTGCTGCTCTCGGTCACGCCCCTGGGCCTCATTACCGGCTTTGGCTTTGGCTCTGCCAGTACCCATGATCAGCACCTGGCACAGGCCTTGTTTGCTGCTCGCATGACGCCTTCGTCGCGCTTGCCCGGCGCTGGCAAACCTGCTCATGGCTCCTATGTGGCTGACAAGAGCTTTGCCGGAGAGCGACCACACCAGCGAGGGTCTGCCGAGTTCCAGGCCGATGTGATCAGCCCGCCACATCAGAACAGCAAGCAGAGGCGCTGGCCCAAAGCCTTGCGACGCTGGTTGGCCAGCCTTCGACAGATCATTGAAACCGTCAACGACAAACTCTTGAATACCTTTCGCCTGGCGCGGGAGCGTCCGCATGACCTGGCGGGTTTTCAAGCTCGCTTGGCGGCCAAAGTCAGTTTGCACAATTTTTGTATTTGGTTCAATCTGCATCTGGGCCGGGCTCCTTTAGCCTTTGCTGATTTGCTGAATTGGTAGTCGGTGTGCTCTAATTCACACCAAGCGTTTAAGAGCTTTAATAACTGCCATTTAAGAATTCTTGACAGGCTATCGATCGGCCTGTATTCTATCTACAGATACAGAAGACGTGATTCAGGGTAATCTTTATGCCGGTGAATTTAAATAAGCCAGAGAGATGGAAAGCTGATATTGCCCGGTCAGTTGATATGTATAACGATTGGTTTATACGATTTGCGCCGCTGGCTTATCGTAATACCCGCAAGGAGGCAACTGAGCAGGTTAAAAAGGCATTGGAGTGGACTGATAATCTAACACGCATTGAACCTGATATACTGCGTGAGCATCCCTCTATTCTCCCCATGCTTCGGATGGCCACTGCTCCTCCGATAGCTCGTGATCGTCTTATTGGTCTAGCCGAAGTTGAATCTAATCTTGTTAAGAGCATGGAGACTAAAAGACAAATCCCGCCAAGGACATCGCTTGTATCGATTAACAATGGACTTGAAAAAATCGGCCAGATGATTGTTCGATTGGCTGATAGAGATATACTTACATGGTTAGAAGATAAGCATGTTCCAGGCGAAGCAGAAGTCTACCGGGCAGCGACAATTATTGCAGATCGTTTATGTGGAGCTGCAACTGATCCTATCATTCGTAATGCACAAGAACGCCGGCAGTTTAGCACAATTAGCCAGTGGCTAGAACAACGGGGCTACGTCCAGATTAAGGCCGGAGAAAGCGAGAGATTTAGCGATATGCGGCCAGGGACTTATTCATTTCGGCTGAACGTACCAGTTATACAAGAAGATGAAAGGGGAAATAGACGCCAGGTTAATATTCCTATAGATACTATCATAATGCCGATGCAGGCTCGTCCAGGAGATTTTCCGCTCTTCATAGAAGCAAAGTCGGCAGGTGATTTTACTAATCCAAATAAAAGACGAAAAGAGGAAGTAACCAAGTTTCTCCAATTGAGAAAAACTTATGGCAATAATGTGCGTTTTGTACTTTTCCTCTGTGGCTATTTTGATAGTGGTTATCTAGGTTATGAAGCCGCTGAGGGGATAGATTGGGTTTGGGAGCATCGTATAGATGATTTTGTGGAGCTTGGAATTTAAATGGTAACAGCACTAGAGATTAAAGAAAATAGGCGCCTTGAAATCCAACGTCAACTTGATTCGTCGAAAACGCAAGTAGAACGGAACAAACTTGGCCAATTTGCAACGCCTACCTCTCTTGCTGTAGATATTTTAACCTATGCTAAGTCGCTCTTATCATCAGACTTGAAACTGCGCTTTCTTGATCCTGCGTTTGGTACAGGCTCATTCTTTTCCGCATTGCTACGAGTATTCCCTATTGAGCAGATTGTCGAAGCGATAGGGTATGAGATCGATGAGGAGTGCGCCTCTAAAGCACAAGAACTATGGCAAGAAAATATCCTGCGGCTCCATATTGCTGATTTTACAACTTGCAAACCTCCGGCGAGAGATGATAAGAAAGCTAATCTTTTAATTTGTAATCCACCCTATGTAAGGCATCATCATCTATCAAGTGCTGTCAAACAGCGCTTAAGATATACCGTGGCACAGCTAACCGGCATAAAACTTAGCGGGCAATCTGGACTCTATTGTTATTTTCTTTGTCTAGCAGACAAATGGATGGCTGAAAACGGTTTAGCTGGCTGGTTAATACCAAGTGAGTTTATGGATGTGAATTATGGCAAGCAAGTTAAGCAGTTTTTACTTAATCAGGTTACTTTACTGCGGATACATCGCTTTGAGCCAAAAGACTTGCAATTTAATGATGCACTGGTATCCTCAGCGGTTGTCTGGTTTAGAAAAGCGGCTCCTCCTCTTAACCATGAGGTAGAGTTTTCGTATGGAGGCACATTGTTAGCTCCTCGATACTCTAAATATGTTTCTAGCAATACTCTTCGAAGAACTGCTAAGTGGACGGGGTTAACCTTGATTTCAGATTCAAGAGAAAACACAGTAGAAGCAGGGGTAAGCGCTGGCAAATTATTGGGCAATAGCAGGAATTTGAAATTAGCAGATCTGTTCGATATCAAGCGAGGTTTAGCCACAGGAGCTAACAACTTCTTTTTGCTTACGGAAAATCAAATAGTAAAACATCAAATACCTCTAAAATTTCTAGTGCCGGTTCTGCCTGGTCCACGTTACCTGCTCAGCGATGAAATTAAGGCCGACGACAAAGGAAATCCTATTCTGGACAGAAAAATATTTCTTTTAACATGTGACCTCTCTGAGGGAGAGATAAAAAGTCATTATCCTTCACTGTGGAGATATCTGCAGATGGGTGTGGAAATGGGGGTTGATAAAAGGTATCTTTGTAGTCATCGATCACCCTGGTATTCACAAGAGAAGCGGCCACCTTCCTTATTGTTATGTACCTATATGGGACGCCAGAATACAGAAGATTGCAGGCCTTTCCGTTTTATTTTAAACCTTTCTAGAGCCACAGTAACTAATGTATATCTTATACTTTATCCAAAACCCAGCTTACAAAAGCTGTTGATTGAACAGCCGGAGATAGCAAGGGCGATCTGGCAGCATCTTAACAATATCTCTTCAAAGATTTTGATGGATGGAGGCCGTGTCTATGGTGATGGCTTACATAAGCTAGAGCCAAATGAACTAGCCAATATTCCGCTAGGTGATACTACAGGACTCCTGGCTCAAATGCTTGACAAGGTCGTACCACCCTATAGTGATTCTTTGTGGTACGGTGATTTTTGATGGCTGTTTTAGCGAGATGAGGGAGAGCTGGGTAACAATGCGGTTAGTTATACGATAGTATTCCTCGGTCTACATTCACTCTGTAGTCGTACACACTTTCTTCCCAGCCCCCCTAAAACCGTATTTCTTGATCGTGCTGTGTAGCCAGCCAACGGTGGGGCCGTCGTCGATCTTGCGGCTGGTCTCGACCAGGAAGGGTGCGGTTTCTGGTTTTGAGGACAGGTTGTTGGCCTGCCGGAGCGCCGCGAGTTCTTCGTAGTGCTGGAAGGCCCAGTAGAGGTTGATGCGACAGTTTTTGCAATTTTTGGCGTCGTCTTCGTTGGGTGTACCGCATTGCGGGCATTCAGTCATTGTATTTTCCTCCTCATTAGTTGCGCTTGGCCGCGCTCCTGGCTACCTCCATGCCAACGCTGGCGAGAGTCGGTATATGGCAGAGCATGTTGGTGTAGGAGGCGTTGGCGAGCGGGCAGTAGCACTCGCCGGCTTTGATGCTGCGGCGCAATTCATTAGCCTTAGCAGTGCGCCATGTCTCAGCAAAGTCGTAGTTGTGATCGCGCAGGTTGCCGACCGGTTCGGCTCGTATGCAGCATGTCCATACGTCGCCGTTGGGTGCGATCTGGGCCGAAGCGATACCAGCGAGGCAGGGGATGACCTGGCGCTTTTCGACCAGTGTGCGCTTGACGAGATCGTAGTAGCGGTCGCGAAAGGCCTGGGTGATGCGCGAGACGCCCGTGAAGCTGGACTGGCGAATATCTGCTTGCAGGCGCTCGATCACAGGCTGGTATTTCTGGATCGGTGGCGTGATGCCCATGCCCACAGTGTCCAGCTCAACACGCTCTTCGGCGATCTCGGTGATAAACGAATCGGGCTGCAGTTCGTCATGGACGAAGCTGTAGATGTCGTCGAACTCGTCGATGTTGAAGTTCGAGATGACAGTATGCACACCCAGCGTGAAGTTCTTGTAACGCCCCTTGAGCGCTTTCAGCCCGGCATAGGTGCGCATGGCCCGTTCAAAGTTGCCCTTGACGCCGCGCACGATATCGTGCTTCTCGCCTACGCCATCCAGCGAGAGATTGACGATCACTTTGGAGGTGGGCGCTGCCTGCAAGACGCGTTCGATACGGCCAGGGATGATCTTGTCCTGGATGCCGTTGGTAGGAATATTGATAATGCCAGGGCGACAGTGGCGATAGGCCAGTTCGACCATCTCCGGCAGGTCTTTGCGCAGGGTAGGCTCGCCTCCACTGAAGGTAAACCAGTAGGCAGCGCGACCAATTGAAGCGAAGGTTTTATCGTATTCTTCCAGGGTAAAGTCGTCGTTGGGTCGCTGCCAGACGTTGCAGGTTTTGCAGCGCGAGTTGCAGCGATAGCTGACGCTGATCGTGAGATTCATAGGAAGAGCAAGAGGTTTCCCTAGCGCGTATGAGGCCTGCATTTTTACAATTTTCGGTAGAACTTCCAGCATACTTATTTTTCTTTCATTGATGGGTTGGATAGATTTGCGTTTCTCAATAGTATGAACGATGGAGGTTGATGGTAAGGGCAAAGAAAAGGATAAAAGGGTACCAATGTATTGGAGTCAATAGCTTTTCTCTCCGTACAAAATCTGTTATGCTAGACCTGATAGAAAAGATAATTGCCGTTTTTTGAGAAGGGCAGGAGAATAGATACATGGGAGCCCTCAAAAAGAGCATACCTGGGATTTGTTCCGGGGGAAACATAAAGATTGAGAGCGTGAGAAGATGATCGATCTGGATGAACCCACGCTACAGGAGCGCTTGCATCGTAGGACAGCCGAGGGACGATATGAAATTGGTGAGATAGAACTCGTGTTGAATATTCGCATGCAGCAGGAGAAGGGCAATACGGGTGGAGTGCAGATGCTGAGCGAAGTGCTGCTGGAACGGTGTGCGCCGGAGTTCCAGCGCCGTACACAGGGGCTGCGCCACCGGCCCGATCTTCGCGAAGAGGCCATCGCCAATATGGCTGAGCACCTGCTGCGCGAGGCGATGGACCCAAACGAAGTATTTATGACACAAAATTTTATCCATTATTTGCGCTGCCTCTGCGCCGACGAGTTCAATCGCGTGCTGCGGCAGGAGGGATTGCACTACCGGCGCGACCAGGAAGGGCGGCCATCGGGGCGCCCCCAACACGTGCCGCGCTCGCTGGTAGAACCGATCAGGCCGCCCCTTGCAGATGATGAGGGAACGCTGGCAGCCGACGTGGCCGATCCAGAAGACCAGTATGAGCAGTTGCACGCGGAGCAGGAGGCGCAGCGCATATTAAAGTACCTGACCGATCCGCTAGATCGTACGATTATGGTGCTGCGGGTGATTGAAGGCATGAAGTGGGATGACATTGCCGAAATCTGCAAGCGGACGGAGCGCACGGTGCGCCTGCGCTACGAACGAGCGCGCGGCTACTTGCGGGAAAGCATCGAGCGCGAACGGGTGGCGACTACTTGAAATCTACACCGATTGAGGTAAAGAAATGGATATAAAAGAGTTGCAAAAATTGAAGATGGCGTGGCTAGCCGCGAAAGAAAACGGTGATACGCAGGCGCAGGTTGCGCTCCTGCGAGACCATCCAGAGGCGCAGCCCGCTCTGATTGATTTCATCGCGGCTTATCATGCTACTGAAATAAGCGGGCCGGCAAGCGAGCATGAGCAGCTTTTGCCGTTGACACAGCACGCTAGCCGGGTAGCATTGGAACGCGTCTTTGAGAAGCAAGTGGTAGCGGCGAATCTCAGCGAGCTGCGGGCAAAGCGCGGGCTGACTCTGGCGAACGCGGCCAGAGGATTGCGCCTGGGCATCGATGTGTGGAAGAAATTTGAGTCCGGGGCTATTGAACTGGCCAGCCTGAGCGAAAAACAACTTGAGCGGCTGGCAAGCTTTTTCCAGGTGAGCGCAGAGCAGTTTGGCACGTTGTTGAATAACAGCCAGCCTTCGCTGACGTTAAACCGCCGCCAGACGGGGAGTGCAGCGCGCAGCGAGCAGCAAGGCCCAAAGAAACAGAGCTTTGCCGAGGCCATCAAGAAAAGCACAATGACCAAAGAAGAGAAACGCTTCTGGCTGGAATAACTTCTTAAAATTTATTTAGTAGCGTAGCCAATATAGGACATGCCGGTAAACCAGCCGGGGCCAAATATAAGGCGGCCTCTGGCCAAGCCTCGTGGCATGAAACCGGTGAGTTCGCGTACCTGTAGTCCATGTTGTATGAGTAATGATCGTAGTTCTCGCGGCTTGATGAACTTCTGGTAGTTGTGGATGCCAGGAACCAGGCCTGTTGCCGGGATATGTTCGCCGATCCAGATCACCACTATTCGCGCCAGCAAGGTGCGATTGATGGTATCGAAGATGAAGATGCCACCGGGGGCAAGCACGCGAGCAATTTCTGCAATAGTTTTCTCCAGGTTATCTACATGCTCCAGCACATCGAGGCAGATGATGGCTGAGAAACTGCCGTCGGCGTAGGGCAGGGCTTCCGCTAAGCCTTGCTGGTAGTAGACATTGTGACCCAGCCCACTCTGCTGGATATGCCGGCGTGCAACCTCTAACGCCTCCTCTGATGGGTCGATGCCCACCATCATAGCCTTGCGATGCGCAAGTTCTTCGCAGAGCAGCCCACCGCCGCAACCAATTTCCAGAATCTCCTGCTGGGCAATGGCGTTCTCACCAAAAACCCTGTTAATGCGTGACTCGATGTAATCGGCGCGTTCGGGAGTGATCTGGTTGAGCATGCAGCCCCTATCCCACCAGTTATAGGAAGCAAAAATTTCTTTTTGTGGCTGTTTGCGGCCCAACACCTGAACTTAACTACCTTTCAGAGTATAATTGATTTCCTTTTCAAGAAAGTCTATATTTGAAACGAAGCACATGTCAATAAAAAGCAAGAGTTGATACAGCCTGGGAGTTTGCGATGCCGGGGAAAGACGACGAGCCACTGCAAGATGATTTCGCAGTTGAAGTGACTGATATAGACGAATCAGGAAAGGCTCTCAATGGCCATAGTCACGCTGTCACTTCTTCTCAGGCGCCGGATTCGTCCCTGCGACCACGGCTGGCTCGGCACCGGCGTATAGCAGGGCTTGTTGTTACTGCCGGTGTAGTTGTGCTGGCAGCGCTCATCATCCTGGGAAGCACTGCTTCCGTGCGAACTTTTGTGATAGATCACCTTGTTCCACCACCGGCTACCGCTACTCCAGTGCTGGGACCAGGAGCAGATCTCTTCTATATCCAGGGAGACCCGCTGTGGGGACATGCCTTGATTGATGGACATGCCCTTGCTCGATTACCCATTATCGGAGTTGATCCGCCGCTGCGTCTCTCACGTGGCCAGCATGTAGTAACGTGGCAAGCTCCCCCATTTCTTCCGCTGACATGTGTAGTATCGGTGCCTGCCGACTTTGCTACCGATACCTGCGACGATAGTGGGACTGCCCGCGTGGGATCGGAGCTCTTTGCCGCCATCATTACCTTCTCAGAGTCGCTGGATACGCTGTCCAGTACACAGCGCGCTGCGCTCATTCGCGCAGTCCAGCAGGGACTCGATACCCAGCAATCCAGCGATATTGTGCGGCCAGGAGAACTCTACGTGTTTTCTACAGCGTGTGGTAATGAATCAACGCCGGTGCCTGCTTGTTATAGAACTGCAAAGCAGCCATTGAGAGCGGTGCTCAGTTTTCACTTGGATACCGACGCGGCAGCGAATGCGCCATGTAATAGTCCCCAAACCCCTTGTGCATTCTCTTTTCAGAACTGTCACCTGTTCTGCCCAGGGGCAGCGACGCGAGCACCTTTTTCTCCCGCTCCACAGGTAAAGGCCTGGGATGTGGCTGCTCCTGTGCGTCCCGCGTGGAACTTTACTACGTTAGATGGCCGGGTAGTTGCCCAGAACCAGTCAGATAATACGCTCTGGGATTATGCTACCGGAAATCCTGTAGATGAGTACCTCATAGAGTTGCAGATTACCTGGGATAGCCGGGGGTGGCACGTCGTTATCCCTTCTCTTGCGGAGACAAGCGCATCAATTTTTGGCGCTCCAAAGATCACCTGCGCTGCGGCTCAAAATGAGGTAGGATTTCTTGGGGATGCGAAGTACAATAATACATTTATCTCGCCGCAGTGGAATTTTGTGCCCGATCCCACCCTGGCGACCGGATGCCTGGTAGTTACAAACCTGGCCGAGAGCGCCGGTACTCCGACCTCGGCATCAAGTCCCTCCTCAGAGGTAGCCATTTGCTTGCATCGTTTTGGCGTTTTGCTGGCAGCCAATGCCCTTGCTCATCGCCTCTGGCCATACCTGCCCCTCGCCGATGCCTATGAACAAGGCCTGGCGCAGGAACTCGCCCAGAGAGCAGGCTATTGATGTTAAAGCAAAAAAGCGATGGCAAACGTGATATAATGAGAGCCGTACCATTCTGTTCTATTGAATGATTGTTGGGGAGAGGACACACACAATTATGGCAATGTTTGAAAGCTTATCAAAGCGACTTGAGGGGATATTTGCCAACCTGAGCGGCAAAGGCAAGCTAACGGAGGCTGATGTCAACGAGGCCATGCGCGAGGTGCGGCTGGCGTTACTGGAAGCTGACGTAAGCCTCAAAGTAGTACGGCAGTTTGTCGAGCGGGTGAGAGAGAAGGCTATTGGCAGCGAGGTGCTGGGCAGCCTCTCTCCTGCGCAGCAGGTGCTCTCAATTGTCAATGACGAATTGATCGAGATGCTGGGAGGGGAAGGCGAGCAGAACAAGCTCGATCTGAGTGGAACGCCTCCCAATGTGATTATGCTGGTCGGCTTGCAGGGTTCCGGTAAGACGACGATGGCGGCCAAGCTGGCCAACTACCTGCGCAAGCAGGGCCAGCGGCCAATTATGGTTGCTGCCGACATGTACCGCCCTGCTGCTATCCAGCAGTTGCAAACGCTGGGGAAACAGATCTCGATCCCCGTCTATTCCGAGCCGATGGGGGCAGACCCGGTGGATATCTGCGTGCATGCGCTCGATTATGCACGCGAGCAGGCCGCTACGGTGGTGATCCTCGATACAGCGGGACGCCTCAATATTGATGAGCGCATGATGAACGAGGTCAGGCGCATTCGCCAGCGTGTCAATCCCCGCGAGGTATTGCTGGTGGCTGACGCATTGACGGGCCAGGAAGCGGTGCGCGTGGCGGATGACTTCAACAAGGCGGTCTCGCTGACAGGCATGATTCTGACCAAGATGGAAGGCGATGCACGCGGCGGCGCGGCGCTCTCTATGCGGGCCGTGACGGGCGTACCGATCAAGTTTCTAGGTGTCGGTGAAAAAGTGGATGCCTTGGAGCCTTTCTATCCAGAGCGTTTGGCCTCGCGTATACTAGGAATGGGAGATGTACTCTCACTCATAGAACGTGCGCAAGAGACAATCGACCAGGAAGAAGCGCTCAAAGCCCAGGCGAAATTGCAGCAGGGCAAATTCGACCTGGAAGATTTCCTGGCGGCCATGCGTCAATTGAAGCGCATGGGGCCATTGCGCCAGGTTATGGAGATGATGCCGGGCTTCAATAAACTGGCGGCCATGCCGGAGATGGAAGAGGCGCTGGAAGGCAACCAGATGAAGCATATCGAGGCCATTGTGCTTTCTATGACGAAAGAGGAGAGGCGCAATCCCGATATTATCAATGGAAGCCGGCGCAAGCGTATTGCTCGTGGCAGCGGGACGACGGTTCAGGAAATCAACCAGTTGCTGCAGCAATTCAATGAGATGCGCACGATGATTCGCCAGATGTCCACAGGCAAAGGGAAGTGGGCGCAACTGGCGCGGCAATTTGGCGGCATGGGCATGCCTGGAATGGGGGGCGGAATGCCAGGCATGCCAGCGATGCCAAATATGCCGGCAGCGCCGAAGCCGGCCGGTTTCGGCGGTAAGAAAACTGGAAAGGCTGCGCGCAAAGAAAAGCGCAAGCAGAAGCAAAAAGCCAGAAGCGGAAGGAGGTAATTCTGTATGTATAGGAAGGGGTCTGTACATATGCCTCACCAGCAGGTACGGATCGCCAGGGTATCCAGAGTAGTATTTACTGCGCTCCTGCTGAGTTTAGTAGCGCTCCTGTCCGCGTGTGGGGGAAGTCCGCAATCTCAGCAACGGGCTAGCCAAAGCAAGACAAGGCTCGATCAGTTGATCCAGCACGCGCAACAAATAGGTGTACCTGCTACCTCATTGAGTCCTATCCAAAAGCAAGAGCAGCAGTTAAGCAGTACTGGCGCTCCTTTTTCTCCTTTTAATGACCAGCCGGATACGAACTATTACAATAACCTGGCAAATCAGTATAATAAGCTTCTACAAGAACTACAAAATGTGATTACTACCACTACTGACCAGTACCAGGTACAGGCGGAAACCAATATGCAAGGCTTCGAGCAGGCAATCGCTCGCAGGAAAGCAGAGCATATTAATAATCTCCAGCCTTTTATCGCGCAGTACAACCGCGATCAACTCTTGCTTGCTCAAGCGCAGTATCCCAAAGACTATACGGTGGTCAAGCAGGACGCGCAGCGAGCAATGCAGGCGCTCGGCTTGATGGGCCTGGTCTTTGAACATCTCTCAGCCTTTAAAAATGTGATCAGCCAACTGCAGGGGGCCCAGATCGATGTCACAGCTATGCAAGCTCAATACCAGAGCGACCTGCAAACCTTCAATCAATCTGTGACCGCAAGTGATTTCCAGCGTCTCGATGCCTTGATCGATGCCCAGTACCAGCAAGCGATCGTGAACTCGACAGCAGCGATTCCTTATGTTGGGGCAGCGAAATTGAGCGAGTTCCAAACGCAGATCAACCTGCTCAAAACCTACGGCTTAGACCCATCTCCCTACCAGAAGCGCTATAACGCTGACAAGGCTTTGATGAAGGCAGCCAGAACAATTGGGGATTACCTGGCCTTCTCCAGGCAGATCGATGCCGATATGGCTGCGATACATGATGAATTAGTGCAGGGAGCGGCCAACTACCTGATTGGAGCGCTCGACAAAGCCGCGAACGCCTGGGGCAACGCCCATCCCTACCATGACTCCTTTGATGGGAACAATTATATCCTCGACTCCGGCTATACCATGAATGGGATTGGCTACTGGCTGCAGGTGGAACTGAGCGAGGCCTACACGCCGTCGGACTTCCAGTCCGTTGTGAATGACGAGAACGACGAGTTCTTCAATTTGCAAATGTTGGAGCAGGATTACTACGACAAAACGCCCTACAACCAGCCGCATGCCACAGACCTGGAGCTGATCCAGCATTATCACCTGATAGGGCAGATCATCGTCGTCTCGATGGTGGAGCAGGCGCTACGCCTGTACCAGAACGGCAAGCTGGTCAGGGCATTCTATGTCACGACGGGACGTGTCGAGTTGCCGGCGCTGCCCGGTCACTGGACTGTGCTGGATCGTGAGTCACCAACGGTGTTCAAATCGAGCGATCCGCCCGATTCGCCCTACTGGTATCCGCCGACGCCGATCAACTACGCCATCAACTATCACTACGACGGCTACTTTATTCACGATGCCTGGTGGCGCGTGAACTTCGGTCCAGGCACACAGTTCCCGCATTATGACGCGGGTGGCGACGAGCAGTTCGCCGGCAACGGCAGTCACGGCTGCATCAACATGCAGGAAGACGATGCCGCCTGGCTCTACGCCAACACTGACTGGAACACACAGATCATCGTGTATTAAACCTCTTTTATGATGTTTAACAACCAGGATCGGTAATACTTGTCATCCTGAGCGAAGCGAAGGATCTCCAGCGATGGGCAGCGGATGTTTCCCCTTCCCCTTCGCTGCGCTCAGGGCTACGGCTCACTCGCTCAACATGACATGCCACACACTGGCCTTGTCGGTCTTGATTGTCACATTTCATTATAGAGGCGGCAGCATTCCCGGCTTCACCACAGGTAGTTGCCGGTACACCTGTGCCCCGGTAACACCACTGCGCCAGCTTCTGGCTTCCTTTAAATCGTGCAGGAAATTTTGCTGCAGATCGATGCCCAGCGCCTGCCAGGCAAGGCTGATGGCCCGGCGCGCGAAGGCGATGTTGTTGCGAGGCTCGATGCGATCCAGGTCTTCAAAGAAGAAGCCGCAGCTCGTGAAGCTGCACTGCTGGTAATATTGCGCTTCGAGCAGCAAGAGCGCTCGCTGAGCTAGTTGCGGGTCTTCGGGCCGGCGCTGCTGCTTGCCATAGCGAGTCCAGAACTCTTCCTCCGTCACCCAGCCATTACGTAACTCAAGATAGCCGTCGCGCGCTGCCCAGGGATCGCTCAGCGCCTCACCTGCGTATTGCTCGAAGAGCTGATCCATGTGTTGCGCCAGGTTATTGAGGGCGCGGCGCAAGGCCCCTTTCCAGTTGCTATCCCCCTCGGTGCATTCACAGCCGGTATCCCAGCGAGCGACGCCGTGCCCGCAACTCCAGGCGCTTGGTACGCGCAACTGGATTTCCCTGGTAGCAGGATGCGCGAGCATGTAGCGTTCCAGCGTGCAGATTTCAAAGCCATAGCTGGGCGCACCAGTATGAATGAGGCGATAGAGGAATTTATCGCGCCAGGGCTTGTGGTGGCCGTAGAGTTCTCCATCGGTAGCAATAAGTATGAGCTGCACTTCTCCCGCGTCGCGCTTGCTCTCGTCAATATGCGCGGGCAAGTAGGATGCGGCGAAGAGGTCGGCGTTGCTGGTGGTATTCCAGTCGAAGGAGACGCCACCAGATAGAGGCCCATTGAAGAAGAAGACGGTGATGCTGCGGCCACCAAGCAACGGCACAATGTACGGCTCTGTAGTATCAACGGGCATTGCAGCCTGCCAGGGAGCAAGCACGGTATAGGTGATACCGTGCTGGGCCAGCAGATCCAGGCACTCAAGGTCAACAGCGGTTTCCGCCAGCCACATGCCATGAGCATCATGGCCATAGCGATGGCGAAAATCGCTCAATCCCCAGACAATTTGTGTGCGTTTATCGCGCGTAGAGGCAAGAGGTAGGATGGTATGGTTATATGCCTGCGCGAGGGCATTGCCAACGCCGTAGCGAGCGAGGTGCTTGCGGTCGGTGTCGATGATCTGCTCGTATACATCAGGATGAGCTTTTTCTAGCCACGAAGCCAGCGTCGGCCCCATATCATAGCTGATAGCTGTAAAATTGCCAGCCTCGGCATTTGGACGATAACATTCAGCAGTAATTTTTTCATTAAAGTTGGCAAAAGGTGTAGCCTCTGGCTCTACAGGGAGAATTCCTGTAAAAGGATTCTCGCGAGGCGGCTGATAAAAATGCCCGTACAGGCATAGATAAGTGCTGCCTGTTACCGGGCGGGCTAGCGAATCAATAGCATTTTTTTGTTCAATCATGCAATCACCTTCATTGGTGAACAGATGCCTGACCCCCACAAGAGGGGTCACTACATTTCTACTTGTCAAGGTGCCTTTTTCAGTATCTAATATATGTCTACAAATCTAACATATATCTATAGTAAGAATACGCCTGATATTCCCCAGAAGTGACAGTTCGTAGGGGCAGGCGTACCCACGACACACCTCGCCTCGGTTCTGTAGGGACAGAGGGAGATGAGGAGAAGGGTGGGGGCCTGGTGCCTGTCCCCGTCCTGGCCAGCCGGACAAGCACAAGGCCCCCACGCCACCCCGCTCCACAGGTTTGCTATGCAGGGCGACAACGATGCTGCCGCGTCTACCGTTCTGCTATTACCTCTCCCCCGGAGAGGGTGACTCAGTCGCCCTGCAAGGTAGCCTTGCCCCTACAGGTACGATCCCGTTCCTCATGACCTTATTTGATCGGAAACATTCATCATGCTTATGCGCTCAATGCCTGCTGTAC
>CADDZH010000098.1 GCA_902812455.1 Chloroflexota bacterium | reverse complement strand
ACTTTATTGGCGACCCGGTCAATCCCAAGAATCGCTTCCGGGGTCGCCTGACGCGCGAATCGGCCCGCGAGCTGCTTAATGCCTGTGTCCAGCAAAATATCTTGATTGTGCAGACAGATGCAACTGGCGCTGAGGATTTGCGGCTCAATCGTTCACATCCCGGCGTCGATGAAGTGCTCAAACAATTTGTGCGCTAGAAGGATCGGCGGGCGCGATAAATAGGCGGAGACCAAGCCGATGAATCGGCGATGGGCGCGATAAATCAGGCCCCTACGGTTCAGCCTCGTTCTGCTGCCATTTGCGCCTCGATCGCTTTGCGATAGGCGGCAGCCATTGCCTGTTGCTGCTCAGTAGACCAGCCGTGTTCTGTTGCCATGAGCGCGGCCACATCGTCCACTACATCCAGGCCTCGCCTGCGATCCTCCAGGGTAATTGAGGTACGGCGGGCCAGGACATCGTAGGGGGTCATAGCCATTTCCTGGCGACAGGCATACACCACCTCCGCACCGATATAGGGTAGCTCTGCAACGAGCAAGCGGGCAAGCGATGCATCCTGCTCTACAAGCCCCAGTATTGCTCGCCCTTCTGACCCATAGCTTCTTCCCAGGTGCTGGCATGTCTGCGCGCTCAACCCAAGCGCTGCTCCTTTACTCTCTAGCTCGTGCTTCACTGTGGGCCAGCCTGCACTGCCATGCAGCGGTAGATGTTGGGTTGGATGCCTTCGTCTCACGCCATCCCTCTCATTGAGCACATCGACGGTATCCTGCGCCATGCGCCGGTAGGTTGTCAATTTCCCTCCCACAATCGAGACCAGGCCGGAAGGACCCTGTAATACGGCATGAGTCCGTGAAAGCTGCGCGGTCGAATGCTTCGTCCGGCGCGGGCGCAGCAAGGGGCGATATCCAACATAGGTACTAACAATATCTCCCTGCGTCACAGGGACAGTGAGGTAGCGATTGAGGTATTTGAGCAAGTATGAGATATCTGCTGGCGTGGCCACAGGATGATCAAGGTCACCAGAGCCGGTATCCGTCGTGCCAAAGATGGCGCGAGATTCCCAGGGCACGATAAAGAGGATACGCTTGTCCTCGGTCTCCGGTAACACAATTGCGGCCTCGCCAAGCTTGATTTGTTCCCGCGAAAGGACAAGGTGCACTCCCTTACTTGGTTCGATCTGCACCTCCGGCTCGGTATCAGCCAGTGCTTCCACCTGCTCGGAGAACACGCCTGTCGCATTCACAACGTGCCGTGAGCGTGCTGCGAGTTGCCGGTTGCCCAGCCTGTCGTGCACGTAAGCTCCCTGGACTTTCCCTTGTTCGATAATGAAAGACGTAACTTCTGCATAGTTGGCAATTGTGGCTCCAAATTGGGCGGCGGTACGAATAAGGGCCATCGTGAGGCGAGCATCGTTGGTCTGCGCGTCGTAGTACATGAATCCTTCTTTTAACCCCTGGGTCACCAGGGCAGGAGCCAGTTCGATAATGTCCTCGCGATGTAAATGACGGTGCTTCCCAACATTGCGCTTTCCGGCCAGCGTATCGTACAACCAGAGGCCAGCGTTGAGCATCAGGCCAAGGCCAATACCCCCAGGAGGGGTAAAGCGCATGCCGACGGGATGGCGATCACCTTCGTAGTGAGGAAGGACAAAGGCCAGTGGATGGGCAAGGTAGGGAGCATTCTGTAGCAATAGCCCCCGCTCGATAAGCGCTTCATGCACCAGGGCAATATCAAAACCGGGCAGATAGCGTATTCCGCCGTGAATGAGTTTGGTGGATTTGCTGCTCGTACCGCTCGCAAAATCCACTTTCTCAACAAGCGCGACGCTGTACCCACGAGCAGCAGCATCCAGGGCGACACCTGCGCCTGTGACCCCCCCGCCGATGACCAGCACATCGTATTGTTTGTTCTCCATGCTGGCCAGGTTCTGTGTACGTGTTATCGATGATAAAGAGACTTCCATGTACTACCTATCGCGTTCCCAGCGCATCGAGCGCTCGACCGCTCGTTTCCAGCCAGCGTAAAGCGCATCTCGCCGATCGGCACCCATTTGTGGCTCGAATGTACGATCGATGGCCCAATGCGCAGCAACCTCCTGCTGGCTGCTCCAGAAGCCAACGGCCAGGCCTGCCAGATAGGCAGCTCCCAGCGCAGTTGTCTCGGCAACTTTGGGACGCTGCACCGGCACGCCCAGAATATCCGCCTGGAATTGCATCAGCAGGTTATTGGCTACAGCGCCTCCATCAACACGCAGCGCTTTCAGTTGAACATGACTATCGGCGATCATGGCCTCGAGGACATCCCGCGTCTGGTAACACATCGACTCCAGCACCGCACGCGCTATATGCCCCACAGTCGAGCCGCGAGTCAGGCCAATGATCGTGCCGCGCGCATAGGGGTCCCAGTAAGGTGCACCCAATCCAACAAACGCCGGGACAAAATATACTCCCCCATTATTCTCGACTGAACCTGCCAGGGCCTCGACATCTGAGCTGGTTTCGATAGCTTTGAGGCTGTCACGCAGCCATTGTACAGCGGCGCCTGTAATAAAAATGCTCCCTTCCAGAGCATACGTTGTTTCGTTTCCTATACGCCAGGCAATCGTTGTGAGTAGCCCGTTTTGTGAAGGCACTCCCCGCTGACCTGTATTCATCAGCACAAAACTGCCTGTGCCGTAGGTGTTCTTCGCCATGCCGGTATCAAAACACGCCTGCCCAAAGGTCGCCGCCTGCTGATCTCCCGCGTCACCTGCCATAGGAATAGGGCCGCCAAAGAACTCCGCATTGGTCTCCCCATAGACTGCACTGGATGGCATCACCGTGGGCAACATATTGCGCGGAATGCCCAGTTCTTTGAGGATCATATCGTCCCAATCACCTGTGTAGATGTTGTAGAGCAGGGTACGTGAGGCATTCGAGGCGTCGGTGACATGGAGCTTCCCCTTAGAGAGACGCCACATCAAGAACGTATCGACGTTTCCAAAGAGGGCTTCGCCGCGTTCGGCCTTTTCACGAACGCCCGGCACGTTGTCCAGAATCCACTTGACTTTGGTGCCAGAGAAATAGGCATCTGTGACCAGCCCTGTGCGCTCGCGAATCTCTTTATCAAAGCCCTTCGCTTTGAGGGCATCACAAATAGGAACGGTTAGCCGGCTCTGCCAGACGATAGCATTGAATACGGGTTTGCCGGTCGTTTTATCCCAGACAATAGTCGTCTCGCGCTGGTTGGTGATGCCCAGGGCAGCAATATCGGAGGCCTGGGCTCCCGCCTTGCGCATTACTTCCTGAGCCACTCCAAGCTGGCTCGACCAGATAGCTTCTGGATCGTGCTCAACCAGGCCGGGAGCCGGGTAAAGCTGGGGAAACTCGCGTTGCGCCAGGCTGACAATGGCCCCATCATGATTGAAGAGGATTGCTCGCGAACTCGTCGTTCCCTGATCGAGCGCCAACACATACCTTGCCATCATGTTCTCCTATCTCATGCTAATAAACAGTTAGAGCTTATGCAGAACCCTGGCCCCACAAGGGGCCAGGGTTCTATTATTCTTCTTCCTCCAGCTCCTCCAGGAGCTTTTGATCGAGCTTGCTGCTCAAATCCAGTTTGGCGAAGAGGTCGGGGCGTCTTTCTTTTGTGAGGCGCAATGATTGTTTGCGCCGCCAGCGGGCGATCTGTTGGTGATTGCCTGAGAGGAGGATATCGGGCACACGCCAGCTCCGGAACTCCGGCGGGCGTGTATAGTGTGGGTATTCCAGGATGCCGCTCGTGTGCGATTCTTCCTGCGTGGATTCGCTAGTGAGAACGCCAGGGATGAGGCGGCTCACGACATCGACAACGACCATGGCGGCCAGTTCACCACCGGTTAGGATATAATCGCCAATGGAGAGTTCGTCTGTTGCGAGGTGCTGGCGCACGCGCTCATCTACGCCTTCGTAATGCCCGCAGATCAACGTGATACGGGGTTCCTTGGCAAGCTCGTGAGCAATGCGCTGGTTAAAGAGCCGGCCTTGCGGGCTGAGCAGGATGATTGGGCCGCCCTGGTAGACGGCTTCTACGGCAGTAAAGATTGGCTCAGGCTTCATGACCATGCCCGCGCCGCCACCATAAGGATAGTCATCGACGACATGATGTTTGTCGGTGGTAGCATCGCGAATATTGTGCAGGGCGATGCTGAGCAGGCCTCGCTCCTGCGCGCGCTTGAGGATGCTCTCGTTCAGTGGCCCCTGGAACATGCCAGGGAACAGTGTAAAGATGTCGAAGTGCATAACAGAAGTGTAGCATATCAATGATGCCTTGTCGAGCCTTGTTGAGTATATCCTGCTACTCTCCTTTTGACTTATGTGCTACAATACCAGCGGTAACACATTCTAGCAAGATCACCTGGCACCCACAAGGAATGCCAATGTGCCAATGATGGGCTATTAAATAAATAGCGGGTCTATGAGGGATCGCCTCTGGGCCGATCAATCGGCAGTGGGCGCGATAAATCGGCCCCTACAGATGCCCGATCAATTTGTTCATCTTCATCATTGGCCTTCTACACACCTACATGCCGAAATGTAGTGGCGCCTTCTTGGGTGCTCAGGTCTCTCATAAACCCTGGAAACGAGTGGAGCCTGCTACTTATGTCCTGGTCCCTTGAACAGCATAGTGGGGATGTCTATGATCACATGACGATACTTATTGGAAGCGCTGTGCGGCTGCTGTGCGGCGAAGCCGGCGTTTTTGTGGTATCGGAGGAAGCCTTCGATCCTCAGAGCAGCCCGGAGTATACGCTATACCGGCTCAATCCCGCTCTACTGCCCTTGCTGTTGAGCAATGTTCAGAAGGGCAAGCGATCTGATTCGACGTGCCTGATGGTGAAAGAGCGGCTATCTCCGGAGCTGGTCGAGCAGCTCAGGCAAGGCGATGATCATGACGAGGTATGGCAAGTCGAAGAAGAGCAAGAGGTTGAGCGCTGCTCTCTCTTTGTCTATGACCAGGGAGGTCCGATAGGTGTCCTGCACTTTCTACGTCCTGCCGGTGTACATTCTTGCTTTGAAGCGCCTGATGGAAGTGGAGCAGATGGCACGCTGCGCTTGTTTGTCGCACAACTCGCTGCCGGACTGCGATCCACCTTGAAATCGCTGTCACTCCTGAAAGAGCAGGGAAGGCTGGCAGCCATTTTTGAACATAGCACCGATGGCATCCTGACCGTTGACAACATGCTGCGCATTATTGATTTTAACCCGGCCATGGAGCGGCTGACGGGGTGGCGAGAAAGCGAAGTGCTTGGAAGATTTTATTACGATGTGCTGCGCCCGAAAGACCGTAATGGGCACGAGGTGGGGCCGCAAAACTCGCCAATTTTACAGGCCTTTGCAGGCCAAAATGTAGTTAACCGGGAGATGGTGATCACCGCGCGTGATGGACAGAAGTTCACAGTCAGTGTCACAGCGTCGTGCGTGCGCTCACCGAAGGGAGAACCCATGAACGGCATTCTGACCGTGAGAGATATCACCC
Source organism: Chloroflexota bacterium (assembly GCA_902812455.1). The sequence continues at coordinate 14,535 of CADDZH010000098.1, read as the reverse complement.
GTGAGCGTGAGGAAGAGGAGCGGCGCTCAACGTTCATTTCTGTGATTTCGCATGAATTGCAAACGCCGATTGCTATCATCAAGGGCTATGCATCGACGCTGGCGCGCACTGATGCTATGCTGGATGTGGAGGCGCTGCACTCGCGCCTGCTCACGATAGAGGAAGAGGCTGACCGCCTGAACAGGCTGGTGGGCAACCTGCTCTATGCTTCTCGCATCCAGGCCGGTGGATTGCAAATGGAGGCGGTAGAGCTGGACCTGGTGCCGCTGATCGAGGGCGTGGTGCGTCGATTTAAAGCCAGGAGCCCGGATGTAGACTTCCGGCTGGAGATCCCGCCAAACCTGCCGGCGGTGATGGCAGATAGAGAGCGCATTGAAGAAGTATTGCAAAATTTGGTGGATAATGCTATCAAATACTCGCCACGCCAGCGTGAGGTGACCATTGCGTGTCGTTCGACCGGAGATGAGGTGATTGTGAGCGTGAGCGATACAGGGATGGGCATCTCGCTGCGCGACCAGGAACAGATTTTTGATCGCTTTCACCGGGTGAGAAATAAGATGACGCAAGCGATGCCAGGTGCAGGCCTGGGCTTATATATCTGCCGCGCTATTGTTGAGGCGCATGGCGGGCATATCTGGGTTGAAAGCGTCCTACATGAAGGCTCGACATTTTTCTTTAGTTTACCACGTGTAGAGAAAGCGCCTTTGCCGATGGTGGTGTTCTGATATGGAGAAGGATGTATTCGATCAACGAGATATGACCATTCTGATTGTGGATGACGAGCCGCGCATCCGCGATTTTGTGCGTATGAACCTGGAGCTGGAGCATTATAGTGTCCTGGAGGCAAGTAATGGCCTGGAAGCCTTAGAGCAACTACGCACACATCTCCCCGATCTGGTCGTGCTTGATGTCATGATGCCCGAAATGGATGGCTTCGAGACGCTGCGCGCCATCCGCGAGGTCTCGACGGTGCCGGTCATTATGCTTACAGTGCGCCAGAGCGAGCAGGATAAGATTCACGGGCTGGATCTGGGAGCCGATGATTACATTGCCAAGCCGTTCAGCCCGCGCGAACTCCTCTCGCGTATTCGCGCCCTGCTGCGCCGCTCTATGATGCCTGCCCCGGCACGAAAAACAGAGATTGTGGTTGACCAGGATCTCAAGATCGATTTTGCCAGGCGCGAAGTAATTGTGCGGGGCAAAAAAGTCGTCTTGCGCCCAACAGAATACCGGCTGCTCTATCATCTGGTCAACAATGCCGGGCGGCTTTTGACCCACGAAACGCTGCTCTCGAAGGTATGGGGACGCGAATATCGTGACGAAGCGCACTACCTGCGCCTGTATATCACCTATCTCAGGCAGAAGATCGAAAAAGATCCGGCGCATCCAAAGTATATCCTGACGGAACGCGGGGTTGGCTATCGCTTCAAAGAACTGGCAGATAACGGCGTTTAAGAGCCGGTGATGATATTCATTGATCGTACACCTGATATCAGATCCGTTTGAATGGTGATCAAAGCGGGAGGTGCAGGCCCTCCTGCCGGGGTTTGGGGAACACGGTCTGCCGGACCGTGTGTAGGGGACCCAAATTTTATCTACTATCTAAACGGATTTGATATGATAGAGAAAGGGAAGGGAGTAACGTGAATAAAAAGGAACGTGTCGATGCTGCACTACGCGGCGATAGGGTTGATCGTATCCCTGCAAGCATGTGGGGCCATGACTATGTGCGGGAATGGGGCGTGCAATCGCACGCGGAATCCATGCTTGAGAACTTCACACGCTACGACTGGGACTACATGAAGGTCAACCCACGTGCCAGCTACCACGTTGAGGACTGGGGAGTCAAAGTACGGCCGTCCGGCGATCCCTACAAAGGCCCAATTTTTGAAGATAGCCCTATTAAAAGCGCCTCGGACTGGAAGCGGCTGCGTCCTTTGGAACCGGATCAAGGTGTGCTCGGCGACATGCTGCGCGCTTTGCAGCTCATCAATCATGCCATTGGCTTTGAAGCCTACTTCGTCCAGACCATTTTCTGCCCGTTAGGCGTGGCAAAATACCTGGCTGGCAATAAAGCTGAGCCGGTTCTTCATACTATTCGCGAAGACCGCAATGCGATGCACGCGGCACTGCGTACGATTACCGAGACGTTTACGGCGTATGCCATTGCCTGTCTGGAAGAGGGAGCAAGCGGCATTTTCTATGCAACTAATGGATGGGCCAGTGAAAGTATGCTGACGCCAGACCAGTATAGTGAGTTTGGCGAGCAATACGATCTCGAATTCCTGGATTCGATCAAGAGCCGGGGAAAGTTTAATATCCTACATAATTGTGGCTCGCACATCTACTTTGATCAGCTTTCCTCTTACCCGGTACAGGCCATCAACTGGGATGCCTGGGCGGAAGGGAATCCTGATCTGGGTGAAGGCAAGAAGCGTTCGGGCAAAGCGGTCATGGGCGGCATACAGCAGAAGACAACGCTGAAGAATGGGACGCCTCAAGAAGTACAGGAGGAAGTAGAGAGAGCGATAGAGCTGACAGGCGGAAGGCATTTTCTGCTGGCACCTGGCTGTTCTATTCCCCCTGAAACGCCGGCAAGGAACCTGGAAGCAATTCGCCAGGCGCTGCTTTAACTTGACACGTGGTACTGCGTTCGCTATACTTTTTGGACAGAGCTAGATGAGATGAATACAGTCAATCATGTGCGGCGCGACCGGACAGAGTCGCGCCACATTCTTTAGCGAGCGAGGTGCAGGTATGCATAGAGAGGGTGTAGAGGGAACGAGGCAATGGAGCGATATCGAACAGTGCGGGCTTATTCAGCGGGGGGAGTAGTCTTTCGCCTTGTTCCGCCAACCTCTTCGGAGCAAAACAGCAATAGAGCTAACAGGCAGGACGCAAAACAGCAGGGAATACCCAGGAAGATACCTGTGACGAAAGATGCCGCTGGGGTAGAAGTTGCCCTGGTGGGGCGAAGCCAGGCAGGCATCTGGGTATTACCCAAAGGAACGCCTCGCTCCGGTGAAACAATCGAACAGGTAGCAGTGCGCGAGGTAGAGGAGGAAACGGGCCTAAAAGTGCGCTTGATTTCCTATATAGGTTCTATCTCCTACACCTTTGTGCGTGACCATATACGCTACCAGAAGCAAGTACGGCACTTTCTTTTTGAAGCCATTGGCGGTGATATAGCGCTACATGATCACGAATACGACCAGGTACAATGGTTTCCCTTATCTGAAGCATACCGGCGCCTGACCTATGCGAACGAAGTACAGATTCTGGGGCAGGCGGCAGAAGTCTTGCAACGATGGTTAGATCAGCGATGCAGAGAGGAACAGAAATAGCTCTATGCAAAGACGACCAGGTCACGGGCTGTTGCGCCGTTTACTGTTTCCATACAGGGGGGATAAAGCGCTGACATTGAAACAGAGTGCGCGGGTTTTGCTTGCCTGGGTGGTTATTGTTCCTCTTCTCATGGCATGCTGTTCAGCAACTCTGGCAACTCTCTTTGCATTTCCCTCGCAAGAGATAGGTTACTTCTTTCTGTTCACATTACTGTCAGGTGTCTTCATCTTCGGTAGCCTGGGCGTTCTCATAGTGATAACCAATAACTGGTTAGCCCGCATCCGGCAGGCGAAGGAAGCTACCGGGGCTAGCAATACAAGTGGAGTGAGATATGGATCTAAGCGTTGAAGGCAAAAGTGAACGTATACCTCCTGGCTCGCATATCTGCCAGCTTTATAGTAAGGTGACAGAAATTCCTGGCGTCACGGCCCGGCTGATGAAGGTTGGGCTTTCCCGCTCTGAGAAATGCCTCTTCGCGGCAGCTCCCGCCCAGGTGAAGGAGCTGCGTGAGGAACTGCAAAAGCTGCAGGTAAACGTAGACGAGTTGATCGAATCGGGCCAGTTGGTCCTGTATCAAGAGCGAGAAATGTTCCTGACCAACGGCGGCAAGCGCTTTGATCCCTATTTCCTGCTCTCTTCTCACCAGACCTTTATCGCCCAGGCATTACGCGAAGGTTGGCGGGCAGTACGTATTTCGATAGACATGACATGGCTCACCAAAGATATTGCCACGCCCGAACAGATTCTGAAGTATGAAGCAGCGTCGGATGCCGTATTTACCTTCCAGAACGCCCCTATCATTGCGCTGATGCACTACGATCACAGCAAGTTGCTCCCCAGCCTGGTCGTGGAATTGCTCAAACTGCACCCTATTTCGGTAGTGGGCAAGTATATCAAGCGCAACCCGTACTATTTGAACTCAGAACAGTACATGCTCAAAATCCTGCGCATCAACCGGGAGAAAAACAAAGAATCTTAAGGGCGAGATTTATTGGCCTTAATATGCATCAACCTAACGAAACCAATGGCGATGACCGTAGGGGCGAGGGTGGAGCGGAGTGGATGGGTGGGCCTTTATGGTCGCCCGCCGCCCGCGCTTTGTCTCCTCGCTCGCTTGACCTCTGCGTCTCGCTGTTGCTGTCTCAACAAGGCCTTGATTGTTCACGATATATTCACGTGTCCGCTGCAAATCGTCCTCATTGCGAATCACGTGCTCATAATAATCTCTTTGCCAGAGATGCCTGAGGCAGGGTTGCTTTGCCTCTTTCTGATACTTGCGCCACACAATGCTCATCCACGCTTTCAACGCCCCAACCACCTGGCCCAAGGTTGGAGCATTCTTGACGCTGCCATCCAGCCAGAGAATGCCATGCACATGATCAGGGCTATCTTGCTCTCGCGACCCATCCAGAGCGGGCGACCATAAAGGCCCACCCTACCTCCCTTCATCCACCCTCGCCCCTACGGCCTCCAATGCACTTTTCGTTCGCTTGATGCCTATTTGGGCGCGATAAATCGGGCCCCTACGACAGATCAATCGCGCCCCTATGACTGTCAGGAGCTGAAGAACTGCCCTATATCCAGGTTCCCCTGACCACCGGCCTGCTGGGCTCCCTCCGGCGTTGGCGGATGGTAGGACATGGATTGAATACCGATGCGTCCCGGCCCCGTGAAGCGGTTCAACACGAACGAGGCTCCGGCTACAAGACCGCCAATGGCTCCCAGGATGCCACCGCCTCCACGCTGTGAGCCGGCTACCGTCGTGACGTTCATCTGTACCGAGGGATCCTTCCATAGCCAGGCGCCCGGCTCAACATCCAGCGTTTCTCCCGGTCCAAGCATCTTCTCAAAGACGTTGCCATAGCCATGCAGCAAGACCATACCTTCGCCACCGCGACACGTAAACTGGTCAATAAAGAGGCCGGTGCGGCTGAAGAGAATATTGGCAGCGCTATTGACAAAGGTAAACCCGTAATCGACATTGCCGGTCGCGACGAGGAATTGATGCTCGCGTACCTCAACCATCTGCCCTGGCTGCAGGCGCAATGCCACGATCTGGCCCACTGAGTCGCGAGAAAGTGCGATATTGCCAGGGCCTTGCGCTTCGGTGAGAAACACCTGCAGGCCGGCAAAGAATCGTCTTGCTGCACCTTTCATTGAACGGAAGCCGATCTGCACACCTGGATGTTTCCAGAGCAGGATGTGGTGCTCGAAGTAGATTGGGAGCTGGTTTCCCAGCATAATATCTACGACGGGCACAAGCTCGCCATCGATAGAGATGGTCATATCGGCGACACGGAGAGGGCCTTTGGGGTTATGCAGTTCCGCTTTTGGCACGGCATTACCGAACATACTGTTGGCGTATTCCTCATACTCGCCTGGGGGCCTGTACACGCCCTGGGGAGGGCCTCCCGGCGGCGGCCCGTACTGGCTCTGCGGTTGCTGCTGGGGCGGTGGTGGCTGCGGCTGCGGCGGCGGGGGAGTCTGACCTGCCTGCAGAGGGTAACCGCACGTAGGACAAAACTTGACTCCATCAGCTACCTGGCTCTGACAACGCGGACAAATCATGGTTGAACCTCCTTCATCGTGTGTGCCGCCTATCTTTTCCCTGACAATGGGCAGATGACGGCTACGCTGTGCTTCAAAAACTGAAGCACATCCTTGCCAGATAATACCAGTATTACGATGGAGATACAAGGGGGTTGAATGTTACAGCACAAAGCTATCGGCGAGAGGACTGCGAGTGGTGCTATTATCACGCTTCTCGCTGTTCAAATTCACCGTTTGCTGGGCGCCCGTGGGACGATTGCTTTGTGAGTAACCGTTACTGGCGGGTTGAGGAGCGGTGGTGCTAGCCATGCCGGATTGCGTACCCTGTAGGTTTTGCAGGCTCTGCAGCGCTCCCGACGACGATGAATTCATTGCGGTAGAGGTGCCTTCAGTCGCCAGTTGAATAGTCTTTCCCTCGATGACTACAGCGATCCCAATGCCCCGTCGCAGATCGGCAAGCTGGCGGCGCAACTCGCGATTTTCAGCTTCCAGAGCATCCATCAATTTCTTTTGTTCAAGCAGCATCTGAGCGATGCCTTCAAAGCCTGCGCTAGCAGTACGTTCCATAGTCGATGCCTCCTGCGTACTCTTCGCACTCAATAATTCTAAAACAAAATCTCCCATCATAGTGCCACTTCCTATCCTCCCAACATCCACCGCACTCACCTCATTTCAAGTCAAGAGCGGTACGATCCGATCCCAAATGGCCGCGGCAACGGCTGTTTTGGGCATTACAGGCAAGTCTTCCATCCCACCAGTGGCATGAAAGATAAGAACTTTATTGGTTTCAGTACCAAAGCCGCTATCAGCGCGGCTGACATCATTTGCAACCAGTAAGTCTAAGCGTTTAGTCGCCAGCTTATTTTGCGCATAGGATACGATGTCATTGGTTTCCGCGGCGAAGCCGACACGCACAAGGCGTTTTCTTCGCGTACCATTCCCTGTTGCTTGCCCATCTGGTACGTTAGCATTAGCGAGTTCGCCCAAGATGTCTGGATTACGTATCAGATGCAAGGTAAACCCACCTTGAGCATCTAAGTCTTGCTCTCCGCTGCCATCCTTTTTCAACTTGTGCGCTAAGGGCGCCTCGGGGCGGAAATCCGCCACAGCCGCGCTCATCACGAGCACATCCGCGTCTTTAATGGCGTCATGCACCGCATCACGCATCTCGAGGGCCGTTTCGACCCACCGCAGCTCTATGCCGTAAGGCGCTTCCAGGGCAACCGGCCCGGTGATCAAGATAACTTCAGCGCCACGATCCCTCGCTTCGATCGCGAGGGCAAAGCCCATCTTGCCAGATGAGCGATTCCCGATATAGCGTACAGGATCGATAGGCTCCCGCGTACCACCGGCGGTGACGACCACCTTGCGACCGGCGAGATCGCCATTGCGACCGAGCACCTGGCTGATCGCGCCCAGCAAGACTGTCGTCTCTGGCAATCTACCAGGGCCGATGGCTCCAGAGGCCAGCCGTCCTACTTCTGGCTCAACGATCGTTGCACCACGCGCCTGTAAGAGCGCGAGATTTGCCTGCGTCGCAGGGTGCATATACATATCGCTGTACATCGCGGGAGCCAACAGGAGAGGAGCTTTCGTTGCCAGCGCCACGGCGGTAAGCATATTATCGGCTATACCGTGAGCCAGCTTGGCGATCGTATTGGCTGTCGCCGGCACAATCGCCAGTATCTCCGCCGCCTCTGCTAACGCAATATGCATCTCTGCCGCCTGCCCCGAAGCTTCCCACAGGTCGCTGTAGACAGGCCGGTGGCTCATCGTTGAGAATGTCAGCGGTCGCACAAAATCTTCCGCATGCTCTGTGAGGATCACATCGACCAGCGCGCCAGCCTGTTGGAGCTTGCTGACCAGGTCAACGGCTTTGTATGATGCAATCCCCCCACAGATACCGACGATGATCCGCCTGTTGAGTAACACGCTTCGCTTGCTTGTTTCTTCCACCTGGACCGTCCTGATTTCAGAACACTGCTACCATAACATACTGTACTATACACGAGCAAGAAACATACCAGGAAGTACCATTCCTCATAATATTTCACGCCTGGTGGATTGTCACATTGCCGGTGCTCACATCGAGCGTAAGGACGGCCTGCGGCTGAGGGAGCGCCGGGTTGGAGAGGAGCGGGCCATAGTAATTGGCGCCACCCTGAGAGGTAGTGACATTGATAGGAAAATCGCTGGTAATCTTGCCGATGTTGGTATTGGCATCCAGGATCACGTTAGTATTGGCCGGCAGGGTCACAGTGATATTACCCGTCTCGCTCTGAAGCTTGTACCTCGGCGTTGAGTTGCCAGAAGCCGGAGTTGTATTGATAGCGCCGTCAAAGTTCACATTGCCGGTGCCCGTTTCCAGGTGCGAGCCATCGAAGAGTGTTGCCTGGCTCACAGTGATGTCGCCAACGTCATCTTTGAGGGTGAACAGGCCGCTCAGCCCGCTCGTTGAGATGTTTCCTATAGACGTGTTCAGGTTGAGAGCGAGGGGCGCAGTGGCAGTGGTAGCCGTTGTTGAAGCAACCAGACTCTGCGGCAGCGCGAGCGTGATATCAACGGAATCGTTATGGGAACCGAAAAGGATACTACCGGTAGTGGGGACGGTGGCGCTGATGGAGAGCGTGGTATTGACGGGCCGAACCTGCACCGAGATTTTGGTGAATTCATTGCTGGCATCGCTACTGCTGCTGGCTTTGACCTTTTTTACTGTGGTGATCGTTGGCGTTGTGGCGCTCGGGTCCACAGTAATGACGATATTGCCTATCTGATTGTTTACCTGCAGTTGCGTTATAGTGGACATGGGCACGGCTTGCTGGTTTTGCTGTGTATAGGTTCGAGCGCTCATAATGCCGGGGAGGCCGCCGAGATTGCCACCTGTGGCACTGCGAAGGGCGATAAGTACAACGATGGCAGCAGCGAGGACAACCAGCACAATGCCGCCAGCGCAACCCAGGAGGAGGAATGGCCAGGCGCGGCGCTCTTTGCGTGGTGGTTGTGAGCGGCGCTGCCGTTCAGGGACTGGCGGGTAGGTGCTGCGCCCCGGCCTGGAGCCAGGAGCCGGGCGAACAGGGCGCGCAGGCGGAGCGCGACGTATGACAGGAACGTGATGTTCGTCCTGTATCATATCGGCATCATCTTCGTCATACCAGTCTTTGCCTGATCGTGCCCTGTCCTTGCTCATTCGTTATGCCTCTATAGATTCCTCGATACCAGTATTACGAACGAGGTCTGGTGAGAGTTTTCTTCCTTCTAGAAAGAGCGCGGGAATAATGGCTGCCAGGCTTATGGCGCCCGCGATCAGGAAAATGCTGGTATAAACGTCGTGGGCCGAGGCGATGAGGTACTGAGCATAGAGGATGGTGTATTTCTGGCTAAAGATGGAAACGCCGGCTGGCGGTTTGAATGCTGCTGCCAGGATGCGGAAACGGCCCAGGCCCCAGGAGGTAATCACTGCAAGCCCCAGGATCATGCCCACCATACGCAGGACAGTCACAATAGAGGCAGCCATGCCCATCTGCCGGCTACGGGCAACATTTATGGCTGTTGTACCGATGGGGGCGATCACCAGGCCGAAGCCGAGGCCGCCAATCAGTGTGCTGATCGTGATCTGCGTCCAGTTCACGTTCAGCGGCCAGAGATGCATCAGCCAGAAGCTAACAACGATAGGAACCAGGCCAACGAGAGCTGTCCAGCGGCAGGTGATACGCGTACACAGCCAGCCGCCTAGCAAGGCACCCAGGGGAATCATGGCTGTGAGGCGCAGGAGGGCGAGGCCACTATCGAGAGGTGGGCGATTCAGCACGGTGGCGATGAAGAGAGGTATATCTGCCATGGCGATGATCAGCGCGGCCCCGATCAGCAAACTCACCAGGGAAGTTGCCGAGAAGGCAGGGCGTTTGAAGATGGAAGGCTCGATGAGAGGCCAGGTGATCCTTGGCCGGCGAGAATTTCCCACCCCTTCCTGGCGTTCTAAGCGTTTGCTGCGGCGCTCGGTGAATATCTCGAGGGCAATAAACGCAAGGAACAGGACAACGGCAATGGCAATCAGCACAGGATTGTTTTGAATGGGAGCGCCTCCCGCAGCGGTTGTGGAGGGGCTGATCTGCGCGGCCTCCTGGGATAATCCCAGGCTCAGGCAGGCCAGCGCGGCGCCAAAGAGAACAGCGCCGGGCAGATCGATACGCTCTTTATGGCGAGTGGCGCCCAGGGATGCTTTAACCGGCGGGATGAAACGCCAGATAAACACGAGAAGGATGGCGACGAGAGGAATATTGAGGTAGAAGATGGTCTGCCAGTTCCAGGTCTGTACAATGATGGCCCCGTAGAGCGGGCCAAGTACGCCCCCAGATTCCATCACCATACCGATGAGGCCCAGCGCCAGGCCACGCCTGCTCTCTCCATAGAAATCGCCTGCTACAGCCATTGCAACGGGAACGACGCCACCGCCACCTGCTGCCTGGACGAAGCGCGCTGCAATGAGCCAGTCCAGGCCGGGAATGTCCGTGTTAATGCCGATGTTTTGCAAGAAGCTGATGTCGATGGTATTGCCCAGGATGGGAGCCAGGCCGCAGAAGAGAGAGCCGAAAGCAAAGACGCCGAGACAGATGATGAAAACCCGTCGCCGCCCGTACATGTCGGAGACGCGACCCATCAGGGGCATAGAGATCACATAGCCCAGCAAGTAGCCGCTCACGATCCAGGCCGCGCGGTCGAGCTGCGTGATAGGAATTTGCAAATCGGTCACCACCTGTGGTAGAACCGTGACAACGACGGTCTGATCGAGGGCTGTGAGAAATACAGCAGCGCATGCAACCAGCAGGGCTGCCAGCGCTGCCGCGCGATTCGGCTTTATCAATTCATTGTTTCTGGTTGTTAGCATGAGCGCTGCCCCTATAGTTTAGATGGGTGCTGTGATGGTGATGTGTTCATTAAATTTGGAAAGCTTGAAGGTGCGTACAGTCTTATCAGTATCACCCTGCGCTGCTATGCCGGTTATTTTAATCAGGTAAGGCAAGTTATCAGATTTGCCGATGCAGGTCGTGACATGATCTGTCGTGCCTGCCGGAGCGGTGCCGCCAGTTATGCCTGCCAGGTATTTCGCATCCAGCGTGCCATCGATGCTCCAACACGGCTTGCCATCTACGTTCGAGTCGGTTGGTGTACTTAGATTCTGGATGTGACCTAGAATAGCAGCCACTCCCGTATTCGGATTGGAGAGTGCGCGCGGGTCGAGGAGGCCGGAAGTCTTCTCCCACTTATTGCTAATAGGATCAGTAATGTATTCCTGGCCGCTGGTGGTAATCATCTGAACCTGGATAACGGTTCCCAGGATGAGGACACTGGCATTCGCTTTGAGCTTATCGGGAACAACCACATCGCCATCGGCAGTTTTGATGGTGAGAACGGCATTGGCGCCGGGATTATCAACGACAAGATTGAAGTGATAGGAAGTAACTTTGCGAATAGCGGCCTGGGCATTGACGATCAACTGCTGCGCGCTGGGGGCATTGCCGCCACCACACGCTGTCATTGTCAGGATGAGCGCGAGCGCCAACAGGCCGGGCAAGACATTGAAGAGTTTTCGATGTCGAAGATAGCTGTACATGGCCGACCTCCCTGCTATCCCTTCCCGCATGGGAAGGGAATCATTCTCTGCTATTTTCACACCTCTACATTGTATCATTATTAAGGGGCAATTTCTGTCCTTTTGTACAGATCATAAACTGTCCTCTTGCCCAATGCCTGGCTCTCCCGCTTGCGCTATTGTAGAGGGCAAATGATGATAATAAGCGAAAGGATGGGATAGATTATGGCTTCTTCATCATCGCGCACTGCACTGATTACGGGCGCATCGCGTGGCCTTGGCCTGGCGCTGGCTCGCGAGCTTGCCCGGCAAGGATGGAACCTCATCATAGATGCTCGCGGCGCCCAGGCGCTGGAAGTGGCCCGCACGGAACTGGCGAGGCTAACCAACGTCACGGCCATTGCAGGCGATGTGACTGATGCAGCACACCGGCAGAATCTTGCCGAGGCCGCGCAACATATGGGTGGCCTGGACGCGCTTGTCAATAATGCCAGCATTCTCGGCCCAAGCCCGCAACCGTACTTATTAGAGTATCCGCTCGACGTGCTCGAACAGGTCTACAGGACGAACGTGATCGCGCCGCTCGCCTTGATCCAGGCTGTACAGAACTACTTGAAGCCGGGAGCCTGCATCACCAATATTACCAGCGATGCGGGCGTTGAAGCCTACGAGGGCTGGGGAGGCTATGGCTCAAGCAAGGCTGCGCTGGAGCAACTGTCGCACATTCTTGCAGCCGAGAATCCTTCCCTGCGCGTCTACTGGGTCGATCCGGGCGATATGAGGACGCAGATGCACCAGGAAGCGTTTCCGGGCGAAGACATCAGCGACCGGCCATTGCCAGAAGTGAGCGTTCCTGGCCTGGTGGAACTGATTACAGGAGAACGGCCGAGCGGGCGCTACGCTGCTCGCGCCCTGCCTTGAACTGCCTCTATAAATAACGGGATTATCATCGAAATGACCCAACTTGATCGGGAAAAATTAACGGGATACGAGACGCGATTAGCCTTTGAGTTGCCGCCAGAGCTTGAGGCCAGCGAGCCACCCGAGGCGCGCGGCCTTGCGCGCGACGAAGTGCGGCTTATGGTCTCCTACCTGGCAGATAACCGCGTTATCCATAGCTGCTTCCGCAACATCGCGGAGTTTCTGGATGCCGGCGACCTGCTTGTGATTAATACGAGTGGCACGATGAACGCGGCTATCAAGGCGAGTCGCGCAAATGGCATGCCGCTCGAGCTGCATCTCTCTACCCATCTCCCAGCAGACCTGTGGGTTGTAGAAGCACGCGCCTTCAGCGGCAAGACGACAAAGCCGTTCTACGATATGCAGGCTGGCGAGCAATTGCAACTGGATGGGGGCGCCCAGGCAATACTGCACAGGCCTTACCTTCACAAGCAGCGTGCCGGGCGCAGTAGTGTTCATCGCCTGTGGATCGCAACGCTCGATATGCCCTGCCCGGTGGAAGAGTACGTTGGGCAGTACGGCTACCCGATTCGTTATAGCTATGTAAAAGAGTCCTGGCCGCTCAGCTACTACCAGACGGTCTATGCCACCGAACGCGGCAGCGCCGAAATGCCCTCAGCCGGGCGAGCCTTTACTCCGGAGCTAATCACACGATTGGTGGCAAAAGGTGTGCAGATCGCCCCGCTAATCCTGCATACGGGCGTTGCCAGCCTCGAAGCGCACGAGCCACCCTATGAAGAGTACTATCGCGTCCCCCTTGAGACGGCTAGAATGGTGAACGCCGCCCACGAGTCTGGCAAACGTGTAATAGCGGTAGGAACGACTGTTGTACGTGCGCTTGAGACCGTAACCGATGCTACGGGGACCGTGCATCCCGGCAAAGGATGGACAGACCTCGTGGTGACCCCACAGCGCGGTATCCACTCGATCAACGGGCTGCTCACCGGTTTGCACGAACCGCAGGCCAGTCACCTCTTCATGCTCGAAGCCCTTGCTGGCCGCGAGCACCTCTCGATTGCCTATCATGAAGCGCTGCGCGAGCGCTACCTCTGGCACGAATTCGGCGACCTGCACCTGATCTTGCCCTGATTGTAACGACAAACATGGTCAGAAATTCGTTGATAAGGTATGAGCTTGAGACAGCAATTTTATCGACAAGAGTACCGGCGCTTGAAGCCCTCCTGGCAGGAAAGCCTGGACATCTACCGCAATGTCATTGATCAGTATACGGGTGAGGATACCTACATCCTGGATGTCGGCTGCGGGCATGGCGAATTCCTGAAGTCGGTGTACGCGAAGACACCGCATACCTACGGCGTCGATCCAGACGAGGAGGCGCTGCGGAAAAATACAATCATCAGGCACACATTTGTGGGAACTGCCGATAAGTTGCCTTTTGCAGATAACTTCTTTGACCTGGTCGTCTCTGCCTGGGTACTGGAGCACCTGGACGACCCGCAGGCAACCTTTCGTGAAATCTACCGCGTGCTGAAACCTGGCGGAAAAGTCATTTTCTTAACGCCTAACGCCTGGAATTACAACGTGTGGCTCATCCGCTTAATTCCTAATCGCTTTCATGATTTCCTGACGCGCAAGCTCTACAACCGACAGGAACATGATACTTTTCCGGTGCGCTACAAGATCAATTCGAGCAAGAAGATCGATCGCACGTTGCTGCCGCTGGGCTTCAAGAAAGTCCAGCTTATCTTTAACGGGGATCCATCCTACATTAGCTTTAATAAGCTTCTTTTCAGGGTGGCCTGTTTCCTGGAATGGCTGCTCGACTTCCGATTTTTACAGCCCGCCAGAGTGCATTTAATTGGCATCTATCAAAAATAGCCTTTTCAATGTTCTTGCTGCACGATATAATAAGGGCAATCATAGACGTTTTGAGGGTCGCGGCAGGAGCAGATTATATGGCGGATACACAACGGTTTCTTGTGCGATTCTGGGGGGTACGAGGGAGCTATCCTACCCCTGGGCTACACACGGTACGTCACGGGGGAAACACGTCCTGCGTTGAGGTGCAGGCAGGTATGCACACATTGATTCTTGATGCCGGCAGCGGAATTATCCGTCTGGGAGAGGAC
>CADDZH010000097.1 GCA_902812455.1 Chloroflexota bacterium | reverse complement strand
TTCTTCATTCCGTTATTCTTTTTTTTACTCGGTTAATGAACTTTCATAAATTACTTAAGGCTATGGGATTATGATTCAGCCGATGAATCGGCGGTGGGCACGATAAATCGGCCCCTACAGATGTCTCGACCGATTTGTTCATCTTTATATATCATAGTTTTGACATTGCCGGGGTAACATAGATCGTCTTCTCTCGCTCGTAGACCACCATGCCGGGACCACCGCCCTTCATATGGCGAACATAGCGCTGGAGGGTATAGTCAACCGGGACAGTGGTGCTGCCACGCGCCTGGCTATAGTAGGCGGCGAGGCTGGCTGCCTGCTCGATCGTGCTGCGCGGAACTTCGCGCCCGGCAGCTTTGATAATGACATGAGCGCCGGGAACGCCGCGAGCATGCAGCCAGATATCATTGGCGCTCGCCTGGCGAAAGGTTACTTCCTCGTTCTGGCGGCTATTCTTGCCAACGAGCAGCGTAAAGCCATCGCGGCTCTGCATGTGTAGAGGCACGCCGCCACCCGGCAGAACAGGCTTGCCCTTACCATGTTTTTTGCCCGCTTTTGGCGTCTTCTGCTCCTGCGCTTGCTTGCCACGCATGTAGCCAATCGCCTGCACTTCTGCCTTCACAAGAGCAATGTCGGCAGCGGTATCGGCCAGCATAAGGTCGGCCAGCAGTTGCTCTACCGTTGCCAGCTCAGCAGTGTTTTGCTCCAACTGCTCAGGCACAAGGGCAGCACCACGCCGCAGCTTATGATACCTGTTGAAGAGACGATTGGCGTTCTCCACAGCATCAAAGCGTGGATCAAGTGGAATAGTCACAGAGGGAAGAGTCTCTTCACCTTCGCCCTCTGTACCCGTACCTTCAAAGAAGTTTGGCAGGGTCACGCTGGTCTGCCCCGGCTGAACTTCGTGCTGGTAGGCCAGCAACAACTCGGCTTGCAGGCGATAGCGATTTGCCTCCTCAACAGTTGCAAGCTGCTGTTGCAGGAAATCGGCCCTGCGCAGTAAGCGCTCGCGCTGGGATTGCAATGCCTTGCGTATAGGAGCACGCAGGCTTTCCAGCGCATCCTGCCACTCGACACGAGCATAGTAATCGTCGAGCAGGACATTCATAGAAGGGGATTCGCGTATGCGCATACCCGGTTGCCCGCTATACTGCTCTAGCACATAGGGCGCAAAAGCTACAGGCACATACGATGCCTGTTGCCCGTTTTCTTTCTCAATACGCTCTACCAACTGTGGCTGCCAGTTGTGGGTATCGTACATGGAAGCGAGACTACGCACATTCACAGCCAGTTTCTCCCATAGGTCATCTTGACCATCCATTTCAATTGGAGATCCACTGTTGCCAGTGGTGCGAAAAACAGCCTCGCGGGCAATGAGCGGGCTGAAACCGAGCAGGTGTTTGACGAGCAATTGCCAGTATTTTACCTGCTTGCTCTCGGCCTCATCGGATGCACAAATCTGTAACTGTGCGGCGGTAACCGTGGTTGGCTCCAATTTGGGCAATGCCTGGCCTGCAACAACACGCTGCTGTGGCGGTGGTGGAACATAAGGAACATTAGGTGCAATAGTGCGGTAGCGGTTGATTTCAGAACCGACTCGTTTCAGGCTGCCGAGAATGATACCCTGTTCATCACAAAGGATAATGTTGCTGAGGCGACCCATGATCTCGATGATGAGGCGATAACGAACCCGTTCATTGCTCTCAGGACTGGCCCTGTGACCGGCAATTACCTCTATGATACGCTCCCAACGCGGCAGCCGCATCGCCTCGATGCGCGTGCCCTCCAGGTATTTACGTAGCAGCATGACAAAGGGAGGCGGCTCGCTGGCGATCTTTGCTGGTTTGAGCGCAGTCACGTGCGCACGTGCGAATTGCGGGTGAGCAGAAAGGTAGAGCCAGCGATTACGCCCGCCTTCTCCTTGAGCTCCTGGAGCGTAACATTGTATGGCAATTGCGTACTCGGTCGGCTGGATGATCGTATCAATACGGGCGCCCTTCAAGAGGACATGCCACTCATCGACCACGGCTGCCAGAGTTAGCGCGTCTACATACATAAGGTTGTTCCAATCCACAGCTACCGAAAATGTAGTTTCATGTTGTACAATGATAAGTAAGAAGTTATCTTCCCGTTTCGTTGTAGAGGCAGGCCTTATTGTACCCTTCATCGATGGGGCATCTGTTTTACCACAACAGGCGGAGACCATGCGCTACACGAATACGAGATGATTGCCAGTATAGCAGAAACGCGGCTTATTCGTACATAGCTCAAAAAATGCCAGGAGCGACAGGGAAAACAGCATGCAACTCGAGACGGATCACACTGTGAACCAGCAGCGCGAACCGCCCTCTCCCAAGCAGGGACTCCTCTTCGTGCTTTCAGCACCATCTGGC
The DNA here is from genome assembly GCA_902812455.1 of Chloroflexota bacterium. The sequence continues at coordinate 18,265 of CADDZH010000097.1, read as the reverse complement.
GCAGGAAAAGATAGCGTGATCAACGCGCTCAAGCAACAAGGCATGGATTTTTACGTCGTCCCCTCAGTAACGACGCGCCCGCCGCGACCAGGCGAAAGCGAAGGAAACCCGTACCACTTTGTGAGCGAGGAGCAGTTCAAACAACTGGTCAAGGAAGACAAACTGCTTGAGTATGCCAATGTACATGGCTACTGGTATGGGCAGCCACGAGCGCCAATCAGAGAGAACCTCGAGGCCGGTCGAGATGTACTCCTCAAGATCGATGTGCAGGGCGCAGCGACCATACGTCAAAAAGTGCCGGAAGCCATTTTCATTTTTCTGGTTCCCAGTTCTATGGAAGAACTGGCAGAGCGCCTGGCAAGCCGGCAGACCGAGACAGAAGAACAGCGCCAGCGACGCCTGGCCGATGCCCGCAAAGAGCTGGCAGAGAAGGACTGGTATGACTATGTGATCGTCAACCGTCAAAACCGCTTGCAGGAAGCGGTGGATCAACTGCGAGCTATTATGCAGGACGCGCACTCGCGCATACACCCCCGCCATATTGAGATTTAATGCATACGAACATATAAAGGAGGTTATATGTTAGAAGGACGTTTTGAGCCATCCGGTACCAAAGAACGCAACCTGGCAATGGAGCTGGTGCGTGTTACTGAGGCTGCTGCGTTAAGCGCGGCGCGCTGGATGGGCAGGGGCGACAAAGAGAAAGCTGACCAGGCAGCCGTCGATGCCATGCGCCAGGCCCTTGATGGGGTTGATATGAATGGTGTGGTGGTGATCGGGGAAGGTGAAAAAGACCAGGCGCCCATGCTGTACATTGGTGAGCAGGTAGGCAATGGTTCTCCTCCAGATGTCGATGTGGCAGTTGACCCAATTGATGGGACGAGGCTTCTCTCTCTCGGCCTGCCTGGGGCGCTGGCAGTCGTAGCTACAGCCGAGCGGGGCACCATGTATTCAGCCCCCCCAGGGGTGTTCTACATGGAAAAGATAGCTGTTGGGCCTGCCGCCCGGGATGTCATCGATATTAATGCACCGGTAGCGACCAACCTGGAACGCATCGCTCGCGCACGCGACGCGCTCATTGACGATCTGACGGTGATTATCCTGGATCGCCCAAGGCACCAGGAGATCATCCGGCAGATTCGCGAGGCGGGAGCGCGCATCCGCTTGATCACTGATGGTGATGTTTCCGCTGCTATTCAGGCAGCCATGGAGGATTACACAGGCGTTGACGTGCTGATGGGGATTGGCGGTGCACCCGAAGCAGTCCTGGCAGCAGCAGCCATCAAGTGTATTGGTGGAGAAATCCAGTGCAAGGTCTGGCCGCGCTCAGATGAGGAACGAGAAAAACTCAAAGCGGATGGCGTTGATCTCGAGCAGGTATACCGGACTGATGATCTGGTAAGAGGAAATGATGTTTCTTTTGCGGCTACCGGTATTACCACCGGAGAATTGCTGGGCGGCGTGCAATATTTTGGCTGGGGCGCTCGTACTTCTTCTGTAATGATGCGCTCTCACTCCGGCACGGTTCGCTATATCCAGGCACGCCACAAGTGGCGCAAAGCACAAATGCGATCCCCCTCTTCGGAGCGAAGATAGCACCGGCCTATTGCAGCGCTTGCAATTTTTCAATGACGGCATCGGCGACCTGCGAGGTACCTACAGCCGTGGGATCATCGGGCCGGGGCTTCAGGTCATAGGTAACGTACTTGCCCTCGGCGATGACCTGCGCAATAGCCTTCTCTAAGCGGTCGGCGGCCTCGCGCTCGCAGAGATGGCGAAGCATCATCACGCCGGAGAACATCATGGCCATAGGATTGACTTTGTTTTGCCCGGCATACTTGGGCGCGCTACCATGCACCGGCTCGAAAACAGCATACTGGCTGCCTATATTCGCCCCCGGCGCGACACCAAGTCCCCCTATCAAGCCTGCCGAGAGGTCTGAGATGATATCGCCGTAGAGGTTGGGTAAGACGAGCACATCATAAAGTTCAGGCTTCTGCACCAGTTGCATGCACATGTTGTCCACAATGCGATCTTCAAACTGGATATCAGGATATTCTTTGGCCACCTCCTGTGCAGTGGCGAGAAAGAGGCCATCGGAACACCTCATGATGTTGGCTTTGTGAACCGCGGTAACCTTGCGACGGCCATTGGCACGAGCATATTCAAAAGCGAATTTCACGATGCGCCGGGTAGCCATGGTAGAAATAACTTTGATGCTGATGGCGACATCGCTGGCGAGATGAATACCTGTCGTCTGAGCAATCATCTCAATTATCTCTTCCTGCTCGCGCGTCCCCCTCTGGTATTCTATGCCCGCATACAAATCTTCAGTATTTTCGCGCACAATCGTTAAATCGATATGCTCATAGCGCGAGCGCAAGCCCGGATAGGTCTTGGCGGGGCGTAGATTGGCATACAGATCGAGTTTCTTGCGGAGTGTCACATTGGCGCTGCGAAAGCCTTTGCCAACGGGAGTAGTAATTGGTCCTTTTAAGGCCACTTTCGTGCGCTTAATCGACTCAATAACCTCATCAGGTAAAACGGTGCCATAGCGGTCTAGCATGGCCAGGCCGGCTTGATGAATATCCCACTTAAATTGCACGCCTGTTGCTTCAAGTACGCGGCGTGTTGCCTCCGTAATTTCTGGCCCCGTACCATCGCCTGGAATGAGGGTAACCTCATAGGACATGTCTTACTCCCAGCAGCAGAATTTCTTCTGAAATTCAAGAATTGCTTAACCCTCTTCGATTATATCACGTCACGCGGCTGATCCTTCATGCCTTTGTGGTCACTCGCTTGCTTTTTGCTTTTTGCGCCGGCGTCTTCTTTCTCGTAGCAGTTGAAGTCTTCCTTGCCGTTTTCGCTTTGGAACGTGCAGTACTGCCGGTGCCATCTGCAGTGGTCGCTTTCTTTTGGGAAGTCCTGCTACGTGAGGAGGACTTCTCGTTCTGCTGAGGTTTTTCCTCAGCGCTATACTGAGGCGCTACCACTTCCGCGTAGCAAACAGGCTCCTGCCCGCCACGCGGGATGACCATCAGCCCTCCGCAATTTGGGCAGAGGTCAGGCACAGGACGTTCCCAGATGGCAAAATTGCAGGCCGGGTAATTGTTACAGCCGTAGAAGATCCGTTTCTTCTGCCTGGTCTTGCGTTCTACCAGGTCGCCACCACACTGGGGACACAAGGCGCCCGTCTTATTGACAAAGGAGCGCCCGTAGCGGCATTCGGGGAAGCCCGAACAGGAGATGAAGCGCCCATAGCGACCAGAACGAATGACAAGCTTGCGCCCGCATTCGGGGCAACGCTCATCTATTTCTTCGGTCAACCTCACGCGATCCATCTCCGCTTCGGCCTTTTCCATGGTGGTCTTGAAATCGCCGTAGAAGCTGTGTAAAAATTCAGTCCAGGATTGGCGGCCCTCTTCGACGGCATCGAGCTTGCGCTCCATCTCAGCGGTAAAACCAACATCGACAATCTCAGGAAAGTGTTTATTCATCACTTCATTGACCGTCTCACCGAGCAACGTGGGCACGAAACGGCGCTGTTCCTGCTCAACATATCCCCGGTCCTGGATCGTGCTGATGATCGGCACGTACGTGCTGGGGCGGCCAATTCCCAGCTCTTCAAGCTCTTTAATTAAGCTGGCCTCTGAGTAGCGCGGAGGCGGCTGGGTGAAGTGCTGCTCCGGCTCCAATTTGTGCAGGTCAAGCACTTCCTGAACCGTCAAGGCAGGAAGTAGCTTCTCGTCCTCCTCACGCGGCCAGACAGCATAGAAGCCGGGAAACTTCAAGTGGGAACCAGTGGCCCGGAACATGTACTGGTTGGCGACAATATCCACCCGCACCGTGTCAAAGACGGCAGGAGTCATAAAACTCGCCACAAAGCGCCGCCAGATCAAGTTATACAGCTTAAATTGATCGGGCGTGAGATACGGCTTGACAATTTGCGGCGTGAGGGTCACATCGGTTGGGCGTATGGCCTCATGAGCATCCTGTGTCGTAGCTTTGGCTTTGCCTGTACGACCTGATCCAACATAGGGCTGCCCAAATGCCTGAGCAATGTAGCTTTTCACCTTCGCCTGGGCTTCTTCCGAGATGCGTGTCGAGTCGGTACGCATGTAAGTAATCAAGCCCTGCTGGCCACGCTCACCCAGCTCAATGCCTTCGTAGAGCTGCTGGGCCAGGCTCATCGTTTTCTTCGGCTTAAAGTAGAGGCGTGCCGAGGCATCCTGCTGCATCGTGCTGGTCGTATAAGGGAAACTGGGCTGGCGGCGCTGCTCTCGCTCCTCAACTTTCAAAACTGTGTATACTGCGCCCTGCAGCTCGCTCAGAATGGCTTCGGCCTCCTCTTTGGAGGAAATTTTTATGCGGCCTTTTTCTGCTTCTGTGGTGGGAGCTTTTGCGCCATTTGCGCCATTCGATGATGCAGTCGTTGCCTGCTCATCATTATCAGCACGGGCTTCTTCAGCGTTGAGATCGGCCATATCCTTCAGGCGTGCTATCAATTGCGCCTCAAAACGCTCGCTCTGTTGATGCTTGCTGAGCGTCGCTGTAATACTCCAGTATTCCTCTGAAACAAAGGCCCGTATCTCCGCTTCACGATCACAGATGAGACGCAAAGCTACCGACTGCACACGCCCCGCGCTGGTTCCCGATTGAATACGCCGCCAGAGCAATGGACTGATCTTATAACCTACGAGCCGATCAAGGACGCGCCTGGCCTGCTGCGCATTGAACAGGTCTTCATCAATCTCTCGTGGCTTCCTGATTGCCTCCTGCACAGCCCCCTTCGTAATTTCATGAAAGACTGCCCGGCGGGGATTTTTTAAACCTAGCGTTTGTTTCAGGGACCAGGCAATGAATTCCCCTTCCCGGTCAGGGTCTGGCGCTAAGAAGACTTCGTCAGCCCGCCTGGAAGCTGTTTTCAACTCATTGATCAGCTTATCTTTTTTCTCTATAATTTCATAACGCGGCTCAAAATCTTTGCGCGTGTTTACTCCGAGGCCTTTTTTGGGCAGGTCGAGAATGTGGCCCATAGAGGCTTTCACTTCAAAATCACGCCCAAGAAATTTTTCAATGGTCTTCGCCTTTGCCGGCGATTCTACGATTACAAGTTTCTTTGCCATTCACCCTACCCAATCATGTTCTAACCTACTATTCACGTCTTCAGATAAGTATTCTTTCTCAGAGGATAGAATAGCACACGTTGACAAGAGGCTTTTTAAGCAGTCCCTCACAATATAACATATTACACGAGAAAAAATTCCCTTCGGGGGAGTTTTTTCCCCTGCTCCTGCGGGCTTGACCTGTTCGCATGCTCATGCTATTCTGCAAGTGACACATGCTTTGGATGAGCATAAGTAAGCAGACTGAAAACGACAGGGTGACATGAATCTTAAACAAGAACAAGTCAAAGTTAAACAGAAGCGTTCCGCGAGGCCTCATAAGCCCAGGCCACGATCAAGGCAACGCGCTTCGTTGCGAGCTGGCCTCGCGGGAGTGGCAGGGAGATTTGCCGGCGCATTGGGCCGCCGGCTGCATCTCGATGGGAGAACAGGCATTGTTGGTCTTGTTACCCGGCGTTTCCGCCCAGGTATTGCCAGGCAGCTTGCATCGCAACTGGAACATAGAAATATCCTCATTACCGGGCTATATGGGAAGACAACCTCAAACAATTTTAATGAAATGTTACGCACGCTCTTTCCTGGTGAAACAGAACGCCATGTGCTATTTGTCCTCAATGATCATAGTAGCGATGGTCGCGATATCTCGTGGATCTGGGATGTGGATTTCGAGCGGCTCATAGGACAAACGGCTACCCTGGTGGTGGCTGGAACCCGCGCCCTGGATCTTGCCTTGAGACTGAAATACGCGGGTATAGAGCAAGGAGCGATGATCATTATACCTCCGGTGCCACTGCGCGCATTGAAGAGAGAAACCAGTATCCGTAATACACAGGAGAAAAAGAAAAGAAGAATAGAGACACTTGAGCGAGTTGAAGGCGCCGGCCCAGCGGTATCCCAACGATACGGCATTACAGCAGCGCTCGATGAAGCAGTTGGCCGGACACCGGCAGGTGAAACACTCTTCGTGGTTGCAACGTATACAGGTTTATTAGCCGTACATGAGGAGCTTGAACGTAGGAAGCTAGCGCCTCGTAAGCGAAAAAGGTGAGGTAGATGAAACAGGGAATCACTCCATCCCTGGCACTTACACTGGGCTATTTGTACCCTGATCAGTTGAATACATATGGAGACAAGGCCAACATACTAGCCCTACGTCGTCGCTGTGAGCTGCGTGGTATCGCTCTGCGTGTCGTTGGCCTGGGACTCGGCGATGCGCTCGCTCCAGATGAGTACGATATGCTGTATATTGGCGGGGAACAGGATAGAGACCAGGCGCCCGTTACCCAGGACTTGTACGAGGTCAAGGGTATCGGACTGTGGGCAGCCATCGAAGACGATATGCCTGTCCTTGCCGTTTGCGGCGGCTACCAGTTGCTTGCCCACTATTATCGCCCCGCTAGCGGCCACGATATACGAGGATTGGGAGTGTTCGACGCCTGGACAATCCAGAAGAGGGCACGAGGCTTGCGTAGTATTGGCGATATCGCCATCAACTGGAATGGCAGCACGCTAGTTGGCTTCGAGAACCATCGAGGACGCACCTACCTGGGAACGGCCAGACCGCTTGGCAAAGTGCTTAAGGGGCAAGGGAATAACTCAGCAGACCACACGGAAGGTGCAGTCTACCGCAATACCTATGGCACCTACATATATGGTGGGCTGTTACCAAAAAATCCACATTTTGCCGATCATTTGCTAGGCTTAGCCTTACGACGCAGCTATGGGATACATGATCTGGTCACTGAAGGGGTCTTCTCTGCCAATGGGCATGAAGGTGGCTCTGAAGCGGCCTCTTCAAAGCCTGCCAGCCTGGAAGATAACCTATCGAAGATACTTTCACCGCTAGATGATAGATTGGAATGGGAAGCTCATGCATTTCTGCTCGAACGTATGGGATTATATAGCGCAGCGGTGGCTGCGCTGCAAGCGCCCCATAGCGCTTCACCTTGATAAGGATAACAACCATGAGTTTTGACCGATCTCAGGCTCGTTGCTCTTTCTGTGGTCGCCGCCAGGCGGAGGCGCAACGCATGGTGGCCGGCCCAGGCGCTGCCTACATCTGTGAGGACTGCTTGCGCTTGTGCGAAGAAATACTCGAGGATCCAGCGCCTTTCTCCCCTAAAGCCCTGGAACTTGCGTCAAGGCCCCCCGTCGTAGTTGCCGCTCCGCCAGGACTGGCAACCAGCGCGCAGGCCTTATCGCGCGAACCCGTTCGCACTATTACAGTGGAGCTAGAACAAAAACAGCAGGGCATGGTGCTGATGCTGCACGAACTCCGGTTCTTTGAGCAACATTTCGAGATTCACTATCTCTGGATCAGGCCTCCATTGCAAGCCGGGTTTGCCTTTGTCCCCCGCATCATTTTCCTCGTCGAGGACGACAGAGGAACGCAATGGATGGGAGATCGAGGAGGGATACTGATAGCCCGGCCGGAGCTTGCAAGTAATCCTCACATGGCGGTGTACCAGGGAAGCGCGCGCTTCCAGCCGCTTCCGCCAGTTGATGCGCATACCTTAACAGTGCGCGCTGCCGATCCCATTGGTCAATTCGAGAATCCTCCACTCCAGCCCTGGGAATTCGAGATTACGCTCAGGCCACTCTGAACATTATGTTATCGAGCGCTCGCTTTTTCCTCACCTCGCAGGCTAAAAATGAACTTTTGTTCATTTTTACTGCCTGCACATTCATCGAATCTTCATAAAACGGTGCTATGCTGGTGTTGGCAATGTATAGGTGCCAGCTATGTATTGTGTTAGTGGAAGAGCGGGTGATGTATGACACAGTTACCTAGTGATCAGCATATTACTTACCAGTTACAGTATAGAAAGTGTGGCAAGGCCTCATGTAGTACTTGCCGTGATGGACGGGGACACGGACCATACTGGTACGCTTACTGGCGCGAAGGTTCGCGCCTGCGCTCCGGCTATATTGGTAAAACCCATCCTGGCGGCACGCCAACCATCAAATCCCCGGTGGAGACAGCGCCTACAGCCGCAACGAGATGATTAATAAGATAAACAGGCACTCTCACCACGAATGATGTGGTAAAATAATCCTTGACAGATGGCCGGAACTACATCATTCAAGTGGGGTAGCGCATGAAATGTCCTTTCTGTGGAGGCACAGAATCACGGTTCAAAGATTCGCGAGATATCGGCGATGCTATCCATCGTCGGCGTGAATGCGAGCACTGCAAAGGGCGCTTTAGTACCTATGAGCGTGTCGAAAAATTTCACCTTGTGGTCATTAAGCGCGACCAGCGGAGAGAAGATTTTGACCGCCAGAAACTCTACAATGGCATTCGCAAAGCATGTGAGAAACGCCCGTTACCCGTTGGTGAAATTGAAAGTGCCGTAGAAGAAATTGAGCAGGAGCTGTATAGCCTGGGCCGCAAAGAGGTTCAGAGCAGCGTTATTGGCGAACTGGTCATGGAACACTTACGGCGGATGGATAAAATCGCTTATATTCGCTTCGCCAGCGTCTACCGTTCCTTCGGTGATGTCGAAACGATGTTTGAAGAGATACAAAAGCTGCTCAACCGGGAAAAGCCTTCGACAGAGCACGAAGGAGGGCAGGGACAAGCCCTGCCCCTACTATGATACGGCTGCGCAGGCCGATGCGTGCCATGGAAGGGGCGACTCTTGCGGTCGCCCTGCAAGGCCATTCCATTTAGGGTGTCATTCACCAGCAAAGTCCTGTAAAGCCGCCCCCGCCCCTACTGAGCTACGAGGTGTGCGTGTGTTGCTCGGCCTTTCGTAACCTCCTGCTCAGGACGGCCAGCAGTTTCAAGGCGATATCAGGGTAGTTCCTCAATGTCGTGCGGAACTCCCATACCGGTAATAGCAGGGCAGTGACATCCTCAATGGCTGTGATCGTGGCAGAACGGGGTAAATCGTCGAGTAGCGCCATTTCACCAAACACTGCTCCCGGCCCTTCCGTAGCGAGTTCCTCTTCAGTCCCATCAGGGAGTTTTAGCGTAATACGTACCTTACCGCTTGTCAGAATATACAGTCCCACTCCCGTATCACCCTGCTTAATGAGAGTGGTTCCTGCGCTATACTTGCGTTCCTGGAAGCTCTTAGCAAGCTGCCGCAGCTCCTTTTTATCAAGGCCCGAAAAGAGGTCTACACGCGCCAGGGCATCTTCATACATAGCAATAACTCCTTTTTCCAATACTTTCGCTTCAGCGATTAGCAGTTTCCCGGCTACTCTACCAGCACGCCCTATTTTATCACAGCAGCACAACAAGAGCGAGAGGGTACTTGCAGTTTTGCAGCTTACGTCTTCATTTTTGACTTTCCCGTTGAGACACATTACAATGAAACCAGGAAAACGAAGTAAAAAAGAGCAAGATCAATTGAGAGATCGGGGGAATAGATAGGATGACGACACAAGATACATCAGCAGCAGAAAAGCGCTTGCAGGAAGGTATCAGCGCATACAGCGAAGGGAGGCTGGAGCAGGCAGCGGACGCCTTCGTGGAAGCAGAAAAGCTCTTTCGCCAGCATGGCGATTTAAAGCGCGCCGGCGACTCTCGTGCATTGCTTGCGGAAGTACAGCGCGACAACAACTTGATCGAGCAGGCCATCACGAATTACCGGCGGGCCATGAGGCTTTACCAGGAGGCACATCGTCCAGTTAATGAGGGCAATATGGCTCTGGCAATAGGGCACCTCGAGCGGCAGCAAGCGCACCTGGATCGCGCGCAAGATTCATATACAACTGCGCAGCAGCTCTATAGCAGTGAGAATAACGCGCAGGGGCTGGGAAATGTGGCTCTGGCCCTTGGCCATATCGAGTTCCAGCGCGGCAATATCGAGCGGGCTTCTGAGCGCTACGAGCAGGCCGCCACCTATTTTGCTCAGGCCAGGGATGCTATCAACGAGGCGGATGCGCGTCGCAGCCTTGGCGATATTCTGCGCCTGGCACGTCGTTTTGATGAAGCTTTAGATGAATACCAAAAAGCGCTAGATGTATACGAGGCACGCAGGGATAAGTATGGCGTTGTTGATGCCTTCACTGGCATGGGCCGCATCTATGTTGATAGACGTTTTCTTGAGGATGCGTTGGTCTCATTCGAGGATGCTATCAACCAATCCAGGTCACTAGAATATGAGCTAGGAGAGGCTGATGCAACACTGGGCCTGGCCGAAGTTGCGCAACTGCAAGGCCAAATTGACCAGGCGCTGGTGAACGCACAACTGGCATTACAAACCTATACAAACAAACAAAACACGCTCGGTATCGCTAACGCAACTCGCGTGCTGAGCGAGATTAACATGCGGCGCGGGCAACTTTCCTATGCCAGTTCAACGATGGAGCGAGCGCTACGGGCTTACAAGGCCAGCGCGTATCGCATCGGGCAAGCCGAGACAACAGTAGGGTTGGCGGAAATCCAGCGCAGGCGTGGCTTGCTGGCAACAGCCGTCAAGATATATGACGAAGCACGAAAGCTGGCCAGCGGGGTGGGCAATGAGCTGGTAGAAAGCCAGGCATTACTCGGTATCGGTGATGTTTACCGGCAGCAAGGGCGAACGATCCAGGCACAACTGGTTTATCATGAAGCACAAGAACACTTCGAGGAAATAGGAGAAAGGACGGGAATAGCAGAAGCAGAGGTGCGCCTGGCACGATTGGCCGTATTTGCCGGCCATCTCGGTGAAGCAGGCTCTTATCTGGCAAAGGCCGGGTCTACCCTTGCTAACAACCCGGTGGCCGGACAGGTAAGACCTACCATGCTCCTTGTACAGGGGCAGCTATTGCTCACACAAGGCGACTTTAGCAAGGCTGAGGCAAGCTTTAGCGCAGCCCATAACGAGGCTGAAGGGCAACAGGAGCCCCTGATAGCGGCAGAAGCCCTGCTAGGCTTAGCTCGCACCCGCCTATCACGCAGCGAACTAGATGCGGCTGCATCAACATTTAGGGAGGCAGGCAGGCAATTCCAGTTATTAGAAAGCACGGGTGGCGAGGGAGCAGCAACTCTGGGGATCGCTCAGACACTGATCGGTCGAGAGCTGTGGGAAGAAGCTATCCAACGCTGCGAGGAGGCGCTCACTCGTTTTAACCAGAACGATGATCTGATCGGGCAGGCTGATACGATGCTTGCTCTAGGGCTGGCCCGGCGCGGCAACGGCGACCTGGAAGAGGCGGCTACGGATTTCGAGCAGGCGCTCGCGCTCTACCAGCAGCAACAACAGCCCCTGGGAGAAGCTGATACTCGTTATGAGCGGGCTGGTATACTCTTAGCAAGGGGAGACCTGCCGGGCGCTTCCAGCGAATTCGATAAGGCTATTGCGCTTGTAGAGCAAGTCATGCAAACGCTGGCTACACCAGAGCAATGGAGTACCTTCTTGCGCCAGTATCCCGAGCTGTACGCGTATGCGGCTATTACCAGGACTCGTCAAAACGAAGATGCGCAGGCCCTGGCAATCCTCCAATCCTTTGCTCGTATCGCAGGCGCAGGCGAACTCATACAGCAGATCAAAACCTATGAAGCGACTATCCCTACTGCCGGGGAAGACATGACCGAAGACGAGATACGCGCAAACACGGATCTCTTGAAACGCTTAGAGCAATTACGCAAGCGCCTCAGGTGATACATGGCTTGCCAGAAATACGTAAACAGCTTATGATACAGAACAGACTATCGGAGTTCTACCAACAATTGGAATCGGCTTTGCCGAGGGTAGGGGCGGCTCTTGCGGTCGCCCTGCATCCTCACTATTACCGGGAGGATTCTTTTTGATGAATCTACAGTTTTTACGAGGTGATCCAGACGCACCAAAAGGACACGCCATTCTTGTGGCACGCAGCACGCAGAACCCGCGTAATGTTTTTTGTACGTACTGCGTTGTTCCGCCGATCCCTTTATCGCTGACAAAGTATCTTCCCGCTTTCCTGGCCGCGCAGTTGCCTCCTGAAGAGCTACAAGAAGCCAATAGCATGAATGTGGTACCCATTCCTCCTATGCTGGAAGAAGCCAGCAGCTTTGAGTACTTACAGCGACTGGCCGAGCGGCGCAACGATGATTTCTGCGACCTTGGTTCCATTAATCCACTGGATGAGGGCCAGCGGATGCAGTTGGTTATAGAAGGCTGCCAGGAATATGGAAGGCTCTACTTCTCCTACTTCCTGGAGTGGCGGGACGCAGAGGAGGAGGGTTACGCGCCCGCTGGGGAAGAAACGACGCCACTGGACGACCTGGACACAGAGGATCTGCTGGCGCAGACCATGACCGAGCGGGAGCGACTGGCGGAATTAGGAAAGCTAATAGGGACGGCAAGATACGCCTTAGAGGGACATGATACCCAGCTTTTGCAGGAAACCAGGCGGAAAATGCAGCAGATTGCTGCGCGCCTCGCGGATAAATATAAAAGCCAGGAATTGATAGCGGCCGCAACAGACTCAAGTGATCGCGGCAGCAAGCTGGCGCAATTGTATCTAGAGCGAGGCTTTAAGCTGCTTGACGAGGAATATGCAGATATTCCTCGCATTGAACGGGCGATTCGTGAATTACAAAATCAAAGACAGTAACATCTGGCGCGCGAGCCGGATGGGGAGTAGAGATACATATGCCAACAGTGGGTATGATCGTTGACATCTCTGCGCTGATTGATGCTACAGTTGCAGGTGATACCGAGCGCATGATTGCCATTGGACGAGATCTCTTAAAGCAAGGGGCCACAGCCGCAGAACTCCTGGGGCGGGCAGGCATGATTGCGGCGCATGGAGATAGCGATGGGCATGTCATTTTGACGCTCGACGCGGCAGCAACCATAAGTCGCTGGTTTTTTGGATTGCCGCCATTGACGGATGAGGAGCCTCCCAGCCACGAACGAGAATTACCCCTTCTTGTGCAAGCGCTTGTGGCAGCAGCGCCCGCAATCCGCGTGGGTCAACAGGCGCACGATACCTATCCTGAGCCTTTTTTCCCAAGCCAGCTTCCAGAGGGGAAAACGGTCAACGACTACATGCACGATGCTGTCTATAATAACGATAGAACGCTCGTTGAACGGCTCCTCTTTGGCCTGTATGGGACAGGCGCGGACTACCGCACGGCAGAGGTACGGGCTTTTGATGGCATCTCCACAACCTTCCAGAACGCGGGACACCCGCAAATGTTTGCGGTTCGCGGCTTCCAGTTGCTTGATAGTGTGGAATGGGGAGATCGCATGCCCAATATCATCCACTGGCTGGCTCCTCATCTCCCACTGCATGCCGAAGAACCGGAATGGGTTCAGGCCGTGCGGGCGTTCAATGATGATCCTGCTCATAGCCTTGCCAGCTTGCGCACGCGGCTAGCAGCACCTAAAGATGAGAATGCGCTACCTCTGCGTCGCCTCACCCTGAGCGCAGCCGACACGACGCAGATCTGCCAGGCTGTATACGACGCCTTGATCAACGGAGGAGCTTCCCCGCGCGGCGTGGGTTCCGTCATTGCCCTGGCTGCTACTGACTTGATGCAGATGGTTGGGGATGGAGATCGGGATAGCTTCGTGCAGGCGGCGCATGGCCTGCTTTTCGCAGCCGCTACCCGCCTGGTGTTCGCCGAAGCCCAGGACATCGAGGTGCTCCCTATGCTCTTCACGTCCGCAGCCTATATTAATGCGCTGCAAAAAGCCCTGGGAGAGCAGCAAAAAGCTCCCTCACCCATGCCCTCTATTCCCGCGACTCCCATCGGCGGCGGCCTGATCGCTTCTTCCCTACTCGAGACGCTCGGCGAGCAGTTGAAGGCACAGGACCTGACCGGCGCATTCTCAACTGCACGGCGTTACCTGCGCCTCGGCAATGAGCCTCGCCCGCTCTTCGCCATCATCGGCCTCGCGGCAGCCCAGACGGACGCGGCAGCCGACCAGGGGCACACCCTCCAAATTGTGCAGGCGGCAGGGGAGGAATTTATGGCCTGGCCACGCACGCTTCACGAGACCAATATTGATGGCTTCGTACACGTGGCCCTGCGAGCTGCCGCTTTTGGCAAGCGCAATGCCCTGGTTGCTAATGTGTGACATCGATCGTAGCTGCAGGGGCTGTAAGGGCTTTACAGGATGGGACGAGCAAGGAGGGAATAGAAAACAGGACGGGCGACCATAAAGGCAATAAATGCCGCACCCGGCATCCGCTCAGCCCCGCTCGCCCCTACGATATACGTCATGCCATTGCCTTGCGCGTTGTGGGCATGATGATAAATGGATGTGGTGATGATGATATTTCGTAGATGTTCATTATTTCTTTGCCTGCTTGCCCTTTTGCTTGCTTCTTGCAGTATAGGCGGTGGGCCGCAAGTCAAAACCCTGGTGAAAGCTCCCCCGAGCAAACAGGTGTATATAGTTCCGCAGGTGGGTATTTCAGACCTTGCAACGCTTGATCCCGCTCAGGTTATGACCGGTGACCAGGCTTCGCTGGATGCCATCGAGATGCTGTATACAGGCCTGGTACAGCTCAACGACAGCCTGCAGATCGTGCCCCAGATGGCCGAGTCCTGGGACGTGTCTTCCGATGGCCTGACCTACACGTTCCACTTGCGCTCGCATTTGAAGTTTAGCGATGGTACCCCGCTTACCTCGGCTGATGTTGCCTATAGCCTCGACCGTGCCCTGCAACCCACCACAAAATCGCCCGTTGCCCCGATCTATCTTGGCCTCATTAAAGACTCCGACAAATTGCTTGCTGGCTATATCCCCACCCTGATCAACGATAGCCTGCTTACACCCGATAGCAATACGCTTGTCATTATTCTTAGAAAGAAAGCTCCCTACTTCCTGGATATGCTCACCTATCCCTGCTCTTTTGTCGTCGAAAAACGCCTCATCGATACATATCAAGCAAGCTTCACCGATCATCTTACGCAGGGTGGAACGAGCGGCCCATTCAAAGTTGCTCGCTATATACATGGGCAGGAAATCGACTTTGTGCCCGATCCTCACTACTATGGGCCGCACCCGCAACTGCAAAAAGTGATCTTCCCCTTTTACCAGCAGGCAAGCAGGGCGTACCATGCCTATCAACTCGGCCAGGTCGATACAACGGGCGTGCCTATCTCTCTCTTTGCCGCCGATAAGAAGCGCAGCGACTTCCATCAAGTTCCGCAGTTGTGGATCAACTACTACACCATGAACTACCTGGTCAAGCCCTTCGACAATATCCACATTCGCCAGGCCTTCGAGCTGGCTATCAACAAAATAACACTGGCAAATACTGCGTGGAAGGGAACGGTCATTCCCACAAACCATATTGTCCCGCAAGGCATGCCCGGCTACAATCCACACCTGACCGGGCCTGATGGTACGCAGAACCTGGCAGGAAATCCTGCTAAAGCAAAGGTACTGCTGCAACAAGGATTAAAAGAAGAGGGCTGGTCCAGCGTCGCCCAGTTGCCGCCAATCCAGTTGACATATGCAACGGGCCTGCCAAATACCGAGCTGGAGGTCACACTGATGATCCAGATGTGGCAAAAAACCCTGGGAGTCAGAGTAACCCCTGATCCTGTAGACTACAACACTCTGCTTTCCCAGGTTGCGCTCGCCACTAATAATCCCAATGGGTTACAGTTCTGGGGGCTATCATGGGTGGCTGAGTATCCAGACCCGCAGGACTGGTTGACCCAGCAGTTTGGCCAGGGAGTGCCAGATAACAATATGAATTATGGCCAGAATACGAGTACTGACGCCGCGCAGCAGCAATTCTTACAGCAGCAGTTAGAGTCTGCGGATGCAAATAGCAACACAAGCACACGTTTGAGCATATACCAGCAGGCGGAGCAGCAACTGGTCAACGACGTGGCGTGGATGCCGGTCGAACAAGAGACGATGATCTTCTTACGCCAGCCTACCGTTGTGGGTATCGTGGACAACGCGGAAGGGATCATTCCACCTAACGATTGGAGCAAGATTTACATCGGGCAGTACGAGTGACGACTTTCTCTTATGTGAGATCGAGGAGGCAACAGGCGTACATTATAATGGTGCCAGGATCAACAAGGTCTCTCGCCTCTAGAGCAGAGGTGAGAGCTTCCAGTTCCATATGTCTATTGTCATTGTCTCTTAATACACAGCCAACAAGGAGAGAGTTCACATGCGACCGAGTAGAAAACTCACAATGAAGCTGCTACCGGCCTTTCTAGCTCTGGTGACGCTGCTCTTCGCCGCCTGCGGAAGCGGTGGAGGGCCAAGCTCCTCAGCCCAGAAAGCGCCTGCGTCCCAGCAGGTCTTCACGTTCCCAGAAGAAGGCGTGGCCGATATCAATACGTTCGACCCCGGCCTGGCTTCAGACCTTAACTCTGCTTACGCCATTTATATGGTCTTCACGGGCATGGTACAGTTGAACGATAAATTGCAGGTTATTCCGCAAATGGCCAGTTCCTGGCATGTATCTTCTGATGGCCTGACCTACACGTTCACCTTGCGGCCCAACCTGCACTTCAGCGATGGCACGCCACTCACCTCATCCGATGTCATCTATAGCATCGACCGCGCGCTACAACCTGCCACCAAGTCGTCTGTGGGGCCATATTACCTGGCCCTTATCAAGGACTCCGATAAGCTTGGAGCGGGGAAGATCAAGACCCTGATCGGCGACAGCCTCCTGGCCCCTGATCCCAGCACGGTCAAGATCATCATCTCAAAACCGGCAGCCTACTTCCTGGATGCGCTGACCTATCCTACCTCCTGGCCAGTGGAGAAGAGCCTGGTTCAAACGTATGGCACCTCCTGGACCGACCACCTGACCCAGGGTGGCGGCGATGGCCCCTTCAAGGTCTCCCAGTACATCCACGGCAAAGAGATCGTCTTTGTGCCCAACCCGTACTACTATGGGCCCAAGCCACAGTTGCAGAAGGTCATCTTCCCCTTCTACAAGCAAACCGATACTGCTTACCGCGCCTACCAGGTCAACCAGGTCGATACAGCGGCTGTGCCCACAGCAAACATTGCCCAGGCCAAGGCTCTGCCGAATAACCAGTTCCGCCAGGAACCGACGTTGAACATCTGGTACTACGCCATGAACTACCTGCAAAAGCCCTTTGACAACATCCAGATCCGCCAGGCTTTTGCGCTGGCCATCAATAAGGACCTGGTTGCCAGCCGGGTCTGGAAGAATACGGTGATTCCCACTAATCACATTGTGCCCCAGGGCATGCCAGGCTATGACCCCAGCCTGACCGGGCCAGACGGCGTGCAGGGCACCAGTGGAGACACTACGAAAGCCAAACAATTGCTCCAGCAGGGCATGGCGGCTGAAGGCTACACCAGCGTCTCGCAGATCCCGGCCATCAGCATCGTGTATCCCAGCGGCATACCCGACGAGGATAACGAGATAGCCGTCGTGACCCAGATGTGGCAGAGCGTGCTGGGTATCAGCGTCAAGCCGGCCCCCACCGATTTCAATAAGGAAGTTGACGAGACTTCCGCTGGCGCCAACAACCCGTTGAAGATGTGGGCTATTGGCTGGATTGCCGACTATCCCGATCCACAAGACTGGACCAGCCTGCAGTTCTGCAATGGCTGCGCGCAGAACGGCATGAACTATGGGCAGAACCATAGCGCCGATGCAGCAACGCAGCAGCAAGTACAGCAGGAGCTGGCGGCTGCCGATACAATGCCCCCCGGCGCGGCTCGCTACGCGGCCTATAACAAGGCCGAGCAGCAACTGGTCAACGATGTGGCCTGGCTGCCCATCTACCAGGGTATCGAAACCATTGTCCTCAAGCCCTACGTTCAGGGATTGGTCCTCAATGCTTATGGACTCACTCCACCTAACGACTGGGCCAACATCTACATCTCCGCTCACTAAAGCCTGCTCCCGCTTACATAAGCAGACCTGCGAGCGGCAATGGTGAGCAATCAGGGCAGCGATCATATGATCGCTGCCCTTTTCTCTTGTCTAGGCCAGGCGTAGGGACCCTGATTATGAGCCTTTCCAAATTCATTGGGGTATTGTGAGGGCGCGATAAATCGGGTGCCACGATCAATCGGGAACCTACGGGTATACCCGAATGATTTTGTTCATGGTCATTATTAATCCTCATGATCGCGCCCCGTGCCGGTGAGGAAATTTAAGGATCAAGCGGAGCGACGTGGTGCGATGGGGAACAGACGGGCGATCACAAGCATCCACAGCCATGATACCCGCAAGCAGGATAGGGG
>CADDZH010000096.1 GCA_902812455.1 Chloroflexota bacterium | reverse complement strand
GCACGGACAAGGCTTGTTCCGACCAATGGATTTCGATTCGATACCGAACCTGTTTCTGGGCACGTCGAGTTGGAGCGCGGAGAGTTGGGTAGGGCCATTTTATCCGCCCGGCACGCCGCCCGCCGAAAGCTTACGAAGCAGGCGACTACCTCGGCGCTAAGCGATAGCGTGATGATGCTCGACCTGGAACTTCACATAAGCGCTGGTTGAGCGGAGCGTCGAGTCGCGCAAGGTGGCGTCGCGCACACAGAGGATCCGAAATTCCGTAGGCAGCCGGCCAAGATAGGTACAGATACGGTCGAAATTGGTATCGGAAGCGCATCGAGCGAGCGCTGAGGCAACCGCGAACTGAGCTGAGGGTTCGTCCGGGACAGGCGCCTGATGAGGGTTCATCAGGATCGCGTCAACGTCGGGTAATCCGCGAAACATGCGAAGGAAACCCGTGAACTCGGTTGCGGGTCCCAACCCCATCGCTCCGGCAATAAGCTCGTGCTCAATGGCTTGATTCGAAGACGAGCAAAGCGCTTCAAGAATGTGTGACACGAACTCCCAGGATCTCGGTGAGGGGAAGGCAGTAGCATCCTTGTCGAAGGCAGCCAACAATGCCGGGCGGAAACGCAGGAACGCAATCACTTCGGGGCGAATCCCTGCCCGGATTGCCCATTCGCACCATTCCTGAAGATCAACCTCGAAATCCAGATGAACGAACCGGTTGCGCAGCGGCGTCGGCATCCGGGTGGTGACCGCGCGGTCGGAATCGCGGTTGCCCGCGGCGACAATCGCCCAGCCTTCGGGCAGGGTGTATTCCCCAAGCCTGCGATCCAGAATCAATTGGTAGCAACTGGCCTGCACCATGGCAGGGGCTGCGTTCAACTCATCGAGAAACAGTATTCCAGCTCCGTCCTGCGGCAAGAAATCCGGAGTGGCCCATTTGGAGCGGCCATCGCTCGCGAGGAACGGCAGGCCCCGTAGATCCACGGGATCGAGCAGAAGGACGCGAATGTCTCGCAGTTGTACCTTTAGAGCCGCTGCGACTTGGGACACGACACTGCTTTTTCCGTTTCCCGGCCCGCTCCATATAAACACCGGCTGTTGAGCCGGGACCAAGGCCATGAGGGCTCCCGCGATGCCTGACGGTTTCATGAACTTGTTCCTTGATTGACATTTCTTTAGGTTGTCAGGTTTCATGACAACCTTTTCCCCTTGGAAAACACTCGTCACGATGGGTGGCGAACTTGCGAATCAAAAGAGGGTGGTGGGTATATACTGAACCCCGCTGGAGAATCCAAAATGGAAATTCCAGCCTCAATGCCCTGGTCAAGAAAGGAGACATTATGAAAATCGTAGTGATCGGCGGAACTGGACTCATTGGATCGAAGCTGGTTAAGAAGCTTCGTGAGCACGGGCAGGAAGTAGTCGCCGCGTCGCCCGCTTCTGGCGTCAACAGCGTCACAGGGGAGGGACTCGCGGATGCGCTGAAGGACGCCTCGGTGGTCGTCGATGTAACGAACTCCCCTTCATGGGAGGATGCGGCAGTGCTGGAGTTCTTCCAGACATCAACCCGTAACCTCCTCGAGTATGGAGCGGCCGCGGGCGTGCGACATCACATTGCGTTGTCGGTGGCAGGAACGGAGCGCCTGCTCGAAAGCGGCTTCTTCCGTGCAAAGCTCGCTCAGGAGAACCTGATCAAAGCCTCCTCAATTCCGTACACCATCATTCGCGCGACGCAGTTCTTTGAATTCATAAAGCCAATCGCCGATCTTTCCACGGAGGGAAACGAGGTGCGCCTGCCTTCAGTGCTCTTCCAGCCGATGGCAGCTGATGATGTCGCCATTGCAATCGCCAGAATCGCAATGGGCTCACCAGTGAATGCCACCGTAGAAATAGGGAGGCCCGAACAGTTTCGCCTGGATCAAGCCGTCCGTCAGGACCTGGCTGCACGCAAGGATCCACGCCAGGTAATCTCTGACCCGCACGCGCGCTACTACGGGATCAAGGTGAGCGAGAGGACGCTCGTCCCTGACGATGACGCGCGACTTGGTGAGACGCGCTTCGAAGACTGGCTCACTCAGTCCGTAGCACAAAGTCCGAATCAAGGCGTTCGTCGAGTGGGAGGCAGCTCTTGAATGAAAAGCGGCATCGCGTGGTGATCGTCGGTGGCGGCTTCGGTGGGCTTTACGCGGCGCGGGAGTTCGCTGGAGCTCCGGTCAGCGTAACGATCATCGACAAACGGAACTACCACCTTTTCCGTCCCATGCTTTACCAGGTGGCCACCGGCCTGTTATCTGCGGACGAAATTTCCGGGCCGTTGCGCTCGATCCTCAGCCGACAGCGCAATGTCGAAGTGTTGATGGACGAGGTGACCGGCGTCGACGCCGACAAGCGAGTGGTTCGCCTGAGGCAGCGTCAGGTTTCCTATGATTACCTCATCCTGGCCACTGGTATCCAATATAACTATTTCGGACACGACGAGTGGCGGGGGATGGCGCCTGGCCTCGAATCGCTCGACGATGCGGATCTCATTCGAGGCAAGGTTCTGCTGGCATTCGAGCGAGCTGAAGAAATGGCCGCGCTTGATCACGCTGATACAGCAGCCATACGGCAGCAACTCACCTTCGTGCTGGTCGGCGCGGGCACGGTGGGGGTGGAAATGGCGGGTACGCTGGCGGAAATGTCGCGGATGGCGCTGGCGCACGATTTTCGCCACATCGATACAGGCTCGGCGGAGATCCTCCTGTATGAGGCGGCGCCGCGCGTGCTGCCCACCTTCCCCGAAAGCCTGTCGACCAAGGCACAGCGTCATCTTGAGAGCTTGGGAGTGAAGGTCCATACGAACACGCGTGTGACCAGCGTAGACGCTGACGGAGTCGTTGCGGACGGCCAGCGCATCCGTTCGAGCACGGTGTTGTGGGGAGCCGGCGTGCTGGCCTCACCAGCGGGCCGTTGGCTAGGAGCGGCCATGGATCAATCGGGGAAAATCATCGTCAACTCCGACCTGTCAGTGCCGGGGCATCCTGAGATTTTTGCGATTGGTGACACAGCCCACGTCGTTGCTCCTGCGCGGAATTTGCTGGGAATGAAATCGAAAGTCCCAATGGTCATGCCGGGCGTTGCGCAGCCTGCCATTCAAGAGGGCAGGTATGTGGCATCCCTGATTCGGCGGCGTGTGGCCGGACAGAGGGCGCCGGCGCCCTTCTGGTATTGGGACAAGGGCGATCTTGCGATCGTAGGACGTACCTACGCGCTCGCCGACCTTCGGCTACTGCGCTTCACAGGATTCCTGGCCTGGCTTGTCTGGGCGGTTGTGCACATCTATTTCTTGGTTGGATTGCCGAACCGGTTCTTCGTCGTATCGCAGTGGGTAATTGCGTTCCTGACGAAACGCCGGCGGGTGCGCGTCTTTCCCACACAAGAACGAGCCGCGAAGGCCGTGTAGGGCGCGGGCTCGTGTGAGGCAGCCGCAGCAGCAGGGCTAGTTGTGTCAAGTTCGCATCGGCATCAGCACATAGCGGTAGTTCCCGTCGTCACCCGGCCTGAACTCGGCCGCACTCTGGCCGTCCTTTACGGATATTTCGACCTGCCCGCGCCGAACGACGCCAAGGAAGTCCTTCAAGAACACGCAATTGAAGCCGATTCGGAGAGGCCCTCCAGCATAACCCGCATCGACTGATTCAGTCGCTTCGCCGGTGTCTCCACCTGTCGTCGATATCGTGACACCGCCAGCCGCAAGCGCCAGGCTGACGCCGTGATGATGTTCCGATGCCAGCAGCGAGACCCGTTCAAGCGCCTCGCGAAACGACTCCACATCAAGCGTTGCGTGGAGGCCATTCGAATGCGCCAATATCGCCTCAAATTTCGGAAAGTCACCGGCGATCATGCGCGTGATGATCACAGAGTCACCCGCCGTAAAGAACAGGTGGCTGCCGTCCTTGGCAATGGCGATGGGCGTATCAGCCTCATAGCCGCCGGCTAGCCGTCGCAGCAACCCGAGCGCCCGCCTCGGAATCAGCAGCCGCTCCTCAGCTTTCAGACCGTTTGGCTCGATGTCTCGCACTGCCAGCGGCAAACGAAAGCCGTCCGTCGCCACCATGTTGATCCCATGGCTTCGCGAGAGAACTGTCAAGCCTGATCGGGGTAATATCAGGAGCATTAGAGCATGAAGCTGCCTCGCGGCATTTACGACCGCAAAGGGATTCTCTACATTCGTTTCCGAGACGAGCGGGGAGAGATCTGCCGCGAGAGCACGCACCAATCATCCATCCGAGCGGCGCAGGAAATCCTCGCGAAGCGAAAGACCGAAGTGGCAGAAGGGACGTACGTTCCGTCGCGACGATTCGAGAAAGTAATGTTTTCGGAGCTCGCGGACAAGTGGTGGGAAGGACACGGCAGGTACACGAGAAGCTGTCTCCGCTTTCTCCGTGAACGAATCCACCGGCAGTTCGGCCTACTGAGGGCAAGAGACGTTGAGATTGCCGCCATCCGAACTTTTTTCGCTGAACTGGAACGGCGTGGATATTCGCCGGCATACATCAACTCGCACCGTACAATGCTGAACTCGATTTTCAATTACGCGATCAGGAACCGCGAATACGACAGGAATCCGAATGGATCCATTCCCCAGTTACGCGAACGCGAGCGAACCAGGCTTGTGACTTTGGAAGAATGGCAGCAGCTACTTGCGGCCTGCGAGGGTGACCCAGAGCTGCGATGCTTTGTAATCCTGGCAGCGGTCACAACGATGAGGAAATCTGACGGATCTTCCTTTTTGATATAGGCGAAATTTTTTGTCGATCTGCTTGGTGGCAAGGCAGTTACGTCTTTCGCGATTTGTGGGGCTCCTGACTACATGGCTGGCAGCGTTATCCCGAGCCCTTGGAGAATTTCCTGCTGGCGAGCATCCGGCTGCGGCAGTTTGGTCACCGTGGTTTTTTCATCGACCGGGTAGTGCAGCAGGCACAAACGCGTCAGGGCCAGCAAGGCGTCGGGCAGCGTGATGGCGTCAGGCCGAGTCTCGGTGGTGCCAAAGGTTGCTCGCAACCGCCGCTCCATCTCGCGACTTACTTTCAAGGCCAGCATACAACAGAGGACGTGCCCGCGCGTGCGGCTCTCCTTGCGCACCCAGACCGGTCGTACTTCCAGCAAGCCCGTCTTCAGCGTGCGGAAGTCGCGTTCCACTTGGCGGAGGGACATATAGCTTTCATGCACTTGCTGGGCGCTTAGGTCCGCACGGGCGACGTCGGTCGTCACCACGTAGCAGCCCGCCAAGTCGAGGAACCGGGTGATGGCTTCCTCCTTCCGCTCCAGCTTCAACTGTCTGCCTTCCAGCTTGGTCTCCACCAGACCCGTTAGCTTGTACCGGCCGATCCAAGCGGCCATCACCCGCTCACCCGCTTCGGGCCGGCAGCGAGGATGTGCCCGCACTTGCTCGTTACGTGCCTCGATCTTGGCTTCGAGCTTGGCCAGCTTGTCTTCCAGCCGACGCTGCTCGCGCTGGGCTTCGGCTTCATTCTTCCGCAAAATATAACGAACCCCTTCGGCTTACACCTCGCATACCTGCTCACTGAACAGGCTTAACTGCAGGGTGCCCTGGCTCAGCAGCCGCCGGATCTGAGGGTCGGTCAAGGCCGTAATATACCGTAATCCTGCGTCGCTCAACGCTTGCTTCCCCTTGCTCTTGACCATCCCTCGATCCCCAACAAAGACCAACTCCTTCACTCCAAATTGCTCTTTGAGAATCTTGATCTGATCCACCACCGTCGTCGGGTCGCTGCGATTGCCCTCGAACACCCGCACCGCCAGCGGCTCCCCTTCCTCGTCCGCCAACAGCCCGATGACGATCTGCAGCTTGCCCCGCTTCCCGTCCCGGTTATACCCGTACTCCCCCAACTCGTTCTTCCCGCCCTCCAGATAGCTGCTCGTCACATCGTAAAGAAACAATCGCGGCGGCTGGCCGCGACCGACGACATAACGGCGAAACAACGCCTTCTCGATCCGTTCCTGCCGCGCCGCCAGATCATCCAGGGCGGCATACAAATCGTCTTCATCGAACTTTCCCAAACCCAGCACCTTGGCCACCGCTTGGTCTTCCGCCCAGCGCACCGCCGACAACCGCGAGCCCTGATGGGCGACCCGAGCCAGCACCAGAAACAACCCCAGCTTCGCTAGCCGGCTGTGACCCAGCGCCGCGCCGATGCCTAAGGCTTCCGCCACCTGCTTGAGCACGAAGAGCAGTCCAAAGACCGGTCCCAGTTGAGGGGCCAGGGAGAAATCAGCCGCTTGGTCGAATTCCCCGCGCAAGAGGCGGCGGAGGGCTTCGATGCGGGCCGCCGGCCAGTGCGAGAGGTTGGCCAGGGTGCGGTTCCTAACCTTGCCGTCCTGGCGGTAGGATTCGCGCAGGAGAAGGGCGGGCGGAGAGTTGCGGTTGGGGACGGTGGCGATATACATGACTTCTATATATCGCACATAATCCATCATGTCAAGATAAATAATATATATACATGACTACATATAACCTTCGAAAATCGATTAAGTCCTCTGGATGGAATCACATCACCCAATTGCCACGGGGGAAGATCCGTCGGAGCGGAGAGATGGTGGCATTCATCCACAATCAGGTGCCCATAATCGGCGACGAGATCGGCGACGATCCCCTTCCGGACCAGGCTTTGAATCACGGCTATGTCCAGCAGGCCGGTTGGCTTTTTGCGGCCCCCGCCGATCCGTCCGATCGAAGCTGCCGGCATCCCGAGGAACGTGGAAAGCCGCTCGATCCACTGCTGCTGCAATTGCCGCCGATGCACCAAGACCAGCGTGTTGACGCCCCGTTGGGCGATCAGCCACGCGGCCACGACCGTCTTTCCAAAGGCGGTGCTCGCGGCCAGCACGCCCGTCTCGTGCGCGAGCAAGGCTTGAGCAGCCGCGGCCTGCTCAGGCCTCAGCTCACCCTGAAAGGTTGCATCCAAAGGTCGACCGCTGTAGCGCTGGTCGTGAAGCACCGACTTGATGTTCAGATCGGACAGAGTTTGAAGAAGGTCATCCAGGCAGCCGCGCGGTAATCCAATGTGGTTGGGAAAATCCTCCGCGCAGGCAATGATGCGAGGCTTATCGTAGGTCGGAAGCCGCATGGCCTGCGCTTTGTAGAACTCCGGATTCTGAAACGCTGCCAGCCGGATCAGTCGGTTGCGAAGGCCAGGCGGCAACGCCTCCTTCGGAATGTAGATCTGGTTGCCTAAAGTGAGTTCCAAAATCTCGGGCAGCGGACCGGGGATCGATGCTTCTCTCCGCTGGCGCGAGGGTGGAATCATCCACGGCGCCGCCTCATCTTCCTCGTTATCGAGCGCGAGATGGACCCCGATAATCCGCCCTTTAGCCTCGGCGAGACGGACTACCTCCTCAACTTCCCGGCGGCTCATTTTGCGAGTCGAAGATAAGAACTCCCATTGGTCCGGATACGGGCTAAATCGCTCGCCCAGGAAAACGCTATACCCTGATTCCCTCGGCCGCTTCTGCAGGGGCAGGGCGATCAGGTTCCCGAAGCCGCCCTGCGGTAGAGTGTCTTGATTGGGAAAGAATCGGTCGTAGGAATCCAGGCCCACCTCGGGACGGCGCTCCATGGTCTCAGTCAGAATGTGCGAGCCCATCTTGCGCGCCAGCACCGCCGGAATGGCTTCGTTGAAGAAAAACCAAACGTGTCCGCCGTTCCCGGAGCGGGATCGCTCCAAAGTTGCCGGAAGGTTCATCTGTCGGCAGGTCTCCAGGAATGCAGCGGCATCGTCTCGCCACGTTGCCTTATCAAAATCGGCGGTCAGGAAGAAACACGTCTCGTCCCGGAGCAACGGATAAACGCCCATGACGAAACTGCGGCCTTGGTCGTCCCGACCCGACAGATGCCAGCGGATCACCTCGTCGGTCACGGGAAGAAAGCGCTGGTGGGGACATTCAGAACACTTGATTCAGGGTTTTTCGCAGATCCCGCGAACCCACTCATTGCCGCATGCGGGCGAATAACCCGCGCGGCCGGTCTTGCGACTCTCGAATCGCTGGGGATAAATATCTTCGCGTCCGCGAAACAGGGAACGGAATAAGGCGATTTTGGCCTCGGCAGACGAATGCTGATTCACGCCGATCGGCTGGAGAGCGGGGAAATCGACCCGTGTGGCCACGGGTTTATTTTAAGCCTGTACCCCTCTTGACGCTTGCGAAACACGTGACTCAGAGCAGGCCGCGGAATGACCACCGTGGCGCACCGCCTCGCGCCGCATAGGGAGTTCCGTCGGCTCGATGAGGTGATCGACCCACACCTCAACCAGCTTGCCCTTGAGAACCGTCTTGGTGCTCAGAACGTGCACCGCGAAAGCCTGGAGTTTAGTGTTGCCGCGGAGGGCAATGGATTGTGTTAGACGTCCCGTTGCCAATATTCCGGAAGCAAATCCTTGAGCTTCATACTCCTATTTTCGCCTATAAGGACATTAGTTTCGGAATTGCCACCTAAGTGTTACCTTTGTCGGTTATCCGCGAACTGCCAACCTCGGCGGCGATGGTTTCCCCAGATAGCTTTTCTGGGCCTACCAAACTTTTTGCTCTCTGAATCAGTTCCTTATCGGACATGATTAGGGAACTTCCGAGAAATCTCGTGACCATAAAGCTGAAACGCGAGCCGAAACAAGTTACGGGTTGCCCGAGGCAAACCCAGTTCAAGGGAGAAGACGCTTGCCTTCGGTATAGCGCGCCAGGGCGTCCAAATCGATCGTGACACCCAACCCAGGACGGTCCGGAATGGGCAATGTGCCGTCGTAATTCAACTTCCACCCTCCGGTAACGATGTTGTCGATGAACGGCGAGCCGGGTAGGTACTCGACCAGGTCAACTCCCGGAAACGCTGAGGCGAGTTGCAAATCGGCCGCAAGCCCCAAGGCGGTATTCCATCCATGAGGGATCATACGAATGCCATTCTCTTGGGCCATCCAGCCAATGCGTCGTGACTCGCTGAGTCCGCCCACTTTCGTCGAGTCCGGTTGGACGATGTCGAACGCCCCCGCCTGCAACCATGGCCGGAATGATTGCCGGCGTGTCAACACTTCGCCGCCCGCAATTGGCACCGATGATTGTCTCCGCAAAGCCACGTAATCCTCGAGGCTGTCCGGCACAAGCGGCTCTTCAAACCAGCCCACATCGTAATCCGCTAACATGTGCGAAGTGTTTAACGCCCACTTGAAATCCTGCCGCCAGAAGGCATCGCTGGCGCCCGCATCGACCATGAGCTGGCAATTTGGCCCGACGGCCTCACGCGCGGCGCGAACAATGGCTTCGTCGGTGACGTGATCGCGTCGCCCGAACGGCCCCCAGCCAATTTTGAATGCTCGGAATCCCTGCGCTTTGAGCGGGAGAAGCCGGTCCGGCATCTTTTCCGCGTCTTCCATGAGCACTGAGGCATAGAGCATAACGCATTCTCGGTAACGGCCTCCCAATAAACGGCCCACGGACTGGCCGGTGGCTTGCCCGAGCAAGTCCCACAAGGCGATGTCAATTCCACTGATGGCGTGAGTGATGCAGCCACCTCGTCCCAGCCAGAAGGTGTTCTGATGCAGAAGCTCACTGACGCGCTCCGGCTCCAGCGCATTCTCTCCCTGATAGAGCGGCCGCAGAACGGAAAGGGCGCCTTGGACAAGACCCTCGCTCGTTGATGCGCTTCCCCAGCCCACCAACCCTTCATCCGTCAGGATGGCGATCAACGTGTGCACGCAGTCATCTGGCTGCAATTCTCGTGTCCATCCACCTTTTGGCGTCTGTCCTCGCAGGCCCACCGCGCGGATTTCACGGATTTTCATGCAGCCCATGCACGCCTCCGACGCTTTTCAGGACTCACTGAAATCGATCATCTTGGGGTGAATCCGGAACCCCTTTGTTGTGACTGCCAGATACGTGAAGCCGACGGAAAACCAAACTGCGCCCACGATTTTGGCTACGATGCTCAGGTTCAACCAAATAAGCAAGCAGAAGACGAAGCCAAAAATCGGAAGGATTGCATCTGCCAACAGGCGGCGCCGTCGCTCGTGCCGCAAAATAACACTGAAGTGCCAGAAGGTGGACACGTTTACGCCCATGAAGGCCAGGAAAGCGCCGAAATTCAGCATTTCGCCGGCATGCTCGTAGGCATTCCCAATATAATTCAGGCCGATGGCTCCGCCGTAGGCAATAGCGCCAATGAGAAGGATATTGTAAGTGGGCGTATTGGTCTCACGATGGAGATGGGCGAAAAAACCTCGTGGTAACACTCCATCTCGTCCCATACCAAATAGCAGGCGTGCCGCCCCCAAGCCGCCTGTTAATCCGCTTCCCAAAGCTGCCAAGACCAGGATCGCTCCCATCGCCTCGAACAGCGGCAGCCCGCCCACGCGGTGGCAGACGTCCATAAAGGCTGTATCAATTTCGACGAACGTGTGCCAGTTCGGCCATACCCTCTGGCCGAGGTAAACCTCCGCCCCGCTCAAGAGCCCGGTGATCAGACAAACGAGCACCGTGGCTAGCAGCACGTTTCGCCTTGGATTCTCGACGTCTTCCGAAAGAGTCGTAATGCCGTCAAAGCCGATATAAGTAAGCGCTGCAAAGGATGTTGCCATCCAGATTTTATGGGCATGGAAGGTCTTCGGATCGTAGAACGGCTGGACAGAGAACAACCCGTGCCAGCCTTGCGTGTGGAACAGATAGTGAACGGAAAGGTAAAAGAAAGCGGCGACGACCACACACATGGAAAAGAGAAGGATTTTGTTAGCGCTCGCCGATGATTTAATGCCGCGCAGGTTCAAAAGGGTAATGAAACCCACGACCAGCAAGGCTGCAGCCCAATACGGCATCTTCGGGATATAGCGGCTATGGATCGCCACGGCAATCCAGATCGAATTGAGCAACGGCTGCAGGAGATAGTCGAGCAGCATCGCCCAACCAATAAGAAAACCTAAATGAGGATTGATGGCTTTCCCGACGTAAGTATAAGCTGAGCCTGCCGAGGGGTAAACAGCAGCCATGCGGCCGTAGCTGAACGCCGTAATCAGCATGGCGATCATGGCGACAAGGATAGTAGTAACCGTGTGGCCGTTCGAGAGTTTCTGAGCGACTCCGAACAAGGGAATGGGCGCTGTGGGTTGAATCAGAACAAGTCCGTAAAAGATCAAATCCCAAAGCGTCAAGACCTTGATAAGCCGAATCGTGCCTGCTTGCGTAACGCTCGAATTTTCAGAGTCGAGTGACAATGCCACTCCACAGACTGCGATCCAACATAGATTGCCTTCTACGTAGGGATCAGTACTGGCGCCTTTCGATGCGGGGACGCTGGACCCGGCTCAGATTATGTTTATCGATAGCCGCATGTTTGACGCCGCGCAATTCTTCGATATTTTCGCAGACCTTCTTTATGGCGTTGGCGATGTCGTCTGCATCTCGGCGGGTTCCTAGAAACAGGTGATGGGGCAGCCAAACCGATTCTTCATAGGCCGCGCGTTCGGAGACAGGACAATGATATTTCTCTCTAAGATTAAGCGGTTCCGACCGCCCCCAAGAGAGCGCCGGAAACTCAGTTAGATCGAGAGGAAACAACGAGCTCTTGTACACGGGCTCATAGAACGCACCGTCGCACGGGATACCCTCCATCTCAAGCGCCCCCAGAAAAGCCGCCCGCGGAATACCGCCGAAAGCTCCTGGCCGATATTTGAACACATATTGATAGGCTGCCGTGCGTGTTACGCGCTTATCCTTTCGGAGCAGTTCCAACCCTTCTATGGCGTGCAGCGCGTCATCCAAGCGCTTCATGTTTGCCTGCCGCTGCTCGGCTTGGCGAGGAAGGCGATCGAGTTGGGCTTCCAGGATGGCTGCCTGAAATTCCGTGATGCGATAATTAAAACCGATCAGCCGGTGGGCATAACGGTCTGTGGTGCTGGCTCGCCCGCAGTTTACGTAAGACTGCGCCCGCTCGTAGTATTCCAGATTGCTGGTAATCACCGCTCCGCCTTCGCCCGACGTCATAAGCTTGCTCGATTGGAAGCTGAAACAGCCAAGGTTGCCCGAGGCTCCAGCTCCTTTCCTTCGCCACTTGCCGCCGTGGGCGTGCGCGCAATCTTCTATGACCAGGAGGTTGTGCTGGCGCGCGATGCGCGATATCGAATCCATATCGGCAAAACTCATGGCCAAGTGGACGGGCAGGATCGCGCGGGTCTTTTCCGTCAGCACCGGCTCAATCCGCCGGGCGTCAAGACAATAAGTGCCGGGGTCCACGTCGACAAAAACGGGTACCGCGCCCAAAAGCAGGACCGGACCAACGGTCCCTTCCCAGGTGTATGCGGGGACAATAACTTCGTCGCCGGACTTGACGCCTGCCGCCTTGAGCGCCACTTCGATGGCCATCGTCCCGTTGGCCACCGCCAAACCATACTTCGCCCCATGAAACTTTGCAAACTTCTGCGCAAAGCGGTCGGCTATGGTATTAGGGAATGGATAGCCGCCCCAGTTGCGACTGAAAAGCACTTGAAGCAGCGCTCGCTCTTCCCGCCGTGTGTAAACCGGCCAGGGAGCAAAAGGCTTTGATCGTACTGGCTTTCCTCCGGTAATCGCAAGTTTCCCCACGATCTACTCCTCATCGCTTGCTCTCGACAACGTTCGAATACGCGGACTCACCCGCTTGATCAATAGCACGGACTCGGTACAAAATAAGCGAGCTCGCAGGCGTTGAAGCGTCTTCGTATCGCGTTGCCGTGGACGGGAGCCTGACGATTCGTTCCCATGCCCCCTCGCCGGCTCGCCGCTCCACAACCACTCCGGTGCGGTTCCCGCCATGAACTTGCCAGGTCAATATCGTTGTGCTCCCAGCCAGCTTGGCCTTAAGCGAGCTGGGGGCTTCCGGCAGCACGGCCCAATCAAAATAGCTCCGATCGGCAATCACCATCACACTGTCACGCACAGGGACAGAAGCCAATGTGTCGGTTGATCCCTTCTCCCAATGCAAGGGCCGAATCTTGCCGGATACCACATCAACCAGGACGGGATGGGAGATTCCAGAATTGCGAATGGTCAGCGGAGAGTAAAGTGGCGGAAAAACGTTGCCGGGGAGGCTGTGCGCCGCGATCCAATAGGCGACGATCGCCTTCCCTTCCCGCGAGCGGAAACCGTAGGCGAAGAAGGGGAAGCCGGTCTGCCGACGTAGTGCAAGAACGTCCGGGTTTACGATTTTGATCGTCGGATCGAGGTGAGTATCCGAGAAAAGCCAGTTGGTATGCTCGTAGGCGTAGAATGCCGGGCGAGCAGTGAAGTCCGTGGACAGATATTTCATGCCATGAATCAGACCAAAATCATCATCTTCGTTTCCGTCGGTTCCCGGCACCAGCTCCCAGACGAAGGTTTTGACGCCGTGCGCCAGATTGTAAACCATTCCGCGAGGAATGTATTTCTTTTGCACTGATTCGTCAGACCCTTTCCATGATGGAATCGAATTGAACTCGTCGTCCCAAAACTGAATATCGGGCCGAATCCCGGGCGTGTGTCGAACCATCGCGCGAAGCTTGACTGGCGACTCGTTACCATAAGCTCCATAATCCATCGTTTCCGGATTCATGTTCATCCCATAACCGGGATAGGTGTGATAGGCGAACACATCGATTCCCGAAGCACATTGGCAGGCGGCCAGAGCACGCCTCGCAAAATCCCTGATGGGATCCGCCTGCCCCCCATAAATGACTTTGGCATCGGGATCCGCCTCATGCACGGCGGGAACGAAGGCCTTCAGAAGCCGACCATACTGTTCCGGATTTCCCCAAGGGCTCCAGTAACCGATATCTTCCTCGTTCCATAACGCCCAGTAATGGATGCGCCCGCGAAAATGATGAACCATCCACTGGACGTACTTGATAAAAGCGGCAATCTGGACGGGTGTCGTGGGAGGCCAGAAAATTGAGTAAAGGCTCCGGTCATCGTTGTGGAAGCTACCGGGCTCGGGAATGATGGAGTTCGGCAGCTTTCCCGCCGGCGAAGTGTACATAGGATTCCCGTACATGAGCTCAACCTGAATCTTGATTCCATTGTCCACCAGCCAGTTGACGTATTCGTCCAGCCCCGGCGGCGCAGCGTAAACACCGCGCTTTTGTTCGATCCAGTCCCAACTGGTCAGGTCGGAACTGTTCTCGTATTGACCGAGCCTGACCCACTTGACGCCGGCGTCCGCCATCCGCGTCCACCACCAGCGGTTCCACGGCAGGTAGGGCATTCGCGGAAAAGGGACGTTGATTCCGAAGCCATCATGGATTTCAGAGGAACGCCTGGGCGGGATAGTTGAGGGAAGTCCGGCACCTGGCGAGCTGGCAACAAGAGTCAAGGAAGAAATGCTTGCCAGGATCATCCATGCAAGCGCACAGCAGGCCCAGCGTATTAGTGGTCCTCTTAAGTCGTGCTGCATGGGTATTCACCTTCTGGACGTAGTGGCGGCCACCGGCTAACGGTAGCCGGCCAGCAATCCGGCGGATTTCACCTCGAGCGTGCCTGTCAGCGGTATGTTCGCCGAAGACTTCCCGATCATAATATCGAACGTTCCCGGCACCACGACCCAGTGGTTGCTCCGGTCGAGCAACTCAAGATCCTTCGGCCCTAACGTAAACGTCACCGTCTTCTTCTCACCGGCTGCGAGTGCTACCCGCTCGAACCCGCGAAGCTGCTTCACCGGCGTCGACACCGGCGCGTATCGCTCGTGAAGGTAAAGCTCGACCGTCTCCACGCCCGCCCGGCTCCCCGTGTTTTCTACATCCACACTCACCCGCGCCTTGCCTTCGGCCAGAATCTGCGCCGGATCGATGCGCAGATTGCTGAATTGAAAGTGCGTGTAACTCAGCCCGTAACCGAACGGATAAAGCGGCGTGCCGGGCAGATCGACATAACCTTTCAGATTCGACCATCCGTGATTGATCCAATAGGCTTTCGAGGGCTTGTAGTCGTAATAATCCGGCAACTGGCCTACGCTGCGAGGAATGGTGATTGCCAAACGGCCACTGGGGTTGTAATTTCCAAAAAGCACGTCCGCGACCGCTTCTCCTCCACGCTCCCCAGGATTCCAGGCCTCCACAATCGCCGGCACGTGCGCCGCCGTCCAGCGAATGGAAAGCGGCCGACCGTTAATCAGCACCACCACCGTCGGTGTGCCCGTCGCGTAGACGGCCTTAATGAGATCCTCTTGAACTCCCGTCAAATCCAGGCTGGCTACATCGTACCCTTCCCCGTCCGTCGGCGCCTCGCGGCCTGGCCCCGCACCTTCTCTCCGTGCCTGCTCGCCCACCACGACGATGGCTACGCTCGCATGCCTCGCCGCCCGAACCGCCGCCGGGAAGCCACTCTTGTCCTGATCGTTCACGTTGCAGCCTTTGGCGTAAAGCACGCGCGTTGCAGGCGAGACCTGGGCCTTGATGGCCGCCACGATCGACTCCATCGGCTGAAGGATGACCATGGGTGCATAGTCGCCAACCATATTCTGCGCGTCGTCCGCGTTCGGGCCGATTACGGCAATCGACTTCAGGTCTTTTTTGAGCGGTAAGAGATTGTTCTGATTCTTCAGCAGGACAATGCCTTCGCGGGCTGCCTGGAGAGCCAGTTGCTGATGGGCTTTCGAGTGCACGACACGCTGGGCGCGAGCCAAGTCCGCGTAAGGATGCTCGAAAAGGCCTAACTTGAATTTCATCCGCAGCACACGCCGCACCGCTCGATTCACTTCCCACATGGGTACTTTGCCTTCTTCAACGTTTTCAACCAGCGGCCCCATGTAGGCCGGCTCGTACGTGATGTCTAAATCGACCCCGGCCCGCAAAGCGAGCGCTCCAGCCTGCTTCTGCGTCGGAACGATATCTTCATAAGTGAGAGTCCCAAAGCCGCCCCCCTCACTCATCACAATTCCCTTAAATCCGAGCCGATGGCGAAGGACATCCGTGAGCCACTTCACCGACGAGTGGATGGGCACATCATCCACTTCCGGGTATCCCGCCATCACGCCTAAGGCCCCGGCATGGAACGCCGCAATCCACGGCGGCAAGATGATCTCCCGAATGTATCGCTGCGACAACTCAATGGCCCCACGCTCGAGCCCGCTCACCGGCTCACTCTGCGTCGGAAAATCCGTCATTAGCGTGATTACCTTGTCCGGCGCATCGATGTTGGAACCTTGCGCGCCGCGGACGATGCTTGTGGCGATGCGAGACAAAAGATAAGGGTCTTCCGTGTAGCCTTCCTCATTGCGTCCCATCCTTGGATCACGGTCGAGCTCCAGCACCAGCGTGGATAATACGTGAATTCCAACCGCTCGCGCTTCCTGCGCCGCGGCCCCATAAATGGCTTCGACTAAAGGCATGTCAAACGTGCTGCCCATCGCCAGCCCCTCAGGAAAGACCGTTGCTCCCGGAAACATCGCTCCGTGCGTGCCTTCTTCATCCTCCAGAAGCGGGATCTTCAGCCGTGTCTGGGTGAGGGCGATTTTTTGAAGCTCATTGAAATAATCCACCTGCTGCTTCACACCTTGATGCAAAATCGTGTTCGCGAGCGTAAAGAAACCACATCCCGGACCGATTTCGTTGGTATAGGTTCCGGCTGCGAACCTTCTGCATGCGGCCATTTTTTCCGGGATCGTTCTTCCGAGCTCGTCAACATAAACGCAGGGAAGGTTGAGCTGGCCCACCTTTTCCTTGAGCGTCATCCGGCTGAGCAGGTCATCCACCCGCAGCTCGATGGGTTGCGTTGGATCGAGGTACGGGGGAACGGCCTGCGTAGTTTGCGCGCAACCTTGAGCGACGCAAATGAGTGCTAATCCTGAGCCGAGAAAAAAAGCGCACAAAGATCGCCAGTATGGTTTCGTCATCGTGTTTGACGCTCGAAGTGGCTGGAGCTTCTGACGTGTAATACGATACCGCGAGCTGGAATCAATGCTTGAAGACCCGGCACCCGGCGACTCGGTCTCGCTTTCCCGTGACGGTACTGCCAGGGTCACGCTCAAAGCGACGAGGAGCGCAACCAGGCACACCACGAGTATGACTTTACCGCTCAGCAACGCCGCCTGGTCGTCTGCTAGAAGAACAATTTCAACGCCACCTGGGCAATGCGTGGGGCGCCGGCGCTGGTGACATATCCGAAAGTCGAGCTGATGAAATTTCCATTCGGGTTGTTGAATTGCGCGTGGTTGAAGATGTTGAAAAACTCGCCGCGCAATTCGAGCCTGAACCTTTCGTTGAGCCGGAAATTTTTAAGCAGCGCCATGTCGAAGTCGTTGATTCCTGGACCGTGAAAAAAGCGCTTGTTCGAGTTCCCGAGCTTTCCGAAAGGTTCCTGGCTGAACAGCGAAGTGTTGAAATATTCCTTCCCTGAGCGAGGATTCGTGTTACTGAGAATCGGGCCGGGCGTAAAATTGGGCGTATCCACGCATCCGCCAGGACCGTTACTGCATGCCCCGTAAAGCGAATTGTCGTCCGGCTCGGTGATGGTCACGGGTAAGCCGGTCGCAAACCGCGTGATGCCTGTAAGGATCCAGCCCTGGGTCAGCCGGTTGGCGTGAAAGAGTTTGTCAAACGGCAATTCATAGGAGTAGCTGAAGACGAAATTGTGGGTCAGATCAAAGGCGGATAGCGACTTTGAGAGCTTCGGGTTCACCGGGTTGAGCATCTCTGCGTCCCCATTAAGGCCGACTCCATAACTCGAGCCGTTATCCAATGACTTGCTGTATGTATAAGAGCCGAGAAAGGTCATGCGATGGCTCGTGTGCCTCAAGCTGACTTCCAGAGCGTTGTAGTTTGAGTTGGCTGCCGTAGCGTAGAAGGCATTGCTGCCGAAATCCGCGCCAAAGGGGCTGCGAGGAACGATGACGCCCCCAATGATTGGATAAAAAGTCCCGGTCTCGCCAAACGGGCCGCAGGTAGCTGTCCCGGGCAGGACTTCGCTTGCCTGGCTGACCTCCAAACAAAGCGCCGGGTTGCTCGGATTCGACTCCTGATCGATGAGGAGATGATGTCCCTGGGTCCCCACATAGCTCACACTCAGCACATTATCGCTTGCGATCTGCCGTTGGAAAGAAGCCATGTAACTCTCCGTATAAGGCGTCGAATTCGTGTGCTCCCACACCGGCGAGCTGGAGATCGGCTCTAACAACGGCCAATTGACGTTTGTGTCGGGATTCGAGGGAGAGACATTGAGGGGAGGCAGTACCGCCGGAAAGCGCTGGCCTTCGTTATTTCCGGTAGCCAGATCGATAAAAGGCGCGGCAAACAGCGACGGCACAGGGCTAACATAGAAAAAGCCATACGGCGAGTCACCATTACCGTTGAATGAGCCCGCATCCACGATAGACGAATAAAATATCCCATATCCCGCCCGGAAGCTCGACCGGCCCGGTCCTCCAAAGAGCCGCCCCGCCAAACCTCCGCTTGCGCCTGGCGAATAGGCTACTCCCACGCGAGGCGCAAAATCGTCGTATGGAATCGGAGCAATGGTGTCAGGAACGCCCGGATCGCCGGGAAACACCCAGCCGCGTGGCGCGCCCGGGAAAGTGGCTGACTGTTTGCCGTAAATCAGCGTCTCGAGCTCATTGCGTTTTTCCGCCCACGGTGTGCTCACGCTCCACCGGAGACCGTAATTGAGCGTTAAATCGGGCTTCGCGCGCCAACTGTCCTCGCCGTAAAGCGCCCCATACCGGCTGCGCGTGTATTCCGGCATCTGCTCGCCTTGCGAGTAGGTATTCTGAGCGCCAAGCAGGTAGTCGGCGATGTCATTGCCCGTCTCGGCGCCGGAAAAACTAAAAACGCCATTGTAGCCATAAGTTGTGATCAGGTTAGCTTGGATGAAGGATAACTGCCCCCCAAGCTTCAGCGTGTGAGTCCCATAAATCTTACTGAGATCGTCCATCACCTCATAGGTGTTGTTCCTCTGTACGATTGGAGAGGGATCTACGCCGAACGTGAACTCATTCGTGCTGACGTTCGGGACGCCTTCGGTGGAGGGCTGGATCGGGTTAGGTCCGCCGGCGCTTGGCGGCGCAAACCCAAAGGAACTATAGGTCGGTCCGACGCCGCTTGTCGGGTCATCGCTCTCACCGGCGAGACGCGTGTAGTTAAAACGAACTACGTTGACCATGGTCGCACCAAAAGATTTCGTGTCGCTGAGCTCGGCCTGCTGTGCTCGGGCGACGTTGGCCGCGGCAGAACTCCCGGGAAGGCTGCCGCCGGCATATGGATTCAGCAGATCCCAATCGTCGAAGAAATAATAGGCGGTGAGCAGGCCCACGCGCGTGTTTGCATCCACTCGGGAGCTCCATTTGTCGTCGCGCAAAGTCTGATTGAGCGCGGAGCTGGAAAAGAACCCGCCAGGAATGTTGGGAGTTGGAATGTATCTCAAAAGCGCCGCTGAAGGTGCCGAAAAGGCTGACAGCGGGATCACCGCATTGGGAAATACGCACTGGGAGGAAGCCGTGCAACCACTAGTGTAATAAGGCTCGCCGGCACTTACAGGATAACCGAGCTTCGTCGAAAGCATATTTGCAAAGAAAGGGCCGGAAACGCTCCCGGTCAGAGTGCTGCTGGCAGCCGAAAAGTCGCCAGCCCGTTCTGCGATCGTCGGAACCGCAATCAGGCCGGTATCCTCCCCTTGAATCGTCCTGGTCCCCTGATAGTCCCCAAAAAAGAAGACCTTGTTGTGAATGATCGGCCCACCGAACGTGCCGCCAAACTGGTTTTGATGGAAAGCCGCGATCGCCGATCCGGGGATCTGGGCTCCCGTGACCGGGTTGGTCTGGTTGTACGAATAGAAGTTGCGGGTATTTAATGAGGTATTGCGTAAGAACTCGAAGGCGTCGCCGTGGAACTGGTTTGTGCCTGACTTGGTGACGACGTTTATGAGCCCCCCGCTGTATTCGCCATACTCGGCATCAAAGTTGTTGGTAAGGATTCGAAATTCAGCGATGGCATCGAGGTCCGGTATTACTTCGGAACCGTTGCTGCCGGGCTCTTCGACGTTCCCCCCGTTCACCATGAAACCGTTCGCGCTTTCCCGGCCCCCACTGATCGACAGGTTCCCGGTATTTAGGTTGCCGGAAGGGGTTAGATTAGCGCCCGATGCCGCCACCGTGTATTCGCCAGTCTGGACGGGCACAACACCCGGCTGGAGCGCCAGCAAGTCCGTATAGGAACGGCCGTTAAGTGGAATCGCGGTCATCTGAGTGCCGGTGATGACGTCGCCCATCTGCGTGCTGGTAGTCTCAACGTGCAGGGCGGCGCTTGTTACCGTGACGCTCTCGGTCGTCGCCCCGATCTGGAGCGCCGCGTCAACCCGAAGAGCCGCGTTCGCATTGATTACCAAGCCGGTCTCCCGAAACAATTTGAATCCCAGCTTGCGCACCTGAACCTCATAGGTGCCGATCGGAAGATCAGGAAAAGAGTAAAAGCCGGAAGCGTCAGTGCGAGTGGTATGTTGAACGCCAGTTTCCGTATCGATCGCAGTCACTTGTGCGCTCGGAACGACAGCACCGCTCGGATCGGTGACCCTGCCCGAAACGCTCCCGGTAATGATACTGCCCCAACTCGTGACTGCGATTCCTAATGAACATACGAGGAAGAAAACAAACGTAAGTCTCATTATTCCTTGGTGATTGGCTGATACCGTGTAGCGCATGAGGAACCCTCCTCAATGTTTAAGGCTTGCCCTCCCTGATCTCCTGGGAGCAGATGAGGCGAACATTAGCAAAAGTGCGATGCCCTGTCAAGAGAATTAATTCCTAGATGGTAATGCCTCACTTTCGGGTGGGCGGGTGAGTGAGGCATGCGTGGTGCGGCCGGAGAGGCACACGACCCGTGTCTCGATTTTTAGGAGTTCGCAGCCATAAGGTCAACGCCGATCGGATCTGTAG